>JBGPHD010000007.1:0-42180 GCA_041484135.1 Gemmatimonadota bacterium
AGGCCGGCACGGTGATGACCGCTTTCTCGACCTTGTGGCCGAGATAGTCCTCGGCGGTCTGGCGCAGCTTCTGGAGGATCATCGCCGAGATCTCGGGCGGCGTGTACGACTTGCCGCCGATCTCCACCGAGGCGAGATCGTTCTGTCCCGAGCGCACCTTGTAGGGCACGCGCTTCATCTCTTCGGTGATCTCGGACGTCTTGCGGCCCATGAAGCGCTTGATGGAGAAGATGGTGTGGAGCGGGTTGGTGACCGCCTGCCGCTTGGCCACCTGGCCGACGAGCCGTTCGCCGTCCTTGGTGAAGGCCACGACCGACGGCGTGGTGCGGCCGCCTTCGGCGTTCGGGATCACGACGGGATCGCCGCCTTCCATCACGGCGACCACGGAATTCGTCGTGCCGAGGTCGATGCCGATGATCTTCTCTGCCATGGGTCCTGCTCCGAGCGCTAGAGTTGTTGGATACGTACTGTCCGATAATGGTCGCAGGAGCAAGCCGTATGCCGTCTCCCGCCATGCCAATTCCTGCCAGAACGACAGACAACGCGCGTTGACAGGCCCGGATGGCTGCTTAGGTTGGGCGGGTGTTCCCCTACCGCGACGAAAACGAGACCGAGCGGACGCCGGTCATCACTTTCGTCATCATCGCCGCGAACCTGCTGGTCTGGGTGTTCGTGCAGGGCGCCGGGGCCGGCCTGCCGCTCGCCACGTCGGTCTGCAACCTCGGCCTCATTCCCGGAGAGCTGACCGAGCTGGCCAAGCCGGGCTCCGGCTTCGAGATGGGTCGCAACCTGGTGTGCACCACCGACCCGGGCCGGCAGGTGAGTCACATCTTCACGTCCATGTTCCTCCACGGCTCGTGGATGCACCTGCTCGGCAACATGTGGTTCTTCTGGATCTTCGGGAACAACGTCGAGGACTCGATGGGGCGGGGACGGTTCGTGCTTTTCTATCTGTTGAGCGGGATCGGCGCGGCCGCGATGCAGGTGGCGCTGAGCCCGTCCTCGGTGATCCCGATGGTGGGAGCGTCGGGCGCCATCAGCGGCATCATGGGCGCGTACGTCGTCCTGTATCCCAGGGTCCGCGTCTTCACGCTGGTGCCGATCGGGTTCTTCCTCACGACCATCGCATTGCCGGCGTGGGTCATGCTCGGCTACTGGATGCTGCTCCAACTGCTCGGCACGTTGGGTGCCGGCGATGGGGGCGGCGTGGCATTCGGAGCGCACCTCGGCGGGTTCATCGTGGGCGCGGCGTTGATCAAGCTCTTCGCGCGGGCCGAGTACGTCGCGGCGCGCCAGGTGAACCGGTGGCAACCGCAGCGGATAGGATGGCGCTGATGTACCTCGCGAAGATCATCGGGCGCGTGGTCTCGACGGTGAAGCAGGACACGCTGCACAGCGTGCCGCTGCAGTGGCTCCAGCCGGTGGACGCCTCGGGGAAGGAGCGCGGCGGGCCCGTGGTCGCGGCGGACACGTTCGGCCTCGGGCCCGGCGAGCTGTGCTACTACATCACGGCGCGGGAGGCTTCGATCGCGCTCTGGAAGCTCGACGTGGCGGTGGATGCGGCGGTGGTGGGCAAAGTGGATCGCCTCGATCTCGCGTCGGCGGATGACCGCCGCGCGGAAGCGGGAGCCTGACGTGTACCTTGGCACCGTGGTCGGCGACGTGGTCTCCACGCACAAGAACGAGCGTCTCGAGGGCAAGAAGCTGCTGCTGGTGCGGCGCCTCTCCCTGGAGCTCAAGCCCGAGGGCACCGAGGTGATCTGCCTGGATGTCGTGGACGCCGGGGTGGGCGACAAGGTGCTGGTGGTGCAGGAGGGCTCGTCGGCGCGCAAGATCTTCGACGATCCATGGATTCCGGTGCAGGCGGTGATAGTGGGCGTGCTCGATCGGGTGGACATCGGCGGGAAGAGGATCCTGTGACCGAGGCCGAGCTGAAGGCGATGGCGGAGGAGATCGTCGCCCGGATCCAGGCAGACAGGAAGACGGTCGGTAGTCGACGCGCAGACGCGCAGACGCGCAGTGGTCGTCAGCAGACGGTCATCAGAGGGGCGTTGGCGCTGGCGGCGGCGCCCGTGGCACCCGCGGCGTCTCCGCTCGCCGACATCGCGTGGCGCGGGCCCAACGTCATGAAGGCGGCGTGGACGCCGGCGGCGGGCGCGCGGCGGGTGGCGGACTTCGTGGATCACACGCTGCTCAAGGCGGAGGCGACGCGGGCCGAGATCCTGAAGCTCTGTGCCGAGGCCCGGCAGCACCGGTTCGCGGCGGTGTGCGTCAACGCCGGATGGGTGGAGATCTGCGTGGAGGCGCTGAAGGGCGCCGAGGTCGCGGTCGCGACGGTGTGCGGGTTCCCGTTAGGCGCGACGACATCGCGGACCAAGGCGGCCGAGGCGTCGGAGGCCGTCTCCAAGGGCGCGGCCGAAGTGGACATGGTGATCGCGCTCGGCCGGGCCAGGGGCGGCGAGTGGGCCTACGTCGAAGACGACATCCGCGCCGTGGTCGAGGCGTCGCGGCCGGCGATCGTGAAGGTCATCATCGAGAGCGCTGCCCTCACGACGGAGGAGATCGTGAAGGCCTCGGCGATCGCGAAGGAAGCTGGCGCGCACTTCGTGAAGACCTCGACCGGGTTCCACGCCTCGGGCGGCGCCACGGCCGAGGCGGTGCGGCTCATGCGCCTGGTGGTGGGGGACGACCTCGGAGTGAAGGCGTCGGGAGGGGTGCGCGACTGCGCGACCGCCCTGGCGATGATCGCCGCCGGCGCGTGCCGCATCGGGACGTCGAGCGGCGTCGGCTTCGTGACGTGCCTGGGACCGGGGCCGTTGCCACTTGCGGAGCTGCTCGTGCAGCCCAACGCGCACGTGCCGGCGTGCACGAGCGGGACGTGTCAGCCGGCCGGTGGCGGGCAGCCGTATTGAGAGTGTTTCCCTCGGCAAATTGACGCCTGCCTGACGGGTGCGGCCTCATCCTGCCGCGGGTTTCGATGCAGCGCTCAGGTCGCACCAGATCCCTACCTGACAGGACGGCATCCATGGGGCTTCAGCGGCTTCCCTCGCTCGGCACGGCGGTCAGCGCCGCCGCCTCCGTGTTGCGGCGCTTCCCGCTCGTCCTGGCGGCCGGCATCGCCGCCGCGACGGCGGCGATACTGACACAGGACGGTGTGGGGCCCGCGTGGCTCCAAGATCAGCTCCTCGCCGCAGCGACGCTCGGCCTGCCGCTCCTCACCGCCACGACGCTCTTTGGCGAGCGATTCCGGTCCTCCGGCCCGCGCGTGGGCCTCGCGCTCGCGGCGGCGGCGGTCCTCGTCGCGGTGTACCTCGCCTGGCCCCACTGGTCGGACCCGGTGCGGTTCGCCCGCTACGTGCAGCTCAGCGTCGCCTTTCATCTGCTCGTCGCCTTTCTGCCGTTCGCCGGTCGCGACCTGCCTGACGCGTTCTGGCGGTACAACCGCGTGCTCTTCATCCGATTCGTCGCTGCGGCAGTCTCCTCCGGGACGCTCTACCTGGGCTTGGCGCTGGCGCTGGTCGCGCTGGACAAGCTCTTCGGCGTGGACGTGCCGCCCGAGGGGTACTTCCGCCTGTGGGCCGTGATGGCGTTCGTGTTCAACACCTGGTTCTTCCTGGGCGGCGTGCCCGCCGATGTCGAGGTGACGGAGTCGCAGCAGGAGTACCCGCCCGCCTTGCGGATCTTCGCCCAGTACACGCTGGTCCCGCTCGTCTCGGTGTACCTCGGCATCCTTACGCTGTACCTCGGCAAGGTGGTGGTGACCTGGGACTGGCCGAGCGGCTGGATCGGGAACCTGGTGTCCGGCGTGGCGGCGTTGGGGATCTTCACCCTGCTGCTGGTGCACCCGCTCGCGGGGCGCGCCGACCAGCGCTGGATCGCGGTGTTCGCGCGGGCCTTCTGGCTCGGCATCGTGCCCGCGGTCGTGATGCTCTGGCTGGCGCTCTACCAGCGGATCCACCAGTACGGGCTGACCGAGCCGCGCTACTTCCTGCTGGTGCTGTCGCTCTGGCTCGCGGCGGTCGCGGCCTTCCAGGTGATCACCCGTTCGCGGAGCATCCGCTTGGTGCCGGTGTCGCTCTGCTTGGCCGCGCTGGCGACCTTCGCGGGCCCGTGGGGAGCGTTCTCGCTCTCCGAGCGCAGCCAGCTCGGCCGGCTGCGCGCGTTGCTCGATCGCTACGGGGTCCTGGCCGACGGGCGGATCCACGCGCCCACCAGGGCCATCCCGCCCGCGGACCTGCAGGAGATCTCCGCCACGGTCCGGTACGTGGTGGAGACGCACGGTCCGGCGCACCTGGTGCCACTGCTGGGGGAAGCGTCCGCCGGGCGCGCGGGTCTCGTCGCCGGGCGCGGCGGCTTCGCGGGGGAGGACCGGGTGCGGAAGGTGGTCGAAGTGTTAGGCGTCCGCTATGTCGCTCCCGGGGGGAACGGCCGGAACGGGCCCTTCTACTACACGGGGATCTCGCGCGGCACCATCCCGGTCGCGGGCTACGACGTCCTGCTGCGGGTAAGAGAGGACTCGGGCGCTGCGAGCGACACGGGCCTGGTGGCGGTGCTCGCGCGCGAGACGCGGCGGGTGCGGATCGGGCGGGCGGGTGACGTCCTCCTCGAGGTGCCGCTGGACTCGGCCCTGGCGGTGGCGCGGACAGGCGGGGACACGCGGGGGAGTCACCGAAGGCCGGGGCCGGCGCTCCGCGCCGAGGCGGAGAACGCGCGGGCGAGGGCGGTCGTCTATCTCGACCGGCTGCAGGGGATCGATCGGCCCGCGGGTGCCGAGCTGACGGGGGCGGGCGGGTTCGTGCTGGTGATGCTCAAGCGGTAGTGCGCGTAGAGACGCGGCGGCTCAGTCCGGCTTGAGGAACTCCATCAGCTCGACGTGGACGGCGTCGTCCAGCAGCACCCCGTGATGTCCAAGGCCCGTCGTCGTGAGCAGCCGCGCGTTCCGCCCCGCCGCCGCGATCTGTTCGCCGTGGGCGTAGGGCACGTGGGTGTCGTCCCGGTCGTGGACCACCAGCAGCGGCAGGTCGAGCGTGGAGACCAGGCGGGCCGTCAGGAGGTCCGGCCAGGAAACGTCCAGACGCCGCGCCAGGCGCTCCAAGGCCCGGTCCACGATCCTGAGTGGGACACCGAGGCGGGCAGCCCTCGCGAGGGTCAACGCCCTGAGATCGGCCGGCGGCCCGATCATCCCCAGTCGCCGGATGTCGAGTCCGTGGTTCGCCGCCAGGGCGCCGACCTGCGCGCCGAACGAATGGCCCACCACGGCCCACACCGGACCGACGCGGCCGGCCACCTGAAGCACCGCCCCCATGCAGTCCACCAGATTGGTCTGCCGGCCGCCGGAGTCGCCGTGCGCCGGCGCGTCGTACGCGACGACGCGGAAGCCGGCGACCGACAGCGCACCGATCGTCGCGGTGAAGTCCGCCGCGCCACCGCTCCAGCCATGCAGGAGCAGGACCACCGGTCCCTCGCCCCACTCGTGGACGCTGAGCCACCCGCTGCCGTACGGCACCCGATGGCGACGCCCGGGCGGGAGCGCTGCCTGATCCGGTCGCGGTCGTCGCGACGGCGTGAGGAAGTAACGCTCGAACCAATCGGCAGAAGCGTTAGGCATCACGTAGCCCAGCGGCTCGAGCACCGCCCGACGCGCATAGCGCATGGCACCAGTCTGCAGGCTCATTCCTCAAAATAGCACGAACGTTCGTTTTGTCAACGGCATCTGTGCGAAACACTTGTGTTTCAATGACTTACATATGTTGCTGGGTTGATGATGTATGAATGATGGCTGGTTGGTGATGCGATGATGCCCTGCGAGGCTAGGAGGCGATCCTCCCGACTCCGACCTCGGCGACCTTGGCGGCGCGGATGAGGACCTCGATGCCGAGCAGCTTCTCCAGCAGGTCCGCTTTCCGGGTCGCGCCCCAGAGCTCGAGCTTGAGATCGGTGGTGGCGAGCCGGGGCACGGCGTCGATCGTGATCTTCGTCGGCAACGCCCGCACCCTGAGCGACTCCACCGCCGCGACGTGCCCCCGGTCGAGCCCGTCGGCCACCCGGAGCAGCGCTGACAGCCGCCGCACCCGGGTGCGCTCCTCAGGCGTGAGCGCCGCGAACTCGGGGTGCTTCTTGGAGGGCGGGCGCTTGCGGTGGTAGCGGCTGATCACGGCCACGAGGAGCCGGTCGCGGGGGGAGAGGGGCAGCGCCTCGGCGTGGGCGATCAAGTGGTAGCTGTGCTTGTGATGGCTCTTGTACGACACCAGCTGGCCGACGTCGTGCAGGAGGGAGGCGGCCTCCAGCAGGTCCCAGTCCTCGGGCGTGCAGGCCAGGCGCTTGCCGACCGTGTCGAAGAGCCGCCGGGAAAGCCGCAGCACCTGCTCGACGTGGCGGCGGTCGGTGCGACACCGCTCGGCAAAACGGCGCATCGCCCGGGCGCGGCTCGGTTGCTGCGCGTCGCTCGGGGTCGCGAGGTGGAGCAGCAGCCCCTCCCGGAGCCCGAAGGCCGACACCGTCACGCCCGGCGCGTCGAAGCGCTCCAGCACCTCGGCGGCGACGGCCAGACCCGCGACGATGATGTCGGCGCGCTCCGGATTGAGGCCACCGACGGTGCGGCGCTCCTCCAGCGACAGCGTGCTCAACCACTCCAGCACCCGCTGCAGCTTGGCGAGGGAGAGCGTGGTGCCGTGCACGCCGCCGGCCGGCTCGCCGCCCTCGTCGCGGAAGGCGGCGATCCGCGCGGCGTTGGTGAAGGTCCCGCCGGAGCCGTAGAGCTTGGCGCCGTTCCACTCGGGGGCCGGCAGGGCCCGGCGCAGGCGCTGGCGGACGGCGCTCCGCAGGCGCTTGACGCTCTCGGCGGTGGAGCGGCCGGTGGTGAAGTACTGCTCGGTCATCCGCACCGCGCCGAAGGGCAGCGAGACCACGTGCTCGACCATCCCGCCCACCGCGAGCACCAGCTCGAGGCTGCCGCCGCCGATGTCGGCGACCACCGAGCGGCCGCGCACGATCGCGAAGTGCTCGCGCACCGAGAGGAACGCGAGCCGCGCCTCGGCTTCCCCGTCGATCACGTCCATGGGGATGCCGATCTCGCGCCCGACCCGCTCGGCGAACTCGGCGCCGTTGGCGGCGTCGCGCACCGCGGCCGTCGCCACCAGCGCCACGCGCGTCGCGCCCCGGCGCTCGGCCGCCTGCTTCATGCGGCCCAGCGACTCGATGGCGTGCTCGATCGCCTCCTCGGACAGGCGCCCCGTGGCCGAGAGCCCGCGCGCCAGCCGCGGCTGGTCCTTGAGGTCGTCGATGATGTGGAGGTGTCCGTCGGCGCCGCGCTCGGCGATGAGGCAGCGGATCGAGTTCGACCCGACGTCGATGGCGGCGAACCGGTCAGTCGGTGGCATCGCCCAGCGGCGCGAAGAGCGACGGGTCGAGGAGACTGGCCAGCTCGCGGCGGAGGTCGGACTGGACCTCCTCGACGGAGCGCGACGCGTCGATGGTGGTGAAGCAGTACAGCTCCGCCATCCGGTCGAACTCCTTGAGGATGAGCGTCTGATAGTCGCGGAACGACGAGTAGAGGTCCGGCGCGAGGCCGATGTCGCGCCCGCTCTCCCAGTAGTCGAGCTCGGCGCCGCGGCGCATGGTGCGGCGGATCAGCTCGTCCGGATGCAGCCGGAGGAAGAAGACCCGCTCGGGGACGAGCGCGAAGCCGTACAGCTTGGCGAGCCAGTCGCGGTCGAGGCCCCGCACCAGGCCGCGCGCCATGGTGGTGTAGATGTAGCGGTCCGCGAGCACCACGAAGCCGGAGCGCAACGCCGGGATGATCTCGTGCTCCACGCGGTCGGCGAGATCGGTGGCGTAGAAGAGCGACATGGTCGTGCGGTCGAACGAGTGCCCTTCCTTGGCCTCCACGATGCCGCGGCGGGTGAGGTTCGAGCGCTTGAGCCCGGTGGAGGCCACCGCGAACCCGTGCCCCTCGAGCCAGCCCTGCAGCAGCTCGATGTGGGTGGACCGCCCCACGCCGTCGGCGCCCTCGATGACGATGAGATGGCCTGGCAGCGCTCCCACTTCGAGCTTGGCGAGGCCGCGGCCGAGGAACCGGGTCTCCATCAGCGGGCCGCCAGGACGGGACGGGTGAGACCGGTGCGCCGGAGGCCCTTGAGGATCGGCTTCACCAGTTTCCGCACCTCGCGCTGCTGCTCGACGATGGAGCGGGCGCCGTCGATGACGGTGAGCTGGTACTCCTGGGCCACGCCCTCGTACGCCTCCAGCACCTTGCTCTGGAAGAGGCGGAACGAGGTGATCGGGTCGGGGGAGAGGCCGAGGTCCATGCCCGCCTCGTGGTACTTGGGCTGGATGCGGCCGCCGGTGATGCGCGCCACCGAGGTGTCGATGTCCACGCGGAAGTAGAGCGCGAGGTCGGGGCGCGTCGCCCATTCGTAGAGGTTGCGCAGCCACTCGGGGTCGCAGCCGCGCACGTAGTCGCGCGCGAAGGCGGTGTAGGCCCACCGGTCGGCGAGCACCACCAGGCCCGCCTGGAGGGGCGGCTGGATCGAGCGCTCGTGGCGGTCCGCGAAGTCGGTGGCGTGGATGAGCGAGAAGGTCGTCGGGGAGAAGAGGTTCTTCTTCTTGCCCCGCTTGGTGGTGTTCTTGACGAGCGGACTCGAGTTCCACTCGGTGAACGACACGTCGTACCCCTCCGACAGCAGGAACGTCTGCAGGAGGGAGAGCTGCGTGGATTTCCCGGAGCCGTCGATGCCCTCGACGGCGATCAGCCGGCCCGGGTACTTGTGCGGGTCCCGCAGGGACATGGGAGCCTAGGGTGCGGTCGCGTCCTCCCGGACGTCTTCCGCATGATGTTTGATGGTCCGGCCTTCAGCCACGAATACTACATCTTCCGCGATGTTCGTGGCGAGGTCGGCCACCCGCTCCAGATTCCGGCTCACCAGGAGTAGCTCCATGCAGGCCCCGATGCTGCGCTGGTCCTCCATCATGTGGGTGAGGAGGATCCGGAACACCGAGTCGTTCAGCGCGTCCACGATGTCGTCGCGACGGCACACCTCCCGGGCCAGCGCCGCGTCTCCCCGAACGAAGGCCGAAAGCGCGTCGCCGAGCATCTGCCGGGCCTTGGCGGCCATGTCCACGATCTCGGGCTCGGGGACGATGTGCGGATACTGGAGGAGCCGCTCGGCCGACTGCGCGATGTTCACCGCGTGGTCGCCGACGCGCTCGAGGTCGTGGACGATCTTGATGGCGGAGAAGATGAGCCGGAGGTCCCGGGCCATCGGCTGATGGAGGGCGATGAGCTGGAAGGCCTGCTCCTCGATGCCGCTCTCCTGGGTGTTGATGGTCCGGTCGCCCTTGATCGTCGCCTCGGCCAGTTGGCGGTCGCGGCGCAGGAGCGATTCCACCGCGTTGCCGACCGCCTCCTCGGCCTCGCTGGAGAGGGCGATGAGGCGCTGCTTCAGGCTGGCCAGCTCCTCGTGGAAGTGCCGTACGGGTCCCGCGGTCATCCGAATCTCCCGGTGATGTAGGCCTCGGTGCGCTCGTCACCGGGGCTGGTGAAGATCTTCTCGGTGGGGCCGAACTCGGCGAGCCGCCCGAGATAGAAGAAGCCGGTGAAGTCCGAGACGCGCGCGGCCTGCTGCATGTTGTGCGTCACGATGACGATGGTGTAGTCGCGCTTGAGCTCGACGATCAGCTCCTCGATGCGCTGGGTCGCGACCGGATCGAGGGCGGAGCAGGGCTCGTCCATCAGCAGGACCTCGGGCTCGTTGGCGAGCGCGCGGGCGATGCAGAGCCGCTGCTGCTGACCGCCGGAGAGCGAAGTGCCGGGATCGTCGAGGCGGTCCTTCACCTCGTCCCAGAGCGCCGCCCGGCGGAGCGACCGCTCCACGATCTCCGGCAGCTCGGCATCGGCGGCGGCGCCGGAGACGCGCGGCCCGTAGGCCACGTTGTCGAAGACGCTCTTGGGGAACGGATTGGGCCGCTGGAAGACCATGCCGATCCGCCGCCGGAGGTCCACCGGGTCCACCCCGCGCGCGAACACCGATGCGCCGTCGAGGAGAAGGTCGCCAGTGTGGCGCGTGGCCGGCAGGAGCTCCTGGAGCCGGTTCACCGACCGGAGGAAGGTGCTCTTCCCGCATCCCGACGGACCGATCAGGGCCGTGATCGCGTTCGGCGTCACATCGAGGCTGACCTCGAAGAGCGCCTGCTGCCGGCCGTACCAGAACGAGTAGGCCTCGGCGCGGAGCGCTGGAGCGCGGCCGGCGGGGCCGCCGGCGGCGAGGGGCAGGGGGCGAGCGGTGGCGGCGCTCATCCGAACCGTCCCGTCACATAGGCCTCGGTCTGGGCGCGGGCTGGGGCGGTGAAGAGCTGCGCCGTCGGCGCGGCTTCGACGAGCTCGCCGAGGTAGAAGAACGCGGTGGCGTCGGAGACGCGCGCGGCCTGCTGGAGATTGTGGGTCACGATGATGACCGTGAACTCGCGCTTGAGCTCGTGGACGAGCTCCTCGATGCGGGCGGTGCCCACGGGGTCGAGCGACGCGGTCGGCTCGTCGAGCAGCAGGACCTCGGGCTCGGGGGCGATGGTCCGCGCGACGCAGAGCCGCTGCTGCTGCCCGCCGGAAAGCTCGAGCGCCGAGTGGTGCAGGCGGTCCTTCACCTCGTCCCAGAGGGCGGCGCGATGCAGGGCCCGCTCGATCACCTCGGCCTCCGCGGCGCGCCCGAGCCGCGGTCCCACGCGGAGGCCGGCGGCCACGTTCTCGGCGATGGTCATGGACGGGAACGGGGTGGGCTTCTGGAAGACCATGCCGATGCGGCGCCGGACCTGGATGGGGTTCACGCCGCGGGCGTAGAGGTCGTGGCCGTCGAGGAGGACGCGGCCCTCGACCCGGGCCCCGGCCACCAGCTCGTGCATGCGGTTCAAGGACCGGAGGAAGGTGGACTTGCCGCACCCGGAAGGGCCGATGAGCGCCGTCACGGTGTTGCTCTCGAAGCCGAGGGTGACGTCGCGGACGCCCGACGTCGTTCCGTACCAGGCGGTGAGCCCCTCCACGGCGAGGCGCGGCGTGCCGGCGGCGGGCCGGGAAGCCCGGACCGTCGCGGCCGGCGCGGCGGGCACCCGGGGCCTCAGGCGCAGGAGTGCCTCAGCCATGGGCCGGCCGGCGGGACCGCGTGATGAGCCGGGCCGCGGCGCCTAACGTGAGGACCAGGATGATGAGGACCAGGGCGCCGGCCCACGCCTGCCGGTGCCACTCGTCGTACGGGCCGTCCGCGTACACGTAGACCTGGAGCGGGAGGGCCGCCATCGGCTCGAGGAGCCGGGTGGAGAAGAACTGGTTGCCGAGCGCGGTGAAGAGGAGCGGCGCCGTCTCCCCGGCCACGCGGGCCATGGCGACGAGGGCGCCGGTGACGATGCCCGCGCCCGCCGTCCGCACGACCACTTGGAGCGAGGTGCGCCAGCGCTGGTAGCCGAGGGCGAGGGCCGCCTCGCGCAGCGAGTTGGGCACCAGCCGTACCATCTCCTCGGTGGTGCGCGCCACGATCGGGATGAGGATCGTGGCCAGCGCGATGGCGCCCGCCAGCGCGGTGAACTTGCCCATCGGCCGCACGATCCAGGTCCACGCGAAGATCCCGATCACGATGGAGGGGATGCCGTTCAAAGTATCGGCCACGAAGCGCACCAGCCAGCCGAGGGCGCCGCTGCCGAACTCGGCGAGGAAGATGCCCGCAGCGACGCCGACCGGGACGCCGATGAGGCAGGCGAGGCCCACGATGATCAGGGTCCCGGTGATGGCGTGCGCGAAGCCGCCGCCCGCCTCCCCGACGGGCACGCTGGAGCGGGTGAAGAAGTTCCAGTCGAGCGAGCCGGCGCCCTTGAGGACCAGCATGGCGAGGATCGCCGCGAGCGGGAGGAGCGCCAGGGCGGCAGCCCCGTACGTCGCGCCGGTCATCAACGCGCCGACCACGCGGCGCACGGTGCGGTTGGCCATCAGAGCGCCGAGCTCCCGGCGGCGGAGCCCTTGGCCACCCGCCAGATGAGCACCCGGGCCATGGCGTTGACGAGCAGGGTGATGACGAACAGCACCAGCGCGGCGTACACCAGCGCCGAGAGGTGCAAGGAAGTCGCCGCCTCGCGGAACTCGTTGGCGATGGCGGCGGCGATGGTGTACCCGGGCTGCACCAGCGAGAGCGAGAGGTCGTGGGTGTTCCCGATCACCATGGTCACGGCCATGGTCTCGCCTAACGCCCTGCCGAGACCGAGGATCACGGCCCCCATGATGCCGGTGCGGCCGTACGGCAGGATCACCGTCCACACCGTCTCCCAGCGCGTGGCGCCGAGGGCGAGCGCCGCCTCCCGCTGCGAGGCCGGCACGGCGAGCAGCACCTCGCGGGAGACGGCCGCGATGTAGGGCAGGATCATCACCGCGAGGATCACCCCGGCGGCCAGCACCGACGGGCCGTAGAAGGCGCCCGAAAAGATCGGGAGCCACGAGAGCGCCGGCCGGACCACCGGCCAGAGGGTCCCCCGCAGCAGCGGGATGAGGACGAAGATGCCCCAGAGGCCGTAGATCACGCTCGGCACCGCGGCGAGGAGCTCGACGAGCGTGGCCACCGGGGTGCGCAGCCACCGCGGCGCGAACTCGGTGAGGAAGATCGCGACGCCCACGGCGAGCGGGATCGCGAGCGCCATCGCCACCAGCGAGGCGTAGAGCGTGCCGAAGATCAGCGGCAGCGCGCCGAAGCTCCCGGCCACCGGGTCCCAGACGCTGTTGGTCAGGAACCCCAGGCCGAACCGGCGGACGGCGGGCCACGCGCCCGCCGCCAGCTCGCCGGTGATCAGGGCGAGCAGGAGCGGCAGGGTGAGCGCCAGCACGGTGAGCACGAGGCGGTAGACGACGTCGCCCCGGCTCACGGTGCGCAGCGCCTTCCAGCGGTCCGCCGCCGCCGGCTGGGGGACCGGCTCGGGGAGGACCGCCGCGTCGGTCGTCAACGGATCAGTCGCCGCGCCGCGCGGTCCGCTCGCCGTAGGTGGCGGGGAGGACGGGCCGTCCGCCCGCGGTGACGGTCCGCAACCGGGCCTCGATCAACCGGACGACGGGCTCGGGGAGATTCGCGTAGCTCAAGGCCTCCGTGTAGCGCTGGCCGTCGTGGGTCGCCCACCAGATGAACTCGAGGAGCGCGCGCGCCTTGACGGGATCGCTCATCTGACGGGGGATGAGCAGCCACGTGAACGACGAGATCGGGTACGCGGCCGCGCCGGGCGAGTCCGTGATCGAGACGCGGAAGTCGGTCTCGGCGGTGAAGGTCGCGCCCGCCGCCGCCGCGGTGACCGACGCCAGACTGGCCTGGACGAACTGGCCGGCGTGATTCCTCACCAGGCCGAAGGCGATGCGATTCTGGACCGCGTAGATCAGCTCGACGTAGCCGATGGCGCCCGGGGTCTGTCGCACGGTGCTGGCCACTCCCTCGTTCCCGCGACCGCCCAGGCCGACGGGCCAGTTGACAGCCGTACCCTTGCCGACCCGGGTCGACCAATCCTGGCTCACCTTCGACAGGTAGTCCGTCCAGATGTACGAGGTGCCCGAGCCGTCGGACCGGTGCACGACCACGATGTCCTGGCTCGGGAGCTGCACGCCCGGGTTCGCCGCGGCGATGCGGCTGTCGTTCCAGCGGGTGATCTGCCCGAGGAAGATCCCCGCAAGGACGTCGGGAGTGAAACGCAGCTGGGCGACGCCCGGGACGCTGTAGATCGGTACCACGGCGCCGAGCACGGTCGGGATATGCAGGACGTTGCCGCCGGCCGCGGTGATCTGCGAGTCGTTCATCGGGCCGTCGGTGGCGCCGAAGTCCACGGTGTGGTCGGTGAACTGACGGATGCCGCCGCCCGAGCCTATGGACTGGTAGTTGATCTGCATGTTCGGGCGCACGGTGGTGTACTCGAGCACCCACTTGGAGTAGATGGGGTAGGGGAACGTGGCCCCCGCGCCGGTCAGCCGGATCTCCTGCGCGGCGAGCGCGCCGGCGGCCGTCGTCAGCCCCGCGGCGGCGGCGAGTGCCACTCTCGTGATGCGATGCATTACGGTTCTCCTTGGACTCAGAACGTGAACATGGCTTGGAAGAAGGCCGCATTCCGATTGGCGTACGTGGCGTAGTTCCCGGCCGCCGGTGCGAAGCCGCTCTCGAACGAGAGCAGATCCACGTCCGCCAGCAGCCTGAGGTTGGGCGCCAGCTGGTATGAGGCGCCGAGGATCGTGCGGGTGGTCTTGTCGCTGAGGCCGGGCGCCGCGGCGGTGGAGTCGGTCTGGGGATCGGTGATGTCCACGCGCCCGATGAGCGAGAACCGCGTCCGCGGGAAGTGGAACACGGCGAAGGCGCTGATCACGCGGCCGTTCCTCAAGGGCGACGCGGCGGCGATGGCGCCGTTGTTGACGGCCGTCGGCCCGCCGGTCACCGAGTCCTTCGTGATCGCGAGCTCGGCCGCCACCGTGACGTTCATCGAACGATAGGACAGCATGCCGAGGAACCGGTTGCGCCTCCCCCCGGAGCTCGGCGCGCCGACCTGGCCGTAGAACGTGAGGCGCAGGCCCCCGACGCGGGTGCCGTCGTCGGTGTCGAGGAGCCGGTACGAGACCCGCCCCATCAGGTCCTTGCGGTTGTCGCCGAGGGCGCCGTTGTAGTTCTCGCCGTTGTAGATGCCCAGCTGGAGGTTCAGCCTGTCGGCGTTCCACTTGCCGTCCATGCCGATCCCGAAGTCGGACGACGACACATAGGAGATTCCGGTGATCGGACTGCCGCGCTCCATGGCCATCTGCCCCTGCATGCGGTAGTCCCACAGCGCCTCTTCCCAGTCGAGCAGCGGCGTGTGCATCTGGCCGAGCTTGAAGGTCAGGTGGCTGCTGTCGGGGGTCCACGCGACATAGGCGTACTTGATGCGGAAGGCGCGCGAGCCGGGGATGTTGCCGTTGGTGAAGACGTCCGCGGTCACCCGGGTCGCGATGCCGCCGGGGAAGCGGCCGGTCACGTTGAGGTAGGCGCGCGTGATGTCGAAGTTGCTGATGTGCTGGATGCTGCTGTCGGCCGCGAGGGAATCCTTCGCGGCGTTGTACAGGAACTGAGCATAGACCACGCCGCCGACCGAGGTCTGGGCGGACGAGGGGCGGGCGCCGATGGCGAGCGCGCCCAGGAGGAGGCAGGCTGTGGCGAGACGGTGAGCGATCGAGCGGTGCAGCCGCATCGGGTGGCTCCTGGCAGGTGGTCGGTTGCCGGTTGCGAGGCGAAGACTGCGCGTTGCTGGTAACGGACGAGGTGCTCAGATGTCACGAGGGTGTAACGGTGCGGAGCTAGGCGGCCGCGGGAGTGGCGGGGAGACGGACGCGGATGGTCGTGCCGGCGCCCAGCGCGCTCTCGGCCTCGACGCGGCCCCCATGGGCCTCCACCAGGTGCTTCACGATGGCGAGGCCGAGACCCGTCCCGCCCAACTCGCGCGAGCGCGCGGGGTCCACCCGGTAGAACCGCTCGAAGACGCGGGCGAGGTGCTCGCCCGGGATCCCGACACCCGTATCGCCGATCTCGATGCGCACGGCGCCGTCCTCGCGCGCGGCGCGGACCTCGACCCGGCCGCCCGGCGCGGTGTAGCGCGCCGCGTTGTCGAGGATGTTGGTGAGGATCTGGCGCAGCGCCTCGGGGTCCGCGAGCACGGTCGCGGCGTCGGGCGCGATCGCGGTCGTGAACGTGAGGCGGCCGGCCTCGCCGCTCACGGCCCGCCACACCTCGGCCGCCAGCGGCGCGAGCGCCACCTCCTGGGGCTCGGGGTGCCAGGCCCCGCTCTCGATACGCGAGAGATCGAGCAGGTCGTCGATCAGGTGCTGCATGCGGCGCGCGTTGCCGAGCATCACCTGGAGGAAGCCGCGCCGGACCACGGGTTCGGGGTCGTCCTTGAGCAGCGTCTCGGCGTAGCCCCGGACCACCGTGAGAGGGGTCTTGAGCTCGTGCGACACGTTGGCGACGAAGTCGCGCCGCACCGCCTCGAGCCGCTTGAGATCGGTCACGTCGTGGATGGCGAAGACGGCGCCGCCCGCGGGCAGCGCCTGGCCCGACAGCAGGATCGCGCGCCCCTCGTGCTCGACCTCGAGGCCGGCGGTGGTGCGCCCGGCCAGCGTGGCCTCCACGGCGTCGCGGGCGGCGCGGTGGCGGAACAGCTCGTGCGCCGAGGGCGCGGCCGCGCCGGGGTCGAGCGCGAGGAGGTCGCGTGCCGCGGGGTTCAACGCCGTCACGGTGCCGTGCGCGTCGCACGCCACGACGCCCTCCACCATCGAGGCGATCAGCGCCGCCATTTCGGCGCGCTCGCGCTCCAGCTCGCCGAGGCGGCGGCCCAGGTTCTCGTCCACGGTGCGCACCGCGCGGGCCAGGTCGCCCACCTCGTCGCGGCCACGGAGGTCGAGGACCGGGCGCTCCCCCCGGGCGATGGCCTGGGCCGCGTCCCGCAGCCGGACCAGCGGCCCCGCGACGCTGCGCGCGAAGCCGAAGGCGAGCAGCGCGCCGATGACCGCGGCGATCAGCGCGCCCACCAGCACCGCGTTCTGGGCCTCGCCCACCACGGCGTCCACCTGCGGCAGCGGGGAGGAGACCCGCGCCACTCCGCCCCCCAGCTCCATCGGCACGGCCACCTTGAGCTCCCAGCGCCCGGTGGACGTGCTCCGCCGGAGGTCGGAGCCGACCCGGCCACCTAACGCCTCGCGCACTTCGGGCCGCGTGGCGTGGTTCTCCAATTGGCCGAGGGCGGGCCGGGGGAAGTCCGAGTCGGCGATCACCACGCCGGTGCGGTCGATGAACGTGAGGCGGCGGCCGGTGCGGGCCGCGAGGCGGTGCGCGAGGGCGTCGAGGGCCGAGTCCCGGAGGCTGGCCGCGGCCGCGGCGAGGGTCCACGCCTCGCGGGTCATCTCCACCGCGGCCTCGGCCGTTAGGCGTTGACGCAGCACGCGGTCGGCGGCCACCACCAGCGTGCCGCCCGCCGCGGTCACCAGCACGAGGTAGGAGACGAGGAGCTTGCGGGTGAGCGTCACCGCGCGCGCCCGCCGCGCTCCGGCGCGCGCAGCCGGTAGCCGAAGCCGCGCACCGTCTCGACCTGCGCGCCCGCGTCCCCCAGCTTGGTGCGCAGCCGCTGGACGTGCATGTCGACCGTCCGCGTCTGGATATCGGCCTGCGCCTCCCACACCGACTCCAGCAGCTGCGGCCGCGACTGCACCCGGCCCGCGCGCTCGGCGAGGAGGAGCAGCAGCCGGTACTCGATGCGGGTGAGCTCCACGGGCGCCCCGCCCACCGTCACCTGGTGCGCCGCCCGGTCGATCGCGATCGGCCCCACGTGCAGGACCGACCCGCCCGCCGTCGCCGCGGGGGCGCGCAGCCGCCGGAGGACCGCGGCGACCCGCAGCACCAGCTCCTCGGGACTGAACGGCTTGGTGAGGTAATCGTCGGCGCCGCCGGCGAGGCCGCGGATCCGGTCAGCCTCCTCCTTGCGCGCGGTGAGGAGGATGACGCCGACGTCGCGCGTCTCCTCGCCGCGCCGCAGCTCCTCCAGCACCTCGTACCCGCTGCGCCCCGGCAGCATCAGGTCCAGCACCACGAGGTCGGGCGGCTCCTTCGCCGCCGCTTCCAGGGCCGAGGGCCCGCTGCCGGCCGTGGTGACGCGATAGCCCGCCTTGGCCAGGTGGTACGCCACCAGCGCGGTGATGTCGCGCTCGTCGTCCACGACCAGGATGCGGGCCTCGTGCGTCGGGCGATCGGGCATGGATCGAACAGTATGGCGGACCACTAGCGACGTGCAACGCCGGGACTAGATTCCGGTGACGTATGCCGAGCCCATTCGCCGCGCTCGCGAGCGCCCTCGTCCTCCTGCAGGGACGCCCGGCGGTGCGACCGGCCGCCGCCTCCGCCGACACGACCACCATCGTCATCGTCGCCACGACCGACGTCCACGGCCGCGCGATGAACTGGGACTACGAGCGCGACCGCGAGGCCCCGCTCGGCCTGGTGCGCGCCGCGACCGTCGTCGATTCGCTGCGGCGCCGCTTCCCCGACCGCGTCATCCTGGTGGACGACGGCGATCTCCTCCAGGGCAACTCCTTCGCGACCTATTTCGCCCGCGTGGTCACGCCGACGACGCACCCGATCATCGACGTGATGAACCGGATGCGCTATGACGTCGCGACCCTCGGCAACCACGAGTTCAACTTCGGGCTGGGCGTGATGGCGCGCGCCCTCGTGCAGGCGCGGTTCCTGTACGTGTCGGCCAACATCCTGCGCACCAACGGCCAGCCCCTTGCCGAGCCGTTCGCGATGATCACGCGCGGCGGCATCCAGGTCGGTATCACCGGCGCTACGACGCCCGGCGTCCTGGTCTGGGACGGGCCGCTGGTGCGCGGCCAGCTGACCTTCCAGGACCTCGCGACCGCGGTGCCGCCCCTGGTCCGGCGGATGCGGAGCGAGGGCGCCGACGTCACGGTCCTGCTCGCGCACGCGGGGCTCGACGGCCCCTCGAGCTACGGCGACGTGGCCGGTGTCGGGCCGGAGAACAACGTGGGCGCGGCCATCGCGGCGGCGCCCGACCTGGACGTGGTCGTGATCGGGCACACTCACCGGGAGATCGCGGACACGACCGTCGGCACGACGCTGGTGGTGCAGCCGAGGAACTACGCCCAGAGCCTCGCCGTCGTGAAGCTGTCGATGGTGCGGCGTCAAGGGCACTGGCACGTGGCGCGCAAGACCGGCGAGATCATCTCCCTGGCCAACGTCAGGCCCGACACGGCGCTGGTGCGCGCGCTCCAGCCCGCGCACGACTCGGCCCGCGCGTACGCCACGCGGCCGTTAGGCCAGAGCACCGCCACGATGGCCGCGCGCACCGCCCGCCTCGAGGACACGCCGGTCATCGACTTCGTCAACGAGGTGGAGCGGCAGCAGGCGGGCGCCGACCTCGCCTCGGCCCCGGCGTTCGACCTGGACGCCGCGATCCCCGGCGGCCCGGTGCGGATGGCGGACCTCGCCGGCCTCTACCCGTACGACAACACCCTGCGCGCGGTGAAGATCTCGGGCGCGGACCTCAGGGCGTACCTGGAGCAGACGTCGCGCTACTACCGCGGCATGGGCCCCGGCGGGCCGATCGTGAACGACTCCGTCCCGGGCTACAACTTCGACATCGTGAGCGGGGCTGAGTACGAGCTCGATCTCTCGCGTCCCGTGGGCCAGCGCCTCCGGACACTCAGGGTGCGGGGCCACGACGTCGCCGACACGGACAGCTTCACGCTCGCCCTCAACAACTACCGGCAGCAGGGGGGCGGCGGCTACGCGATGCTGGTACGGGCGCCCGTGGTCTACGACCGCAACGAGTCCATCCGCGACCTCCTCGCCGCGGTGGTCCAGCAGCAGGGCACGATCCGGCCCGAGGACTGGTTCACGCGCAGCTGGAGCCTCACCGGCGTGCGGCCCTCGCGCGACAGCATCGTGCTGCGCGTGCTCACGACCAACGACGTCCATGGCGCGCTGCTCCCCAAGACGCAGTCGTGGAGCGACGGGCGCGAGGTGGGCGGCGCGGCGGCGCTCGCCGGCGCCATGGACCGCCTGACGACCGAGTGCGGGTGTACGGCGGTCCGGCTCGACGCGGGCGACGTGATGCAGGGGACGCCGATCTCCAACCTCACCTATGGCCGCTCGTCGGTGGACGTCTTCAACGCGATGGGGTACGCGGCCGTGGCCGTCGGCAACCACGAGTTCGACTGGACGATCGATACGCTGGCGGCCCGGGTCCGCCAGGCGCGCTTCGCCTGGCTCTCCGCCAACGTGCGGGACCGGGCGACCGGCGCCACGCCGGCCTGGACGGCGCCCTGGCGCATGGTGACTGCGGGTCCGCTGCGCATCGCGGTGGTCGGCTACACCTCCGAGCACACGCCCACCTCGACGCGGCCGCAGAACGTGGCGTCGCTCCGCTTCGACGACGGCGCGCGCCTGGTGGACTCCGCCATCGTCGCCGCGCGGCGCGAGCACCCCGACTTCGTCATCGTGCTCGCGCACGCGGGCGCCTTCTGCGACCGCGAGGGCGGCTGCACCGGCGAGGTCGTGACCTTCGCCACCGCGCTGACGCAGCACCCGGACCTCATCGTCGGCGGCGACACCCACGCGCTGGTCGGCACCATCGTGAACGGCATCCCCATCATCGAGGCCCGCTCGCAGGGCACCACGGTCGGCGTGGTGGACTTCGTGATGCAGGCGGGGAGCCGCATCGCCCAGCTGCACTCCGAGAACGTCTTCACCGACCACGAGCGGCCCGACACCGCGGTGGCGCGCATCGTCGAGGGGTACCGCCGGGACACGGACCGCCAGGCCAACCGCTCCATCGTGGCGATCACGGGGCCGCTCACGCGCCGCGGCGACCAGTACCCGTTGGGCAACATGATCGCCGACGCCTTCCGGGACGCCACCCACGCCGACGTCGCGCTGGTGAACAACACCGGTATCCGCGCCAACCTCCCGGCGGGCGCTGTGAACTGGGGCGCGCTCTTCGAGGTGCTGCCGTTCCAGAACTTCCTGGTCCGCATGACGGTGACGGGCGCCGTGCTGCACCAGGTGCTCGAGCACGGGGTGGGGATGGCGGAGGCGCGCGCCCACGTCTCCGGCGTGCGCGTGACGGTGGCGCCGGGCCTGCCTGAGGGACACCGGATCACCGCCCTCACGTTCACCGACGGGCGGCCTGTCAACGACACGGCGCGCGTCGTGCTGGCGGTGCAGGACTTCATGGCCCAGGGCGGGAGCGGCTACGCGATGCTGCGCGACCTCCCGGCCGAGAACACCGGCATCCTTGACCTCGACGCGTTCATCGCGCACCTGCGCGCGCTCCCGCAACCCATCCGCGACGTGCCGGTCGAGGTGCGGGTGGACGACGGTACCGCCCCGGTCCGGCCGCGGAGCGACGATCCGGGGCTGCCCGTGCGGCGCGGACGGCGGCCGTGAGGCGGGCCCGATGACCGAGGGCAAGACCCGGCGGCGGGCCGACGGTCCGGGGCGCGAGGAGCCGGCCGCGGGCGCGGTGTCGAAGGAGCTGCTCCGCCGGCTCCCCAAGGCCGAGCTCCACGTGCACCTGGACGGCAGTCTCCGGCCCGGCACGCTCCTCGACCTCGCGAAGCAGCAGAAGGTGTCCCTCCCCGCGTCCGACGTGGCGTCGATCGCGCGGTACATGCACGTCACCGACGCGCGCAGCCTGGTGGACTATCTCGAGCGGTTCGAGGTGACCCTGTCGGTGCTCCAGACGCCGGACGCGCTGGAGCGGGTCGCGTACGAGCTGGTGGCGGACGGGGCGGCGGAGAACGTGCGGTACGTGGAGATCCGCTACTCGCCCATCCTGAACACCCGGAAGGGGATGCCCCTGACGGAAGCGGTCGAGGCGCCGCTGCGCGGGATGCGGCGCGCCGAGACGGAGTTCGGCGTGAGGACCGCGCTCATCATCTGCGGCATCCGCAACATGAGCCCCGACGTCTCGCTGGAGCTGGCCAACCTCACCGTCGCGTACAAGGACCACGGCGTCGTCGCGTTCGACCTCGCCGGCGCCGAGTACAACTTCCCCGCCAAGAAGCACAAGGAAGCGTTCTACACCGTCATCGACCACAACATCGCGACCACGGTGCACGCCGGTGAGGCGTACGGCGCGGAGTCCATCGCGCAGGCGCTCCACTACTGCCACGCCGACCGGATCGGCCACGGCACCCGGCTCTTCGAGAACCCCGACCTCGAGCGCTACGTCAACGACCACCGCGTGCCGCTCGAGATCTGCATCACCAGCAACCTCCAGACCCACGCGGTCCGGGCCATCGAGGAGCACCCGCTCCGGCGCTACTTCGACCTCGGCATCGTGGTGTGCCTGAACACCGACAACCGGCTCATGAGCGCCACGACGGTCACCGAGGAGCTCTGGCTCGCGCACCGGCACCTGGGCTTCAGCCGGGCGGAGATCGAGCGGACCATCCTCTACGGATTCGAGAGCGCGTTCCTGCCGTTCCGGGAGCGCGAAGCCATGGTGGCGAAGATCGCCAAGGAGCTCGCGGCGATCACCTGACCTTCAGGCGCGGCAACAAGGAGTGGGCGGCATGAGCGACCAGGTCGGCGGGCAGGGTGCCGTGGAGGCCGCGGCGAAGGCAGTGCGCGACGCCATCGCGCCCCGGACGCCGGCCGTCGCCATCGTCCTGGGCTCGGGGCTCGGGTTCCTGGGCGGGGAGCTCGCCGATGCCGTCCGGGTGCCGTACGCCCGGATCCCCGGCTTCCCGCTCCCCACGGTCGAAGGGCACGCGGGAGAGCTGATCGCCGGGACCCTGGACGGCGTGCCCGTCCTCGCCCAGAGCGGCCGGTTCCACCTGTACGAGGGGCACGCGGCGCCGCTCGCGGCGCTGCCGGTAAGGGTCTTCGCGGCGTTAGGCGTCACGACCCTCATCCTCACCAACGCCGCCGGCGGCATCCGCCGCACCTTCGGGTCGGGCACGCTGATGCTCATCGCCGACCACATCAACATGATGTCGCGCAATCCGCTGGTGGGCGCCGTGGTGGGCGGGGACGAGCGCTTCCCCGACATGAGCGATCCGTATGACGCGGAGCTGCGCGCCGCGGCGCGCCGGGTCGCCGTGGAGGAGCGGATCGCGCTGGAAGAAGGGGTCTACGCCGCCATGCTCGGCCCGTCGTTCGAGTCCAAGGCCGAGATCGAGATGATGAAGCGGCTCGGCGCCGACGCCGTCGGCATGAGCACCGTGCCGGAGGTCATCGCGGCGCGCGCCCGCGGCATCCGGTGCCTCGGCATCTCGATCGTGACGAACCCGGCCGCCGGCCTCGGAGGGAAGTTGTCGCACCAGGAGGTGCTCGAGGCGGCGGACCGGGTCAAGGGCGATCTGGCGCGGCTGGTGCGCGGCATCGTCCGCGCGCTATAGGCGGAAGACGACCTTCCGGTGGAAGAAGCTGTTCTCGTTGCTCAGCACGAAGGCGTTCTCCGGTAGCGGGCTCGTGAGCAGGAGCCGCGGATCCCGCACGTCGGCGGGCAGGTCGAAGATCAGCGTCGTCGTGTAGCTCTCGCCGGGCCGGAGCGCCCGGTCCAGTCCCTTCACCGTCCCATGCACCGCCTCGAACGCCGCCAGTCCGTCCAGCGACGGCCGGTACTCATGCCCCGCCGCGTCACGCACCGTGGTCCAGCGCGGGTTGGGCCAGAGTGGAGCCGTGCTCGGCCGGGTCGCGGAGGTGGTGTTCTCGTCGAAGCGCACCCGCAGCGTCACCACGTAGAAGGTCCCCTCGGCCGCCCGCGGGGTCTCCGCCGCCCCGAGCGTCGTCGTTCGCGCCACGTCCACGACGGCGTACGCGAGATGGCAGTCGATCTCGCAGAAGTGCTTCTCCTCGCCCCGACCCAGGCTCGTCTCGCCGGTGGTGAACGCCGCGAGCAGGAGGAGGGCCCCGTAGCCGCCCGCGGCCAGCGTCCCGGCGAGCGCGACCAGCCGGGCGAATTGGTACTTCCGGAGGATGAGCGCGGCCGCGATCACGGCGGCGCCCGCGCCGCCCAGGAGGACGGCGAGCATGAATGCCAGGATACCGACCTGGCTGGTGTCGGTGTGCATCAGCGCCTCACGGGGTCGAAGTCTCGGTGGCGGTGGAGATGACCTTGCGCACCAGCACCCCGCCATAGGTCGCGAGGAACGCGGGGAGGAAGGCGATGACCCACCCGAAGCTGGGCTCGATCGGCGTGCGCGGCGTGGCCCCGACCGCCCCGCCGATCAGGTAAGCGGCCGGGATCCCCAGGACGAGGATGATCGCCCAGAGCCACGCGAGCCGCGGCGCGAGCAGGCCGACGAGCAGGCCCGCCACCAGGATGACCAGCACCGCCGGTTGCGGCTCGTCGTTGTGGAAGTCCACGTAGCCGGCGAAGAGGCCGGCGGCGACGGCCAGCGCGGCGGCGAGCAGGGTGGCGGATGGGATGGGCTTCACGGGCCCAAGGTAGCGCGCGTGGTTGGCGGTGTCAAGTACTTTGTTACACGAAGTATACGCCGGGAGGCTTAAGCGATCAACTCCTTCAGTTTCTCCGCGCTCAGCACCCGGCCCTGTACCTTGAGCTGCCCATCCACCACCAGCGCAGGCGTCGCCATCACGCCATACCGGGCCCATACCGCGGGGTCCTTGAGCTTGATCACGGCGTAGTCCAGGCCCAGCTCCTGCGCGGCCTGCTCGGCGTGCTTCGCCAGCATCTCGCACTTGGCGCAGCCGGAGCCCAGAATCTCGATCAGTCTCGATTCCATTTTATCGCTCTTCACAGCACGAGGTTGAACACGTATCCCACCACCAGAATTCCCGCCGCCACAACGCCCACGAAGGTCGCGATGAGCGGCGGCCGCAACACCTTGCGCAGGATGATCGTCTCCGGCAGCGACAGTCCGATGACGGACATCATGAACGCCAGCACGGTGCCGAGCGCGGCGCCTTTCTCCAGCAGTGCCTGCACGATGGGAATGATGCCGGCGGCGTTGGAGTACATGGGTACGCCGATGATGACGGCCAGCGGCACCGACCACCACGCGCCTTTGCCCATGATGGACGCCATGAAGTCCTGCGGCACCCAGCCGTGAATCGCCGCCCCCACCGCGATGCCGGCCAAGACGTACGGCCAGACCCTCCCCACGATGTCCCGCACGGCCTCGCGCCCCTGCTCCACGCGCTCGGACCAGGTGAGCGGCGCGTCGGCGCTTGCTGCGGCGCTGCCGAAGCCGGACTGGTAGACCCAGCCCTCGACCCAGTGCTCGAGCTTCAGCTGGCCGATGATCCAGCCCGCTGCGACGGCGATGACCAGCCCAGTCCCCGCATACAGCGCCGCCACCTTCCAACCGAACAGCCCGAACAGCAACACCAGCGCGATCTCGTTCACCATCGGCGCGGAGATGAGGAACGAGAAGGTGACGCCGAGCGGGACGCCGGTGGTCACGAAGCCGATGAACAGCGGGACCGCAGAGCAGGAGCAGAAAGGCGTGACCACGCCGAGCAGGGCGGCCAGCACGTTGCCCGCGCTCTCGCGCCGCCCGGCGAGCATTCGGCGCGTGCGCTCAGGCGTGAAGAACGACCGCACGATGCCCACGCCGAAGACCACGAGGGCGAGCAGCATCAGGACCTTGGGCGCCTCGAAGACGAAGAAGGCAACTGCAGATCCGAGAGGGCTCCCGGAGGACAGGCCGAGCAGACTGAAGGCGAACCACGAGGCGAAGGGCTCGAGGCTGCGGTACACGAGCCACCACGCCGCCGCCCCAAGGAGCGAGAGGAGGACGATGAGCTGCGGTTTCCGCCCGGTCCTCCAGTCCGTCGTCATGTCTGCGCCTCGGCCGGCGTCGCGCCCGCATAGAAGCGGCGCCGGAAGAACAGCGCCACGTTGACCAGCCCGATCAGCACCGGCACTTCCACCAGCGGCCCGATCACCGTCGCGAAGGCGACCGTCGAGCCGATGCCGAACACGGCCACGGCCACCGCGATGGCCAGCTCGAAGTCGTTGCTCGCCGCCGTCAGCGACACCGTGACGTTCTGCTCGTACGTCGCGTTCACCCCGCGCCACCGCGCCGAGAAGAACGTGATGAGGAACATCGCCACGAAGTAGATCGCGAGCGGGATCGCCACGCGGACCACGTCGAGCGGCAGCCGCACGAGCAGGCCGCCCTTGAGCGAGAACATCACCACGATCGTGAACAGCAGGGCAACGAGCGTCATGGGACTGATGCGCGGGATGAACACTCGTTCATACCAGTCCCGGCCGCGGGCGCGCACCAGCATCATCCGGCTCACGAAGCCCGCCAGTAGCGGGATGCCGAGATACACCAGCACCGTCTTCGCGATCTCGGTGGGTCCCACGTCCACCACCACGCTGCGCATGCCGAACAGCGGCGGCAGCAGCGTGAGGAAGATCCACGCGTAGAATCCGTAGAACAGCACCTGGAACAGCGCGTTGAGCGCCACCAGGCCGGCCACCAGGTCCTTGTCGCCCTTCGCCAGATCGTTCCACACCAGCACCATGGCGATACAGCGAGCCAGCCCCACCAGGATGAGCCCCTGCGCGTAGCCTGGCAGGTCCGGCAGGAACACCAGGGCGAGCGCGAACATCACCAGCGGGCCGATCACCCAGTTCTGCACGAGAGACAGGATGAGCACCCGCCCGTTGCGGAAGGCGGATCCCAGGGATTCGTAGCGGACCTTGGCCAGCGGCGGGTACATCATCAGGACCAGGCCGATGGCGATGGGCACGTTGGTGGTGCCCACCTGGAAGCGCTCGACCACGCCCTCCACTCCGGGAACGAAGTAGCCGAGCGCGACGCCGGCCGCCATCGCCAGAAAGATCCACAGCGTGAGGAAGCGGTCGAGCGTTGAAAGGCGCTGCGCGAGATGCGTGCTGCCGGCGGCGGTCGCGGTCATACGGGATCGTCTCCAATCGCGCGAATCCGGTCGCGGCGCTCGCGCGCGTCCATCGTTGCCAGCGGCAGCGCCAGCAGCCGGTCGATCCGGCCGCTGAGCACCGTGAGCGTCCTGCGGAACGCCTGCAGCTTGTCCGCGTCGCTGCCTTCCACCTCGGCCGGATCCGGCATGCCCCAGTGCGCCATCACCGTGCTGCCGGGGAACACCGGACACGCTTCCTTTGCGTTGTCGCACACCGTGATGACCACGTCCCACGGCACGACGATCGCGGCGTCAATGCCCTTGGGCTCCCGGCCTTCCCACGCAATGCCGTGCTCGGCCAGCACTCGCACCGCATACGGGTTGACGCGCGCCGCCGGTCGCGACCCCGCGCTGTCCGCCACGATCCGGCCCGCCCCCTTGCGGGTGAGCAGGGCCTCGGCGATCTGGCTGCGCGCGCTGTTTCCCGTGCACAGGATCAGCACGCGCAGCACCGTCGGTTGAGTCACGTCAGCAGCACCCGTTCCCACCGCAGCAACCGTCGCCCATTTCTCTCACCTCCCTTCGCCTGGCTTGGTGGCGCGCACGAACGCGCCCATTACGCGGCCGTCCACCTGCGGCGCGATCGCCGCCACGTCGAGGCCGGCACCCTCGAGGAACGCCTTCGCGTCCTCCACCCGGTAGATGCGCGTGGGCTCGATCGATGCATCCTGGAAGCCCACCGCCCTCAGCAGGTTCAGGAACTCCTGCTCTTCGAGCGCACCCGCGATGCAGCCCACCCACAGCTCCATGGACCGGCGCAGCTCGGCCGGCACTGGGCCGCGGATTACCACATCCGACACGGCAAACCGCCCGCCTGGCCTCAGCACGCGGAACGCCTCGCGCAGCACCCGCGACTTGTCGGCCGAGAGGTTGATCACGCAGTTGCTGATGATCACGTCCACCGAAGCGTCAGGCAGCGGGATCTGCTCGATGTCGCCCTTCATGAACTCGACGTTCTTCGCGCCGGCCTTCACCGCGTTCGCCCGCGCCAGCGCGAGCATCTCGTCCGTCATGTCCAGGCCGTACACCTTGCCGGCAAGGCCCACCCGACGCGCCGACAGCAGCACGTCAATGCCGCCGCCGGAACCCAGGTCGAGCACCACGTCACCGGGGTTGAGCGTCGCGAGCGCGGTGGGATTGCCGCAACCGAGCGAGACCAGCAGCGCCTGCTCGGGCAGGCCGGCGATTTCGCCGGCGCCATAGAAGTCGGTGCTGATGGGGTCGCACGAGCCGCCCCCGCAGCAGGACGGCCCACCGTCCTGGACCACCTGCAGCGCGGCCTTGCCGTAGTGCTGCCGCACCTGGGTCTTGATCTCGGCGGGACTGCTCAGTTCGCCTCCTGTTCATCAATGTCTGTTGATGGGTATTCGCCAAAAAAAACTCCACTCAGGAGCAGCACACCGGCTTCCAGGTCCTGCCATGGACCGTATTGGACAGTTCGCCCAGGATGGATGCGATCTCAGCCAGCGCCTGGCCGTTGACGCGATAGTACGACCAGCGTCCAGCACGACGGTCGGCCACCAGCCCCGCGTCTTTCAGCGTCTTCAAGTGGAAGGACAGCAGGGACTGGCCCGCGCCCAGCAGGTCCTGGAGGTCGCACACGCACCGTTCGCCGCCGCGCAGCCGGTCGACGATGCGCAGTCGGTTGGGATCGGACAGCGCCTTGAATTGCTGGGTCAGCAGGTCGAGGTCGCGAGCGTGCACGGGTGCCATGGCGCTAATATATAAACGTCCATTGATATGTCAAGGGAGCCGCCCGTGGCCTCGGCCACTGGTCACCCCTGGCGGGGCGGCGGGACGAAGTGATCGAGGGGCGGGTGCCCCCTGCCCAGCCGGGGTGCCGCGGCGATGGCCCGGTGGACGAAGTCGAGACCGTCCTCCACGGCGCGCGCCAGCGGCCGTCCTGACGCGAGCCCGGCGGTGATCGCCGCGGACAGCGTGCAGCCGGTGCCGTGGAATCCGGACCCGGGCAGGCGGGGCCGCGTGAACCGTCGCGTCCCGCTCACCGTCGCCAGCACGTCGACGACCTCCTCGCCGGCGAGGTGCCCGCCCTTGACCAGCGCCGCGCCCGCGCCCATCGCGAGCAGCCGGACCGCCGCGCGCTCCATCGCCGCGACGTCGCGCACCTCCTCCCCGACCAGGACCGCCGTCTCATCGAGGTTCGGCGTGACCAGCGCGGCCAGCGGGAGCAGCCGTTCCACCAGGGCGCGCTCCGCGTTAGGCGGTAGCAGCCGGTCCCCGGACGTGGCCACCATCACCGGGTCGAGCACGTACGGCGTGAGCCGGTGGCGCACCAGCGCCTCCGCGATGGCGACCGCCACCTCGGCGGACCCGAGCATGCCGCTCTTCACCGCGGCCGGCCTCAGGTCCTCGGCCACCGCGTCGAGCTGGGCGGCCACCAGCTCCGGCGCGACGGATTCCCACATCCTGACGCCGACGGTGTTCTGCGCGGTGATGGCGGTGATGACGCTGGTGCCGAAGACGCCGAACTGATGGAAGGTCTTGAGGTCGGCCTGGATACCGGCTCCGCCGCCGGAGTCCGACCCCGCGATGGTGAGGGCGACGTTCACCGGATTGCCGCGATGCGACCGATTCCGCAGTATCTTGCGAGGCGCATGACCCGTAATCTGCACTCCCTCATTCGCGATCTCCAACGCCGCAAGGCGCGGGAGCGCCGGGGCATGGTGGTGATCGAGGGCCGCCGCCTGGTCGAGGACGCGCTCGAGGCGGGCGCGGCGGTGATCGGCCTGGTCGCCGCGGCGGACGTCGCGTCGGCGGCCGAGCCGGTCATCGCGAGGGCCCTGGCGCTCGGCGTCCCCGTCGAGACCCTGACGCAGAAGGAGTTCGACGAGCTGGCGGACACCGAGACGCCGAGCGGGCTCATGGCGGTGGTGGAGTGGGCGCCGGCGACCATCGAGGGGCTCGGCGCGCCGGGCCCCGGCGGTCTCCTCCTGGTGCTCGACGCGGTGCAGGACCCCGGCAACGTGGGCACGATGATCCGCACCGCCCACGCGTTAGGCGCCTGGGCCACCGTCGCGCTCGACGGCACCGCGGACGTGCGCGGGCCCAAGGTGCTCCGCGCGTCGATGGGTTCGGCGTTCCGGCATCGCGTGGCGGAGGGGGCGTGGAGCGCGTTCCTCGACTACGCGGTCCATCACCAGGTCGCGCTCCTGCTGGCGGTGCAGGACGGAGAACCGGCGGACCGTCGCGTCCCGCGCCCGCCGCACGGCGCGCTGGTGGTGGGCAGCGAGGGTCACGGCGTCCGCGCCGACTGGTCGAGCCACCCCCACCGGCGCATCAGCGTGCCGATGCGTCCCGGCGCGGAGTCGCTCAACGCGGCGATGGCGGCCGGCATCCTCCTCTACGAGCTGACGCGTGATCCTCGCTGAACCGGTGATGATCGTCTTCACCGGGATCTTCGGCTCGCTGCTGGGGAGCTTCCTCAATGTCTGCGTGTACCGGCTGCCGCGGGACGAGTCGGTCATCCACCCGCGGTCGCGCTGCCCGTCGTGCCAGGCGCCCATCGCCTGGTACGACAACGTGCCCGTCCTCTCCTGGCTGGTGCTGTGGGGCCGGTGCCGCCGCTGCCGGGCGCGCATCAGCGTCCGCTATCCCGCGGTCGAGCTCGCCATCGCCGCGGTGTGGGCCGGCAGCATCACCTGGCTCGGCCCCACGGTAGAAGCGTTAGGCGCCGCGCTCTTCACCACGCTCCTCGTCGGCATCCTCCTCACCGACGCCGAGCACATGATCATCCCCGACGAGTTCTCCCTGGGGGGGCTCGGCGCCGGTCTCGGCCTGTCGTTCGTGCCCGGCGGGCTCTCCCCGCTCCGGTCGGTGGCCGGGGCGGCGCTGGGCTTCGGCCTGATGTGGCTCGCCGGCGCCATCGGCCGGTGGTGGGCCAAGCGCGACGCGATGGGCGGCGGCGACCTCAAGATGATGGCGATGGTGGGGAGCTTCCTCGGGTGGCGGGGCGTGCTGCTCACCATCTTCCTCGGCAGCCTCGTGGGCACGCTGGTGTTCCTGCCCGCGCTGCTGCGGCGCGAACGGTTCCGCGAGGTCCCCTTCGGCGTGTTCCTCGCGGTGGGCGGCGTGATCGCGATGGTAGCCGGGGACCGGCTCACCGGCTGGTACCTGCACGTGGCGGGCTGGCGGTGAAACCTCGCGGCGCGGGACGGGGTAGGGGGACCCACCTATGACGGATGCGATCTTCGGCGGCACGGAGGGCTCGGGCGCGGACATCCTGGCGCGCTTCGGCAACGACCTCAACGCCGCGGCCCGCCGCGGCGACCTGGAGCCGGTGCGGTGCCGGGACGCGGAGATCGCGCGCATGGTGGACATCCTCCTCCGGCAGACCAAGCACAACCCGGCCCTGGTGGGCTCGGCGGGCGTCGGCAAGACGGCCCTGGTGGAAGGGCTCGCCCAGCGCATCGTGGCGGGGAACGTGCCGGCGGCCCTGCGCGACGTGCGGGTCATCGCGCTCGACCACGTCGCGCTCCTCGCCGGGACGATCTACCGCGGCCAGTACGAGGAGCGGGTGCGCCGGCTCATCGAGGCGGTGTCGAACGATCCCGACGTCATCCTCTTCGTGGACGAGATGCACAACCTCATCGGCCAGGGCACGGCGATGGGGGTCGCGATGGACGCGGCGAACATGCTGAAGCCGGCGCTGGTGCGCGAGGACATGCGCGTGATCGGCGCGACGACCGCGGCGGAGTACGAGCGGTGGATCAAGGGGGACCCGGCGCTCGAGCGCCGGTTCCAGCCGGTCCTCGTGCGCGAGCTCACCGGCGAGGAGGCGCTGGAGGTGCTGAAGGCGCGCCGCCACCGGCTGGAGCACCATCACGCGGTGGCCATCGCCGACGACGCGCTCCAGGCGGCGCTGGTCCTCACCGACAAGTTCGTCACCGACCGCGCCCAGCCCGACAAGGCGATCGACGTGCTCGACGAAGCGTGCGCCCACGCCCAGGCCACGGCGAGTCTGCCGGCGGACCTGGAGCGGGTGGTGAACGAGCGGCGGCGCGTGGACGCCGCGATCCGGCGCCGCCTGGCGCGGGGCGAGAAGCTCGACGGGAAGTCGGACGGCGGCGGGGCGGAGGGCGCGGAGGAGGACCCGATCGACCGGTTCGCCAAGGAGATCGGGCCCGCGCTGGAGCGCATCGGGGCCGAGATCGACCGGATCTTCGGGAGCCCCAAGGGCGAGAAGCGGCCGAACGGGCCCGAGGGCGGCACCGAGTCCCCGCCGCGCGCCGCGCGGCCCGCCGAGCGCGAGCAGCCCAAGGAGTCGATGATCGAACGCCGCGACCGGCTCGACGGCGAGCTGCGCGCGGGGCTCGAGCGGTTAGGCGTGGTGGTCCGCGGCTCCGACGTGGCCAGGGCGGTGAGCGCCGCGGTGGGGAAGCGCATCGAATGGACCGGCTGAAGGCGGCGCTCGCGGCGCTCCCGCTCCTCGCGGGTCCGCTCGCGGCGCAGAACGAGGACGCGGTGCAACGCCTCACCCGGGACCTCAGCCCGCAGGTCGAGCGGGTGGTGGGGCTGCGCTTCCGGCGCCCGGTCGCCGTCGCGGTCCGCTCGCGGGAGCAGCTGCGCCGCTACCTCGAGCGCAAGGTCCGCGAGGACTTCCCCCCCGCCGAACTCTCCGGGCAGGAGCGGGCCTACAAGGCGTTCGCGCTCATCCCCGACACCGCGGACCTGCTCGCCCTCGAGCTCGACGTCCTCCAGGAACAGGTCGCGGGTTTCTACGACCCCGACTCCACCATGCTCTTCGTCATCAGCGGCGGCGACCCGCTCATCCTGCGCACCGTGGTGGCGCACGAGCTGGTCCACGCGCTCCAGGACCAGTACACGCGGCTCAACGCCATCCTCAAGCTGCGCCGGCAGAACGACCGGCAGATGGCGGCCCAGGCGGTGATGGAGGGCCAGGCCACGGTCGCCGGGCTCCTCGCCCTCTCCCCCGGCGCCACTATCTCGCAGCTCGCCCAGAGCTGGGAGCAGGCGCGCCGCGCCATCCGCGACCAGCAGGAGTCGTTCGAGCAGTTGTCCCGACTGCCGCCGATCCTCCGCGAGAGCCTGCTCTTCCCCTACGTGGACGGGGCGGACTTCATGATCGCGTTCGAGGGGCGCCGCGCCACGCCCGAGGAGCAGCCGTACGGCGACCGTCTCCCGGCTTCCACCGAACAGGTCCTGCACCCCTCCAGGTACACGGCGCACGACGTCCCGGCGCGGCTGACCTTCCCGCCGCCGGCGCGGGGCGACACGCTGGTCTACGACGACGACTTCGGGGAGTTCGAGACGCGGGTGGTGCTGGGCACGTGGGGCGTCGGTGAAGCGGACGCGCTCGTCGCCGCCTCGGGATGGGACGGCGACCGCTACGAGGTCCTGGGCGCCGCCTCCGGGACCGTGGTGCTGTGGGCGAGCGCGTGGGACACGGCGCAGGACGCGGCGGAGTTCGCGCGGGCCCTGCGTACCGGTTGGGCGCGCGGCCCCGGCCGGGCGGCGGGCCGGCGGTGGCGGGTGGACGAGACGACCTCCGGCGGCGTGAGCCTGGTGCGGCTGGTGGACGCGCCTAACGCCTGGACGGGTTGGACGCGGGTGCCGGAGGCCAGGGCAGAGAGACGTTGAAGCAACGCCTCTTGGTCTTCAACGTCGTCAAGGCCGTACCAGCTTCGTGATCGCGTAGATCGCCAACCCCACCAGCCCGCCCACCAGCGTCCCGTTGATCCGCACGAACTGCAGGTCGCGGCCCACCGCCAGCTCGAAGCGCTGCGAAGTGGCCTCCGGGTCCCAGCCGGCCACCGTCTGCGCGATCAGGTCGCCGATCTCGGTGCGATACTGCTCCACCGCGGACGCGGTCAGCTCGATCAGCATCTCGTCCAGCTCCGCCAGCACGGCGTCGTTGGTGAGGAGCGCCGCACCGAAGGCGCTGATCCCCTCTTCGAGGGGGCCCGTCGCGTCGCCGTCGGCCTGGGTGCCGTACGCGACGATCGCGCCGCGCGCCGTCTCCCACAGCTCCACCGACAGGTTGGCCACGGCCGGGTCCGCGAGCCATTCCTGCTTCAGGGCCTCCGCCTTCGCGCTCACCTCGCTCGAGTTCTGCAGCCGGTGGACGAAGTCCCGCAGCGCCTTGTCGAACGCGGCGCGCAGCGGGTGCCGCGCGTCGGTCCCGATGTTGCGCAGCAGCTTCTCGATGGCGCCGAGGATGCGCTGGTAGATCTTGTCGTCCACCACGCCCGGGATCCACCAGGGGCTCTCGGCGCGCACCTGGCGGCGGATCATCTCCGCGTTGTCGCGCACCGCTTCCGCCGCGAGCTTCACCGCCTCGTTCAGGATCTCCTGGTGGCGGTCCCCCGCGAGCACGACGGCGAGGGTCTTGCCCAGGGCCGGCGCGACCTTGATCGCCATCAGCCGGTCGCGCGCCAGGTCGCGCACCAGCTCGCGCATGCGTGAGTCGGGCATCGCTTCGAGCGTCTTGGCGAGGCCGCCCGCCACCTGCCGGGCGATCCGGCGGCTGTGCTCCGGCTGGGAGAGCCAGCGCGCGGCGCGCTCGGCGGGCCGGACCGTGTGCAGGTTCGCGGCGATGACTTCGCGGGAGAGGAAGTGGTTCTGCACGAAGTTCCCGAGCACCCGTCCGATGTGGTCTTTGCGCCGGGCGACGATCGCGGTGTGCGGGATGGGCAGGCCGAGCGGGTGGCGGAACAGCGCGGTCACGGCGAACCAGTCGGCCAGGCCGCCGACCAGCGATGCCTCGGCGGTGGCGCGGACGTAGCCGAGCCAGGGATACCGGCCTTCCAGCGCCTGAGCGACCGCGAACAGGATCGCCGCCACGCCGAGCAGCGCGGTGGCCCGGAGCTTCATGGCGTCGAGCCGTTGCTGGCGCTGCGCGTCGTCGGGACGGCGCCAGTTCGGCGTCAGGTCGATCGGCGCGCGCGCGGGGGCCGGTGCCGGCGCCGGGTCCGGCCGCGCCTCTGGCGCGGACACCGTAGAGGCGCTGTTGGGCTGGGGGTCCGTCATCTGGTTATTCGGCAAGATAACCTCCGCCCGGTGCGCCTCGCTCGGCATGCGGGTGCCGGGGGCGCTGGTTGCTCATCTCCGCTGGCCTAAGTAACTTACGTGGCTAATGTTCGACGAGCTTAGCGAGAAGCTCTCCGCCGCGCTCAATCAGCTTCGAGGGCGCGGCGTTTTGACCGAGGAAGCCATCCGGGAAGGACTGGAAACGGTCCGCCTGGCGCTTCTCGAGGCCGATGTCGGGTTCGACGTCGCGCGCGGGTTCACGGAGCGCGTGGCCGAGAAGGCGGTCGGGCTGCCGGCGCTCAAGAGCGTGGCCCCCGGGCAGCAGCTGGTGAAGATCGTGCACGAGGAGCTGGTCCGCCTGCTGGGCGAGCAACCGGCCCTCATCCGCTACGCCAGCGTGCCGCCCACGATCGTGTTCCTGGTCGGGCTCCAGGGTTCGGGCAAGACGACGACCGCGGCGAAGCTCGCCAAGCGGCTGACGCTGGAGCAGAAGGCGCCGTTCCTGGTGGCGGCGGACGTGTACCGCCCCGCCGCCGTGGACCAGCTGGTGGCGCTGGCGGCCAAGGCCGGGGTCGGGGTCCACGCCGAGCCGGGCGAGACGGATGTCGTGGGCATCGTACGGCGCGGGGTCGAGGCGGCGCGGCATGCCCGGGCGCGCACGGTGCTGGTGGATACGGCGGGCCGGCTCGCGATCGACGCCGCGATGATGGACGAGCTTTCGCGGCTCAAGGCGGCGGTGCCGCCGCACGAGGTCCTCCTCGTCGCGGACGGGATGACGGGGCAGGACGCGGTGCGCATCGCGCAGGGGTTCCACGACGCCGTCGGCCTCACCGGCGTGGTGCTGACCAAGATGGACGGCGACGCGCGCGGCGGGGCGGCCCTCTCGATCTACGAGACGACGCGGGCGCCCATCAAGTACGTCGGCGTGGGCGAGGGGCTGGCGGACATCGAGCCCTTCCGGCCCGACCGCATGGCCGGCCGGATGCTCCAGATGGGTGACGTGATCGGCCTGGTGGAGAAGGCCGAAGCGTCGCTCGACCGGGCCAAGGCCGAGCGGCTGGCGCGGAAGGTCACGACGAAGAAGGGGATGAACCTCGAGGACTTCCTCGAGGCGTTGCGCGAGATGGGGAAGCTGGGGCCGCTCGAGTCGCTGCTCGGCATGCTGCCGGGGGTGAACCGCGAGATGATGAAGGCGGTGAAGGCGGCGGACCCGAAGCGGATGAAGCACGTGGAGGCGATCGTGCTGGCGATGACGCCGGAGGAACGGCGTCACCCCGAGCTGCTCAACGGCTCGCGGCGCGCGCGCATCGCGAAGGGATCGGGCCGGTCGGTGCCCGAGGTGAACCGGCTGCTGGCGCAGTTCAAGGAGATGGGCAAGTTCATGAAGGGTGGCCTCAAAGGTCTGCCGAAAATGGGCAGGGGAGCGTTGTGAGATGGCGGTGAAGATCCGGTTGCGGAAGGAAGGGCGGCGGAACCAGCCCTCGTACCGTATCGTCGTGACGGACTCGGAGTCCCCGCGCGACGGGCGGTTCGTGGAGATGCTGGGGCACTACTTCCCGCGCGCCAAGGGCAAGCAGTTCGACCTGGACGTCGAGAAGGCGAAGGGCTGGATCACGAAGGGCGCAACGCCCTCCGAGACGGTGGCGTCCATCATGCGCAAGGCCGGCTGCTTCGGCGCCGAGCTGCCCAAGCCGCCCGTCGAGGGAGCCTAACGGCCCCATGACCGGACCGACCCACCTGGCGGTCGGTCTCCTGAAGAAGCCGCACGGGGTGAAGGGGGACGCGCTCGTCTATCCCCTCACCGACGAGCCCGAGACGGTGTTCCGGGTGGGGCGTGTCCTCGCGGTGCTGGACCGGGAGGGGCAGCCGACCGGGGCCGAGGTCGTCGTGACCAAGAGCCGCTGGTACCACCGGGCCTGGCTGGTGCACTTCGAGGGGATGGAGGACCGCCCGGCGCTCGAGGCGCTGCGCGAGCGCTACCTCGGCATGACGGTGGGGGAGGCGCGGCCCCTGGAGCCCGGGGAGTTCTACCTGCACGAGCTGGTGGGCCTCCGCGTGGAGACGAAGGACGGCGACGTCGTGGGGGACGTGACGGCGGTCGTCGAGGCGCCGCAGGGCTGGCTGCTCAACGTGAAGGGTGCGGCGCGCGAGCATCTGATCCCGTTCAACGCCGGCGTGGTGCGGCGGGTGGACCGGACGGAGCGGCGGGTCGTGGTGACGCCGCCGCCGGGGCTCCTGGAGATCTGAGTGCTCGACGTCACCGTCGTCACGCTCTTTCCCGAGTATTTCGCGGCGCCGCTGGCCGTGAGCATCCTTGGGCGGGCGGCGGCGAAGGGGTTGGTCCGGTACACGACGGTCGCGTTGCGCGACTTCACGCACGACCGGCACCAGACCGCGGACGACGAGCCATACGGCGGCGGGGCGGGGATGGTGCTCAAGCCCGAGCCGTTCTTCGAGGCGCTCGAGGCGCGGAAGCGGGAGCCGCCGGTGGTGCTCCTCTCGGCGCGCGGCAAGAGGCTCGATCACCGGGACGCGGTGCGGTTCTCGCTGGGCGCGCAGCTGACGCTGCTGTGCGGGCACTACAAGGACGTGGACCAGCGGGTCGCCGACCACCTGGCCACGGAAGAGCTGTCGGTCGGCGACTACGTGCTGTCGGGCGGGGAACCGGCGGCCCTCTGCGTCATCGACGCGGTGGTGCGGCTCCTCCCCGGCGCCCTGGGGGATCACGAGTCGGCGGCGGGCGACTCGCACTACGACGGGCTGCTGGCGCCGCCCTCCTACACCCGGCCGCCGGCGTATCGTGACTGGACCGTGCCGGAGGTGCTGCTCTCCGGCGATCACGCCCGGATCGCGGCGTGGCGGCAGGCGGAAGCGGAACGACTGACCCGGGAGCGGCGCCCCGATCTGTGGGCGCGCTACCGCGAACTGATGGAGGAGTGAGGTCATGGACAGGCTGGCGGCGTTACAGCGCGAAGGGCTGCGGACCGATTTGCCCGATTTCCGTCCCGGCGACACGGTGAAGGTCAACGTGCGCGTGCGCGAGGGCGACAAGGAACGCCTCCAGGCGTTCGAAGGCGTGTGCATCGCCCGGAAGGGCGGAGGCATGCACGAGACGTTCACGGTCCGGAAGATCTCGGCGGGGGTGGGGGTCGAGCGCATCTTCCCGGTCAATTCGCCGAACGTGTCGTCGGTCGAGATCATGCGGAAGGGGAAGGTCCGGCGCGCCAAGCTGTACTATCTCCGGAAGCTCACCGGCAAGGCGACGCGCATCAAGGAGAACAAGGAGCAGCAGTAGTGCTCGACCTCGAGGTCGAGCGCTCCTGGTTCGCCCGCGGCAGCCGCTCCGTCGCCGGCCTCGATGAAGTGGGCCGCGGGCCGTGGGCGGGACCGGTGGTCGCGGCCGCGGTCCTCGTCGAGCCCGGCACCGTCTGCCTCGAAGGGATCAACGACTCCAAGCAGATCACCCCACGCCGCCGCGAAGAGCTCGCGGCGGCGATCATTTCCGCCCTCCCCTACGCCCTCGGCGCCGCCAGCACCCGCGAGATCGACCGCTTCAACATCCGGCGGGCCACCGCGCTGGCCATGCGGCGCGCGCTCGCCCGGCTGCCGCGGACTGCGGACACGGTGCTCGTCGACGGACTGCCCGTGCCCGACCTGGGCTGCGCGCACGAGGCGATGGTCGGCGGGGACGCGCGCTCGTTCGCCATCGCGTGCGCGAGCATCGTGGCGAAGACGGTGCGGGACCGGCTGATGCGGCTCCTGGCGGTGCGCTATCCGGCCTACGGGTGGGACCACAACTGCGGGTACGGCACGGCGGACCATCAGGAGGCGATCGAGCGGGTCGGGGTCACGCCACACCACCGCCGGAGCTTCACGCCCGTGGTGCAGCGCTCGCTGTTCTCCTAGGGCGGCTTTCTCTTTTCAACGCAGTCTTCTCTTCGACCTTCAACGCCTCGTGTCGTTCAACCCTTCTCCGCCTCTCGCACGACCTCCGCCACGCCGGCGGCCTTCGCCACGAACGCGGACGCGCCGGCCTCGAGGCTGGTGCTGATGAGGACCTCATCGTCGAGGCCGGAGCACGCGATGGTGCGGGTCCCCGGGCTTGCCGCGACGAACTCCTTCAGCACGTCGAACCCGGAGGCGCCCGGCAGGCCGATGTCGATGATGGCCGCGCTGGGACGGAGGCCGCCGCGCACCAACGCGATGGCGTCCGTCCCGCGGCGCGCCGAGATGACGATCCAGCCGGCGCCGTGGAACGCGTGGTTGTACGCGCCCAGGGTCTCGTCGTCGTCTTCGACGAGGAGGACCGAGCGCGGGCCGCGCACGGCGCCGGCGGTCATGGGAGAACGGCCCGGATCACTTCCCTCCGCTGCCGCCCGCGGCGTAGACCTGGGTGCCCCAGTAGCAGGGGTTGGTCCGGCAGGTCGCCATCTCCACGGACAACCGGTAGGTGCCGGTGACCGGGGCGGTGAACTGCAGGGTCGGGTAGTCGTCGGTCTCGATGTCCTCGATGATCTTGGTGCCGTCGGGGGCGAAGAGGCGCAGATCGATGTCCGAGCAATCCTCGTCGCACACGCCGATGATCACGTAGCGCCGGCCGGCCGTGAGCGTGACGGCCTTCTGGTCGTTGTCATCGTCGTTCAGCGAGCCGTAGACCGGTTCGCGGTCGGCCGCGTATCCGTGCTGCATCACGTTGGCCGCGTGGCGCGTGAGCTGGGCGCGGATCTGCTGCTGATACGAGTTCTGCGCGGCGGCGGGTGTCGCGGCGGCCAGCGCGGCCGCGGCGAGCAACGCGGGGACCAGGACAGCTTTCATCGGGTGCTCCGGGCAGGAGTGGGTCGGCAATGCGACGGCGCGACCCGTGAATGTTCGTGCGGGCGCGCGGCGGCGCAAGGTCAGAGGTCACAGCCCCGGCCGCTCGCTTGTGGAACCCGGCCCTGCCGGTCAGTTTTGGGGCGGTCCGACCCGGTAGCTCAGCTGGTAGAGCAACGGACTTTTAATCCGTAGGTCGTGGGTTCGAAGCCCACCCGGGTCATCGCGGGAGGCGGTCTAGCCGACCTTGTCCGCGGCCAGCAGGATCAGCAGGAGGGGCAGGTAGATCACCGAGGCGAGGAAGAGCCGGCGGGCGCTCTGCGGCGCCGGCCGCAGGGCGAGTCGCCCGGCGAACGCCACCAGCGTGAGACCGCCCAGCAAGGCGCCGGCGGCGTACCACAGCCCGGTGAGGCCCCACCACGCCGGCGCGAGACTCAGCGCCACCAGCAGGACCGCATATCCGAAGCTCTGCCGCCCCGTCCCTCGGCCGTCCCCGTCGCGCACGCCCGCCACCTCGAATCCGCCGCGCCGGTAGTCGTCACGGTACATCCACGCCAGCGCCAGGAAATGCGGCAGCTGCCACAGGAAGAGGATGCCGAAGAGCGCCCAGGCGGCCGGCGTCAGCGCGCCGCCCGCCGCGGTCCATCCGCCGAGGATGGGGAGCGCGCCGGGCACCGCGCCCACCAGCAGCGAATGCGGAGTACGGCGTTTGAGGGGCGTGTACAGGAACACGTAGGAGAGGAGCGTCGCCGCGGCGAGGAGCGCGGTGATCGCGTTCACCTGCCACATGAGGTACGCCACGCCCGCCAAGCCGATGGCCCACGCGAAGACGAACGCCGCGACCGGTGAGAGCCGCCCGGCCGGGAGCGGGCGGCGGCGGGTCCGGAGCATCAGCGCGTCCGCTTCCCGTTCCCCCCACTGGTTGAGCGCGTTGGTGCCGCTCGCCACCAGGGCCGTGCCGATGAGGGCGTGCGCCAGCAGCGCCGGCGCCATGGGCGCGCGCGAGGCCATGTAGAACCCCGCGGCGGTCGTGCCCAGCACCAGCCCCGTGATGCGCGGCTTGGTGAGGGCGACGAAGTCGGCGGCGCGGGCCACTAGAGGCCCCCCACCAGCGACGCGATCGCGTCCGCGCCGCCCGGCAGCGACCAGGCGATCCGCCCGGAACGGTCCACGACGTAGACCAGCCCCGCATGTGGGACGTCGCCCGTGCCGGGGTCACGCACCCGGGATACGCTCCAGGCGTCCAGCACGGCCTCCACTTCCGCGACACTGCCTCCCAGCACGCGGGCGTCGCCGGTGAGATGCCACTGGGCGGCGATGGTGGCGAGACGCGCGGGGGTGTCGCGCCAGGGATCCAGGGTGACGATGAGGACGGCGGGGCGCTCCGTTACGGCGCCGGCCGCGGCGAGCGCGTCCCGCACCAGCAGCGGGCACACGGTCTCGCAGTGCCCGAAGGCGAACGCGACAAGCGTCGGCCGGCCGCGCATGTCGGCGAGTGCGACGGTGTCGCCGTGCTGATCCACCAAACGGAGCGGTGGCGCGGGCCGGTCCACCCGCGTCGCGTTCGCCGCGTCGAGCGGCGTCATGCCGGCGGAGGCCCGGGCCACGCGCAGCCCCGCCGCGGAGAGGCCGACCAGCACGAGGAGCGCGGCGGCGCGCAGCACCACCAGGCCCGCCGCCGAGCGCCGCAGGGAGACGAGGCCGGCGGTGACATCGCGCCCCCAGACCACCAACAGGGCGCCCAGCATCGCGACCGGCTCGCCGATGAGGACGGCCCAGCCGGCGCCGGTGGGGAGGGTGTGCGGCGCCGCGCCGAAACAGACCAGCCGCGTGCGGGCCAGCCACGCCGGCGCCTCCGCGGGGAGGGGCCAGAGCGCCAGCGCCCACCAGACCGCGGTGACCGCGAGGACGAACCCCAGCCCGGCCACCGCCGTCCCTTCGCGGACGCGCACCGTGCCTAACCGACCTTCCAGACGAACGACAGGAGCTTCCAGTTCACGAAGTAGTACACGATGAAGGCCGCGAGGAACACGAACACCAGCACCAGGGTCCCCGGCGCGTGGTGCGACGGGCCCTTCTCGGCGTGCGCGCTCTCGGCCGGGACGTCGTAGGACTGGGGCGGGAGCTTCGTCACCCCCTGGGGAACGCCGTGCATGGCCATCAGGCCCTCCCTCCCGCCGGCGCTTCGAGCGGTTTGCCGAAGAACACCGACCAGACCGTGATCAGGATGTAGAACGCCCCGCCCACCGCGGCGATGATCCCGCCCACCGCCATCACGCCGATGATGAGGTCCACCGACGGATTGAACTGCACGTCGAAGGGCGCCTGCGCGAAGGTGATGTCCCAGTGGCGCCGCGGCACCCCGAACGAGCCGGCGAACGTCATCGCCATCGAGAAGATCAGCATGCCGATCGCGAACAGGTACGGCTGGATCTTCGCGAGCGGCCAGAAGGCCACCTGCTTCCGGAAGATCAGGGGGATCAGGTAGTAGGTCACACCCATGAACGCGAGCGCGGTGCCGGAGACGACCGTGGAGTGGAAGTGCCCGGGCACGCGGAGCGTGTTGTGCGCGATGATGTTGATCTGTTCCGTGCCGAAGGTGACGCCGGTGATACCGCCGACGAACCCGAAGACGACGATCGAGAAGATCAACGCGCTGAATCCGGGGTCGCCCCAGGGTGCCTTGCGCAGCCACTCGAAGAGGCCCTTGGTGTAGCCCTTGAGCCGCTGGCCCACCTCGATGCCAGCCGGGACCGTGAAGCCGTGCACCATGCTGGCGAGGACGGCGAGGTACATGGCGTAGCTGGTGTTCCAGATCTTCCAGCCGGGCCCCATCCCGGGATCCACCAGCAGGTGGTGCGCCGAGGCCATCGAGATGAAGCAGACGTACAGCACGAAGGCGGCG
>JBGPHD010000008.1:0-39204 GCA_041484135.1 Gemmatimonadota bacterium
CGCGTTCACGCAGGTCATCCTCGACGGCATGTCGTGGCTCGGCCTCTCGTGGGACGAAGGCCCGTTCTTCCAGGGCGCCGGGCTGGCGCGGCACCAGGCCGACGCCGATCGCCTGGTGGCGGAGGGCAAGGCCTACCTCGATGACGGAGCGGTCCGTTTTCGGGTGCAGCACGAGGAAGTCGCCTGGGACGACGCGGTGCACGCGCGGATCGTGTTCCACGGGAAGGACCTCGAGGACTTCGTCATCCTCCGCGCCGACCGCACGCCCGTCTACAACTTCGCGGTGGTGTCCGACGACGTGCACATGCGGGTGACGCACGTGTTCCGGGGCGACGACCACATCTCGAACACCCCCAAGCAGATCCTGCTCTACCGCGCGTTCGGCCAGGAGCCGCCGGTCTTCGGCCACGTCCCGATGATCCTCGGCACGGACGGCAAGAAGCTCTCCAAGCGCCACGGCGCGACCGCGGTCGCGGACTACCAGCACGAGGGGATCCTGCCGCAGGCCATGACGAACTTCCTGGCGCTGCTCGGCTGGAGCCCCGGCGGCGACCGCGAGCTGTTCTTCGACATCGGCGAGATGATCGAGGCGTTCGGCTTCGACGGGGTGCAGGGGAAGGCCGCCGTCTTCGACCCGAAGAAGCTCGAGTGGATGAACGCCGAGCACATGCGGGCGATCGGCCCGGCGCGGCTGGTGGGCCTCCTCGGCGACGGCCTCTCGACACTCCCGCCGGCGCGGGCCGAGGCGCTGGTGGCGGCGGTGCTGCCGCGGAGCCGGACCACGCTGGACGTGCTCCGGCAGGCGCGCCAGCGGGCGGGACTCGACCCGGTGGTGCCGGACGAGAAGGCGGCGGCGTTCATCGCGAAGGACGAGCCGGGGTACCGGCGCGCCCTGGATCTGGTGACGCAGGCGTTAGGCTCGGCCGCCGACTGGTCGGCCGCGGGGCTCGAGGCCGAGCTCCGGCGGGTGGCGGAGTCCAACGGGATGAAGGCCGGCGCGGTGATGCAGCCGGTGCGGATCGCCCTGACCGGCTCGACCGTCTCGGAGCCGGTGAACGAGCTGCTCGTGGTGGTGGGGCGGGAGGCGGCGCTGGGGCGCCTGGGCGCCGGGGCCCGCTGAGTTGACCACGCCGGCGTGCGGCGCGCTCCGGCGTCCGGCCCTCGCGTGGGCGCTCTTCCACGTGCCGGTCTTCCTGGCGCTCTACTTCTCGTCGATCGCCCGCGCGCTCGACAGCGTGCCGTGGACCTACCGGTGCGGCCTTGTCTTCGCCTACCTCGCCGAAGCCGCGTTCCTCGCCTGGATCGCGTGGATGGGCGCGCTGCCGTTCAGCCTCGGCGGCCGCCTCTATCGGTTCGCCGCCCCCACCGTCACCGCGCTCCTCACCATGGCGCTGGTGATCGACAGCCGGATGTACCAGGCCCTCGAGTTCCACGTCAACGGCTTCTTCTTCCGCGTCCTGGTACAGCCGGGCGCCCTCCAGGAGGTCGGCGTCCAGCGCTGGGAGCTGGGCGCGATGGCGGTCGGCGCGGTGGTCTGGCTCGTGGCGGAGCTCTGGGGCGGGAGCTGGTTCCTGGGCCGCTGCGCCTCCAAGCGGCAGACCGCGGGCTGGGCGGCGCTGCTCCTCGTCCTCGCGTTCGCCGAACGGCTCGGCACCGCCACGATGAGCTTCTATGGCGGGCCCGCCATCTTCGCCGCGGGCCAGGTCCTCCCGCTCATCCCGCCGCTCCGCATGAACGGGACGCTGGCGCGCCTCACCGGGCGGCCCCGCATGGCCGACCCGTTCGACGGCGAGCGGGCCAGGCTCAGCGTCGTCCCCTTCCCCGAGGGCCTCACCGCGGACTCGGTGCACTTCACGCGGACCCCGGACATCATCTTCGCGCTGGTCGAGAGCCTCCGGTCGGACTTCCTCGATCCCCGGACGATGCCCCGGATGGCGCGCCGCGCGGCCGCAGGCGCGGAGTTCACGCACCACTACGCCGGCGCGACCTCCACGCACTTCTCGCTGTTCAGCATCTTCTACGGGCTCCAGAGCCAGAAGTTCGACGCCGTGGTGGGCGCGGGACGCCGGCCGCTGCTGTTCGACGCCTTGCGGGCGAACGGCTATCAGATGCGCCTCGTCGCGGCGTCCAACGTGGACTGGATGAACCTGAAGAAGACGGTGTTCGGCGCGGTGGAGCACGACCTCGAGACCGACTTCCAGGGCTCGGGGGACCAGCGCGACGCCGCGATGCTCGCACGCGCCCAGCAGTTCGTCCAGCGCGCGGACCACCGGCCGCTGTTCCTGTTCCTGTTCTTCGACGGGACGCATTTCAGCTACAGCTTCCCCGCCCGCTCGGCGCGCTTCCGGCCCTACTGGCAGGGCGGCGGCAGCCTGGAGGCCGGGCAGGTGGCGCCCGCGTCCATCGAGCGGCGGGCCCGCAACTCGGCCTACGAGGTGGACTGGAAGCTCGACGAGTTCCTGACCTGGTTCGCGGCGAGGCGCGGCGGGCAGCCGCTGATCCTGGTGGCGGGAGACCACGGGGAGGAGTTCGGGGAACAGGGGCACATCGGCCACAGCTCAGCCGTGACCGAGCAGCAGGTGCACGTGCCCATGGTGCTGCTGGACTCGACCATCACGCCGGGCCGGCGCACCCAGATCACGAGTCACATGGACCTCCTGCCCACGATCCTCGGGCTCCTGGGGGACACCCATCCGCCGGCCAGCTACTCGGACGGCCTGCCGATGTTCACGGTGCCGCCGGGGCGTTTCGTGCTGACGTCGGTGGGGTGGGAACCGCGCTTCGCGGTGGTGGGCGCCGACCTCAAGGTCACCTTCAACGGCCTCGACGCGGGCTTGGGCCGGGTGAGCGTGACGGACGCGTGCGACCGTCCGATCGCGGACGGCCAGGCGCGATTCGAGGCCGACGCGCTGAACATCCTCCGGGCCTTCCGGAGCGAGCCGCCGATGGCGCTGCTCAACGCTCCCGCGGCGCCTCTCGGCTGCCCGTAAGGCGTCAGGCCAGGTCCACCGGACGGACGGGCGCCAGCCGCCAGGCCCGCGCCAGGAACGCCGCGCAGTGCCCCTCGGCGAGGAAGACCTGGACCGCCTGCGCCGTCGCCACCCGGTCCACGCCCCACAGGCTCACGCGCTGGTGCTCCCCGTCCCAGTCGCCCTGCACGAAGATGCGATCGTCCCGCTGCACGAGCACCGGCAGGTCCTTGACCAGCGCCGCCGCCACCGCGTTCACGCCGGGCCCGCCCACCGCCACGACGGGACACAGGTGGAAGATGCGGTTGTCGGCGTACCACCGGTCGGAGACGACGGTGGCCCCGCGGAAGGCCCGCCCCGCCCCGACCCGGTCGAGCTCGGTCTTGAGTCCGTAGGCGATGGGCCGGTCGTTCATCTCCGCCGGGAGGTCGCTCCCGGTGACGATCAGGACCGTCTCGTCGGTGTCGATGAGCTTCATGCGGCCGCCGGCCGCGGGACTGGAGCCGGACGGCGCGGCGACGCGCCCGTCATGGCGTGGTCGGCGGGCGGTGGCGGTCCCGCTCGCGCTGTTCCCGCCGCTCGCGGTCCTTCCGCTCGCGGATCCCGCGGACGGCACGGCGGAAGTCCTCCTCCGTCTGCGCCCGCGCGGCCGCCCGCAGCATGTCCGCGCGCATGTTCATCAGCACCCCGTTGGCGCGCGCCTGGTCGACGTTGCCCTGCGGGAAGGGGAGCAGCGCCAGCACCATCGTCGGGATCGTGAAGGTCCCGAGGTGCAAGCCCGCCCCGTCGAGCCCGTACGTCTGCCCGTTGCGCTGGAAGGTCCAGGGGCGGGGCGCGTAGGGGTTGAAGTTCGGGCTCATCTCCGGGTGCCGCTCCATCGAGTCGGCCATGAGCATGAACCACGCCCGCGCCACCGAGTCGAGCGTGATGGGGCGTCCGCCGTCCTCGGGGATGACCAGCGGCCGCACCCAGAGCCTCCGGTCCGCGAAGTGCGGGGTCAGCGCCGCGAACGCATCCTCCCCGCGCCGGCCGTATCCCACCCGCGGCAGGGTGTCGGTGGTCACGACGCCGGCCGGGTCCCCCGGGGCGGTGTCGGCCGCCGGGAGGGGCAGCCGCGCCATCGAGAGCATGGTCCCGCGCCGGGCGGCGTGCGGCCTGCCTAACGAGAACGGCAGCTCCTGGGGCTCCGGCGGAAGGCCGCGGAGGTCCATCAGGTAGGCGAGCGAGCGACGCGGCGCCCGCGGATGCCACGGGCCGTTGGTGTAGGCGAACACCACGAGCAGCACCGCGTGCGCCACGATGGACATCGCGACCCACGGCGGCGTCACCCGGTGATGCTCGAGGAGGGTGAACGGACTAGGCGCGCGCAAGCACCCGGCCCATGCGCTCGGCGGCTTCGGCGAGCCGGTCGCCGTCCACCGTGAGCGCCACCCGGAAGAACCCCTCGGCCGACGGCCCGAAGGCGCTGCCGGGCATGATCACGACCCCTTCCTGTTCCATCGCCTGCCGCGCCAGCTCCGCCGAGGCCACGCCGTCGGGCAACGGGATCCACAGGTACATGGTGGCCTGGGGGGACGGCGCCTCGAAGCCGGCGCGCCGGAACGCCTCGACCGCGGCATCGCGCCGCGCGCGGAAGCGCTCCACCGCCGGTGGGATCAGCGTCTCCGCCTGGTCCAGCACGTCGGCCCCGGCCCGCTGCACCGCCAGGAACGCGCCGGTGTCGTGGTACGACTTGATGATCGTGAGGGCCTTGATCAGCTCGCGGTTCCCCACCGCCCAGCCCAGCCGCCAGCCCGTCATCGCGAACGACTTGGAGCAGGAGTGGAACTCGATCGCCACCTCGCGCGCGCCGTCGATCTCGAAGATGCTGGGGGCCTTGTACCCGTCGAAGGTCAGCTCCACGTACGGGTTGTCGTAGACGAGCGCGATGCCGTGCTCCCGGCAGATCGCGACGGTGCGCTCGAGATAATCCCGCGGCGCGACGGCGGCGGTCGGGTTGTTGGGATAGTTGAGGAAGACCACGCGGGTCCGGGCCAGCAGGTCGCCCGGCATGTCGCCGAGCTCGACCAGGAAGTCCCGCTCCGGGCGGAGCGGCACGATGTGCGCTGTCGCGCCCGCGCAGATCGTCCCGCCGAGGTAGCACTGGTAGCCCGGCTCCGGCACCACGGCGATGTCTCCGGGCCCCGAGACCGCCTGCGCGAAATGCGCGATCCCCTCCTTGGACCCGATGAGGGGCAGCACTTCGGTCATCGGATCGAACTCGGTGCCGAACCGGCGGCGGTGGTAGCGCACGACGGCCTCGCGGAACGCCGGGAGCCCGAGCTGGAACGGATAGCGGCTCATCGCCGGATCGAGGGCCGCGCGGCGGAGGGCGGCCACCGCCACATCCGGGGGCGGCACATCCGAGTCGCCGGCGCCGAGGTCGATGAGGTCCACGCCCGCCGCGATCAGCTCACGCTTGCGACGCGGGATGTCCGCGAGGGGATAGGCGGGGAGCTGCCCGACGCGGGCGGCGATGCGAGGCTTCACGAAGCGGCTTCCTCCAGGCGTGAACGCAGGGTCCTACCCCGATCGACCTCCAAAGGTACTAGGCGATCACGGGATTGCGCAGGACGCCGACCCCCGTCACCTCGACCTCCACCACGTCACCCGCGACGAGCGGCCCCACGCCTTCGGGCGTGCCCGTCACGACCAGGTCCCCGGGCTCGAGGGTCATGACCTGGGAGATGAAGGCGAGGAGCGCGGGGATGCCGAAGACCATGTCCGCCGCGTGGCCGTGCTGCCGGACCGCGCCGTTCACCCGGCACGTCACCTCGAGCGCCGCGAAGTCGAACCGCTCGGGGTCGATGGGCATCACGCGCGGCCCCATGGGACAGAAGGTGTCGAAGCCCTTGGCGCGGCTCCATTGGCCGTCGGACTTCTGGAGGTCGCGGGCCGTGACGTCGTTCACGCAGGTGATCCCGGCGATCGCCGCGCGCGCGCTCCGCTCGTCGGCTCGGCGCAGCGTCCGGCCGAGCACCACGCCGATCTCCGCCTCGTGCTCCACCTGCGATGATTCGGGCGGCAGCACGATGGGCTCGCCGTCCCCGATCACCGCCGAGGGTGGCTTGAGGAAGAGGAGCGGCTGCTTCGGGACCTCGTTGCCGAGTTCCTTCGCATGGGCGCTGTAGTTCCGCCCGATGCACACGATCTTCCCCGGTCGCGCCATCGTCACTCTCCAGATCGGCCGCCCGCCATCCGTGACCGCCACAACCTATTCCCCATTGCCTATTGCCTATTGCCTATTGCCTACACCCTGGCTCCATGCACCGAGAAGAACTCCTCGATGCGTTCCTTGAGTTCCGACCACGGCCCGATCACCCGCTCCGCGGGCGGCAACCCCGCCAGCAGCGCCGCGCCGTACCGTTTCCGGAGCACCCGCGGATCGAGCAGCACCACCGCCCCCACGTCGGTCCGGGCACGGATCAGCCGGCCGAACCCCTGCTTGAGCTTGAGGCCCGCGAGGGGCACGAGGTAGTCGTTGAACGGATCGCCGCCCGCGGCCTCGATGGCCTCGAGCCGGGCCGCGGTGATGGGCTCCGTGGGGACGCGGAACGGCAGCTTGGCGATCAGCAGCGCCCGCAGCGCCTGGCCCGGCACGTCCACGCCCTCCCAGAACGAGTCGGTGCCGAGCAGGATGGCGGAGCCGGCATCGCGGAAGCGGCGCAGGAGGAGATCGCGCGGCGTGTCACCCTGCACGAGGAGGGGCCACCGCCCGGCGACCTCGGGGCGTGCCCGGAGCGCCGCCGCCACCCGCCGGAGCGCGCGGTGGCTGGTGAAGAGCACGAACAGGCCGCCGTCGGTGACCGCGGCCAGCTCGGCGGCGATCTCCGCGGTGGCATCGTCGTGGCGCTCGGCGCCCTGGGAGGGATCCGGCACGTCGTCCGGGATGGCGAAGATGCACTGGTCGAAGTAGTTGAACGGCGACGGCAGGACCTCGCGCGCGCCGGACCGCACGGGCGCGAGGTCCAGGCCGAGCCTTCCGGCGAGGAAATCGAAGGTCCCGTTCGCCGCGAGCGTGGCGCTGGTGACGACCACCGTCTCCACCCGGTCGAAGACCAGCTCCTTGAGGAGCGGCGCCAGCTCGAGCGGGGCCGTGGCGAGTGCGACGTGGGTGCCGCCGCGGCGCTCCATCCACCGGACCGTGGGTGGCTGTCCGCGAGGCGGGCGCAGCGCGGCCGACAGCGCATCGCGCGCGGCGTCGAGCCGGCCGGCGATCCCGCGGACCTCGGCGAGCAGCGACGCGAGGCGCTCCGAAGGCTCCTCGTCGGCGTGAGCGACCTTGTCGACCAGGCTCATCAGCGCTTCGCGCAACCTGCCTGACGTCTCGCCGAACGCCGTGAGCGCGCCGTCGAGCCCGTCCTGCCAGACGGGATCCTCGGCGAAGGCGTCGCCCAGGCGGAGCACATTGTCGGGACGCCCCGCCATGTAGCGCTCGAGGATGTGGAAGAGGTTCCCGGCGGCGCCCCGCGACTCGGCGAGCGCCGGCGCGACCTCGGTGGCGAGCTGCCGCAGGGCCGCCGGCCCGATCGCCTCGGTCTCCGCGCCGAGCGCGGTGCGGAGCGCCGGGAGCACGCCGCGGGTGTTGCGCTCGAGCCGGGCGAAGAGCCGCTCCACGCCGCGGCTGCCGGCGCGCTTGCCGAGGTGCTCGGCGGCGGTGTCCTCGAGATGGTGGCCCTCGTCGAGCACCAGCCGCCGGTAGGGGGGCAGCACGGCGGCGTCCTCCCAGTTGCCCTGCGCGCGTCGCACCGCGAGGTCGCTCGCCAGGAGGTGGTGGTTCACCACGACGAGGTCGGCGTCGGCGGCGCGCCGCCGCGCCTCGAACACGAAGCAGTCGTTGAAGTGCGGGCAGCGGAGCCGGGTGCACAGGTCCGACTCGGCGGCGACCTCGTCCCAGACCTCGTCGCTGGGGGCGAAGGTGAGGTCCGATCGGCTCCCGTCCGAGGTGGCGCCGGCCCACGCGGCGACGGCGTCCAGCTCGTCGCGCCGCTCCGGCTCGAGCAGCGTGCCCACGCCGGCGCGCGCCTGCTGGAGGCGCGAGAGGCACAGGTAGTTGCGCCATCCCTTGAGCAGCGCGTAGCGCACCGGCCGCGCGTCGGTACCTAACGCCCTCGCGAGGAGCGGCAGGTCCTTGCCCACCAGCTGCTCCTGGAGATTGATGGTGTTGGTGGACACCACGGTCCGCTCGTCGTTGGCGAGGGCCCACACGATGGCCGGCGTCAGGTACGCGAACGACTTGCCCACCCCGGTCCCGGCCTCGAGCAGGGTGACGCCGCCGTCGTTGTAGGTGTCGGCGATGTGGGCGGCCATGTCCCGCTGCGAGGGGCGGTCCTCGTGCAGGCGCAACGCGCGCGCCACCCCGCCCTTCGGGGCGAGGAGGTGCGCCACCGCCACGGGGTCGATCGGCGCGCTCCGGCGCGGGTGCGGGACCTCGACCACCACGTAGAGGGACCCGGCGGTGTTGTCCACGATGCCGAAGCCGACCCCAGTGTCGTGGAGCCGCACCGCGACGTCGAGGTCCGCGTTGGAGGGCTCGAGGTTCCCCGACGGGTGGTTGTGGAGGAGCATCTGGCCGCGCGAAGCGACCCCGGGGAGCGCGAGGACCGCGTCGACGGTGCCGCGCGCCACGGCCTCCACGCCGGTGATGATCCCGCCCTCCCCGACGTCGGCGACGAAGGAGACCTCGTTGCCCCCCGCCTCGCTGATGGCGCGCGCGAGGGCCTCGCGCGCGGCGGGCGAGAGGCGGTCGCTCACGTCCTGAGCTCGCGCTTCTTGGCGGCCGGGAAGAGGACGTTGTTCAGGATGAGCCGGTAGCCGGGCGACGTGGGGTGGAGCGACAGGTCGGTCGGCGTGTCGCCGATCTGGTGCTGGGGGTCCTCGGGGTCGTGCCCGCCGAAGTAGGTCCAGGTCCCGCGGCCCAGGTCCCCGTGGATGTACTTCACCCACGGCGCGCCGGGCTCCTCGGCGAGGATGATGTCCGCCGGCTTCAGCGTGCGGCGGGTGAAGCTCGTGGTGAGGCCGTAGAAGTCCGGGATCACCTGGCGATGGCACTGCACCAGCATCGAGGGCACCGGGTCGATCTTGGCGCTGAAGTTGAACAGCTCGTACGCGCCGAGTGGCTGGCGCCGGCCGGCGTTGTTCACCTGGTGGCCGTCGATGTCGGAGAACGCCGGGATCCCCGGCGAGGTCTCGAGGTGCGCACCCTGGCACGCCATGGCGTGCGACCAGTCCATGCGGCTCTCGGCGTCGGGCGCCATGGGCGTGCCGTCCGCGAACGCGGCCGCGATGTCCACGCCGTGCGCGGCGAGCGCCAGCTCGAGGGTCTCGGTCGCGTTGCACATGGCGAAGAGGAACCCGCCGTTCGCGACGTAGTCACGGATGCGCTCCGCCACCGCCTTCTTGAGCGCGGGCACGTCCGCGAAGCCGGCCTGCCGCGCCGCCGCCTGGTTCCGCTGCACCATGTCGGCGAGCCAGGCCGCTCCGGCGTAGTTGAGGAAGAACTTCGAGTACTGGCCGGTGAAGTCCTCGTGGTGCAGGTGCAGCCAGTCGAAGTCGTGCAGCCGGCCGCCGATGACCTCCGGGTCCCAGATGGTGGTGAACGGGATCTCGGCGTAGCGGAGCGCCATCGTGACGGCGTCGTCCCACGGCGGCGCGTTGGGCGGGGTGTAGATCGCCACGCGCGGCACGCGCTCCAGCGGGAGCGCGTCCATGTTGTTCTGCTCGATGGTGCCGCGGATCCCGACCACGTCGGCCGCCGAGACGGGTTCGATGGTCACGCCGGCGAGTGCCGCCGCGCGGCGGGCCACCGGCTCATCGGGCAGGAGGAACGACCCGCCTCGGTAGTTGAGGAGCCACTCCGAGCGGCCGTCGCGCTCGATGGCGTGGAACGCGATGCCGTACGCCTTGAGGTGGTTGGTCTGGGCATCGTCCATGGGTACGAGGAGCGACGGGCCGTCGGTGACCGCGCCGATCGACCTGCCCGTCGCCCGGCCGGTGCGCAAGGCGAGGCGGGTGGCGGCGAGGGCGCCGAGGAACGTGCGGCGCTTCACGATCGCGGCACCAGGCCGCGCACGCGATCGAGCTCGCGGCGCGCCTCGGGGACGAGCGCGCTGGCCGGGTAGGTGAGGATGAGCGCCTCGAGGCGGGCGGCCGCGCCGGCGGGGTCGCCGCGCTGGGCGGCCGTGCGGGCGAGGCCGAGGAGCGCCGCCGGCGCCGCGCTCGACTCCCCGTGCCGCCGGGCGATGTCCTCCCAGATCGACAGCGCGGTGGCGGTGTCGCGCGCCAGCGCGGCGTAGCGCGCCGCGAGCAGCAGGATCTCCGCCTCGCCGGCGCCAGCCCCCGCCGTCCCCCCTGCCCCGCCCGCCAGCGCGGCCAGGGCGCGCGAGGCCCCGAGCGTGTCGCCGCGGGCGGCCAGCAGGAGCGCCGCGCCTAACGCCGGAAGCGAATCCGCGCCCACCACCTGGAGGAGGGCCGCCGTGGCGGCCCGCTCGGCCGCCGCCTCGCCCTCGCCGGCCCGGACCCCGGTCCGGAGCAGCGTCCGGGCGCGGGCCAGGTCGCCGCGGTAGAGCGCCACCCAGCCGCGGATCTCGTCGCCCGCGAGCGAGGAGTCGGCGGCCGCAGCCTGCTCCGCGCGGTCCAGCGCGCCGGCCGCGATCCAGGCGCGCGCCACCAGCCGGGAGAGACGCTCCGCCTCGCCGCCCGGGAGCCGCGCGCCGGAACGCTCGAGGAGCCGCGAGGCCTCCGCCGGGTTCCGCTCCCGCACGTAGAGCTCCACCAGGGTCGCGGTGGCGGTGCCGGTGGTCCCGGCGGGCGCCCCGGGGTCCTCGGCCATGGTGCGCAGCACCCGCCGGGCCGACGCGCCGTCCCCCGCCGCCGCGAAGGCGCGCGCGCTCTCGACCCGGAGCCGCGCCGCCTCCAGCGGGCCCACGGTCGCGGCGAGCGCCTCGAGCACCTCGCCGGCGACGTGCTGCGGCTCCGCGCCGTCCTGCGCGCGGGCGCGGTCCGCGAAGGAGCGCAGCGCTTCGCCCCGCCCCTCCGCGTCCGCCGGCAGCGCCGCGCGCAGCAGCGTCCAAGCGCGCGCGGGTTCGTTCCACCCCAGGAGCAGCTCGGCGGCGAGCCGCCGCGCCACGCCGGTGGAATCCGCCTCCGTCAGCGACCGGAGCAGCCGGTCGCGCGCGTTAGGCGGCGCGGCCTGCAGCGAGAAGATCGCCGCGCCCGCGAGACTCTGCTGCCGCTCCGCCGCGGCGCGCCACTCCGCCGCCGCCCGGGGCCAGTTGCCCGCCGCCGCCTCGACCTGGGCCATCTCCGGACGCATCCGCTCCGGATCCTCCAATCGCCGGCGCGCGAGGGCCACCGCTTCGCGCGCGTCGTCCACCCGCCCCTGGCCGAGCAGCGCGCGCACCAGCTCGCGGTACGGCGCTTCGCTCCGCGGCGCCGCCTCCATCCATCGGGCCAGCGCTTCCGCCGCGAGCGCGTCGCCTCCGGCGGCCCGCGCCGCGCGCACCTCGATGGAGTGCGCGGTCCCGTTCGCCGGGTCCACCGCGAGCGCCCGCCCGACCATCGCCAGCACCGAATCGCGCTGGCCGAGCGCCGTGAGGGCACGCTCCGCACCCAGCAGCGCCGGGGCGTTGGACGGGTCCCGCGCCAGCGTCACGCGCCACGCGGTGGCCGCCTCCTGCCACCGTCCCTGCCGCTCCAGGTCGAGCGCGCGGGCCAGGACGTCCTGGGCCCGGAGCGGCGCGCCGAGGACCAGCAGCGCCGCGCCGAGCAGGAGACTAGCGCGGCTGCGCATTGAGCCGCCGGAAGTAGTCGAGCACCATGGCGCGGTCGGCGGGGGAGAGTGCGCGCAGGGCGTCCCACGACGGGATCGGGTAGCGCAGGGCCGCGCCGCCCGGCGTCCCCGCCCCCGGCACCCGCGCCGCGCGCTCGCGTGCCGTCTCGCTCCGCCGCTCCGGGTCCTCGGGCTCGTCCTGGTTCTGGAGGGTCCGGCCGGCATCGAGCATCCGGCGGAAGAGCCGCTGCTGCCGTTCAAGGGTGGGACGGTCGAGGCGGCCCTGCTCGATGCGGTCGGCGAGCTGCCGCGCTTCCTCCGCGAGCTGGTCGGGCCGGCCCGGCATGCCCGACTCCCCGAGCCGCTCCAGCTCGTTGGCCATGGCGCGCTGCTGCGCCGCCAGCGCCCTGAGCTGCTGCATGATGACCTCGTCCCCCGACCCCAGCATCGGCAGGAGGCCGCCTAACTGGTCGGTGAGCTGTCCCTGCTGGCCGGCCATCCGCGCCATGCGCTCGAGCGCCTCCGCCAGCCCCGACCCCGACTGCGCGCCGGCCACCTGGTCGTGATTGCGCGCCATCCGGAGCGCCGCGGCCGAAAGCGACTGCGCCGCGGCCTCGGCGCGCTGGCCGGCCTCGCTGGCGTCGGGCGACGGTCCTTCCAGCGACTGCCGCGACTGCCCGATCTGCTCGCGCGCCTGGCCCAGCGCCGCGCCCAGGCGCGGATCCACCAGCGCGTTCTGCCCCGCCGCCTGCTGCAGCTGCCGGATGATCTGGTCCACACCCTGCTCCAGCGCGGATTGCCGGCCCATCGCGTCGCCCCGGTTCTCCCCGCGGTGCAGCTCCTGCCCCATCCGCTGCTCCTCGCGCGCCAGCGACACCGTCTCGTTCATCGCGTTCGCGAGCGCGCGGAGCACCTCCGCCCGCCACCCCGCCGACAGCTGTTGCTGCTGCTGGCGCAGTTGCTGCGGGACGTCGCGCAGCTGCTGCGACGCCTCGCCGCCGCGCCGCGCCGCCTCGGGCCGGGCCCCCTGCCGCATCGCCTGCGCGGCCTGGCTCATCGACTGCTCCGCCCCCGTCACCTGCGAGTCCGACCGCTCCACGCCCGCCGCCGCCGCGGTGTCGCCGCGCTGCCGCATCCGCTCCGCCAGCTGCTCGAGGCCGCGCCGCAACGAATCGGCCTCGGCGTGGAGGCGCTGCTGCTCGTCCGCGGCCGCGGTGCTGTCGTGCCGCGACTCGGCGCGCCGGGTCCACTGCTCCTCCGCCTGCTGCAGGTTCTCCGCGTTCTGGGCGTAGGTCTGCATCGAGCCTTCGATCGCCGCGCGCTCGAACAGCTCGGCGCTCCGCTCGAGCTCCTCGCGCATGCGCCGCTGCTCCGTGGAAAGACGGCGCAGGGCTTCCTGCATCGCGCGCGGGTCGAGCCGCTCCAGCGCGCGCCGCAGCTCCTCCAGCCGCTGCGCCAGCTCCGGCGAGACGGCCTGCCGCATCAACTCCTCGAGGTCCCGCAGCCGCTGCTGCCACGCCGGATCGTTGAGGCCGGCTTCCTCGGCCGCGCGCGCCAGACGCTGCAGCTCCTGCCGCATCGAGTCGGCGCGCTGGGCCAGCGCCTGCTGCCGGTCCGCGATCCGCCGCGCCTCTTCCGCCTGCTCGAAGGGGATGTTGCCGGGCGCCTCGGGCCGCGCGCCTGCCGGGTTCTCCCGCGCGTCGGGCCGGACGGGGGGCCGGTCGGCGGTGCGGTTGCGCTGCGCCGCGAGGTCCTCCGTCTGCCGCGAGAGCTGGCTCTGGTCGGCGGCAAGCGCCGCCGCTTGGCGCGCCAGGCTGTCGGCGCCGCCGCGCACCGCTTCGCGCAGCTCGGCGAGCGAACGCAGCCTGAGGGCGTACTCGCGGCTTCGGCCCACGTGCGGCACCGGGGCCCGGTCGGCGGCGCGGACGAAGAACCGCACCGTGTCGCCGGGGAGGAGGCTGCGGTTGGTGAGATCGAGGACCTGGCTCTGCACCACGCGGTCCGCGCCCCCCACGCCCGGGAGCGAGTCCACCTGCGTGTCGCCCACCACGCCGAGGCGGCTCACGCGCCAGCTCACGATCTCCACCCGGCCCAAGCCGTGATCGTCGCGGGCGTCCACCACGACCGGGGGCTTGAGATCGAGTGGCGCGGTGGTGTCGGCCCCGGGAACGGGCGCCGAGACCACCGGCGCACTGTCGGGGATGGCGCGGACCTCGAGCGTGGGGAGCGGCTCGGGCACGGCGTCGCCCTGCCGATCGGTGAGCGCGAGCCGCCAGGCGGCGGACCCGCGCACCACCAGGCTCCCGGTGAAAGCGACGCCGGCGGTGGTGAGGGTCAGGCGGTCGGCACCCGAGAGGAGCACCGCATCCCGGAGCGCCGCGCTCGCCGACCCGCGCACCACCAGCACCGTGCCCACCGGCAGCGCGACCGGCCCGGCATCGATCACCAGGGTCTCGTCGGCGCGATCGAGGTAGGCGGGGAACCGCGCGTTCACCTCGAACGCGGCCACGAAGGGGCGCTCGACCACCGCGATGCGGACGGTGTCCGAGACCGCGTCGTCGGCGCTGCCATAGATGAAGAGGGGCGCGCGGATGTCGCGGAGGCGGTAGGTCGCCTCGCCGGCCGGGTTCGCCAAGAGCGGGATGGGGCGCCACGACTCGCCGGTCGCGCGCAGATGGAGCACCGGACGCCGCCCCGCGGTCGCCCGGACCGTGACGGCGACCTCGCCGCCCCGACGCACCGAGCGCGTGGGAACGAGCAGGGTGACCCGCACGCGCGCCGCCGCGCGCAACGCCCGGAGCGGCGAGACGAGGCTCGCGGCCGCGTCGCCCGCGCGCCAGAAGGAGAGCCCCGCGAGGACCACGGCGAGGGCCGCGCCGGCGCCCAACAAGCGCAGACGCCGGCCCAGGGCCCGCGTCGACGCGGGCGCCCACGACGGGGCCGCGGCCGGCGGCAGCCGCCGCTCCACGAGGGCGGCGGCGCTCGCCGCGAGTCCCGCCGACGTCCCTTTGGGCGCGCCGCCCGCGACGTCCACCACGCCGACCAGCTCGCCGCGCCGCAGCGAGAGCTCGCGCTCGACCAGCGAGGCGGTCTCGCGCAGCGCCCGGTCGTCGGCCGGCGCGAGGTGACGCCACAGCGCCCGCCCGACGAGCGCCCCGCCCGCGAGCGCGGCCGCCCAGAGCGCCGCGGGTCCCCACCGCAGGGCGCCGAACAGGCCGGCCATCGCGGCGAGCGCGGCGCCGGCGGCCACGAGCGCGAGCACGAGGGCCGCGCCCAGCCCGAGCGCGAGCGCGCGCCGGGTCGCCAGCGCGCGCCGCACCGCCGCGAGGCCGAGGACGGCGCCGCTCATGCCGACGCGCTCACCGCGTACGTGAAGAGGTTCACGCCCATGCGGATCGCCTGCTCCCTGACCGGCGCGGGATCATGGTGGACATCCGGGTCTTCCCAGCCGTCACCCAGGTCCGATTGATACGAATAGTAGACCACCAGCCTCCCGCCCAGAAAGATGCCCAGGCCCTGGGCCGGGAGCCCGTCGTGCTCGTGGATCTTGGGGATGCCCGCGGGGAACTCGTAGACCAGGTGATAGATGGCGTGCGACAACGGCACGTCGGCCATCGGGCGCTCCGGGAAGACCTTGGCGATCTCCCGGCGGAACGAGACGTTCATCCCGTAGTTGTCGTCGGCGTGGAGGAAGCCCCCGCCCTCGAGGTGGCGGCGCAGCAGGCGCACGTCGTCCGGAGAGAAGAGCACGTTGCCGTGCCCCGTCATATAGAGGTAAGGGAGGTCCCAGAGTCCGGGGTCCGTGAGGCGGACGGTGTGCTCGCGCTCGGTGGTGCGCAGGGTGGTCCGCTCCCGGATGGCGCGCAGCAGGTTGGGCAGGCTGGACGGGTTGGCGTACCAGTCGCCGCCGCCGTCGTAATGCAGGCGGCCGATGGTGAGCGCGTTCTGCCGGCCCGCGCTCATTAGCGGGTCAGCAACCGGTAGGCGTCCTGCCGCGAGATGCCGAGTCGTTTGGCCAGCTCCTTGGCGACGGCGGCCGGTGGCCCGCTTCCGCGGAGCTCCGCGACGATGCGATCCTGGTCCGCGGGCGGCGCGGGCGCGGCGGGCTCGCCGGTCCCCGCCCCGACCACGATGGTGATCTCGCCGCGCGGAGGGTGTGCCTCGTAGTACGCGGCGAGCGCGGCCAACGTTCCGCGCCGTACCTCTTCGTGGATCTTGGTGAGCTCTCGGGCGACCGCCGCGGGCCGTTCCTCGCCGCAACGCTTCGCGAGGTCGGCGAGGAGCGCCGCCGTCCGGCCCGGCGCCTCGTAGCACACGGCTGTCCACGCCGAGCCGGCGATCGTGTCGAGCAAAGCCCGGCGCGCGGTGCCCCGGCGCGGGAGGAAGCCGAGGAACAGGAAGCGGTCGGCCGGGAAGCCGGCCGCCGCGAGCGCCGCCAGCACCGCCGCCGGGCCCGGCACCGGCACCACCACGACGCCCCGCGCGTGCGCCAGCTCCGCGACCAGGCCCCCGGGGTCGGAGATCCCCGGCGTGCCCGCGTCGGTCACGTAGGCGACGTCCTCGCCCTGCGCGACGCGGTCGAGCAGGCGCTCGATCTCTTCCACCCGGCTGTGCGCGTGCAGGCTCACCATCCGGGCCTGGATGTCGTAGTGGGCGAGGAGCCGGCGGGTGTGCCGGGTGTCCTCCGCCGCGATCAGCGCCACCTGGCGCAGCACCTCCACCCCTCGAAAAGAAAAATCCCCCAGATGTCCGATGGGGGTGCTCACCATGAAGAGGCGCCCCGGTCTCACCACTGGATCCGCCAGGGGAGCCGGTCGAAGAAACCCACCGCCGAGAGCGCGAATCGGTGCTCGCGCGCCGACTCCTTGAGGAGGCGCGGGGCGACCTGCGGATGGGTGACCTCGAGCTCGCCAAGAAAGTCGGCCGCCCACGCCGCCACGCCGTCCGCCAGCGCCGACGGCTCGGCGATCGGGTCGGCGGCGTCGGTGCCGCGCGGCCCTCCCACCGCCTTCAGGACCTCGTGCTTGGCGATGAGCCGGGTCCGCACCCGCTCGGAGCGCTTGGCCGCGTCGCCGGGGACCTCCTTCTCGGCCAGCTCCGCCAGGTCCCAGACGAAGCGACGGAACATCGCGACCATCGCGGGGGGCGCCTGGAGCGGGCACACCGCGAGGCCGGGGTACACCTTGGCGGCCACGCGCGGACGGGCCTCCCCCTTCGCGCCCGCGAAGAGCCGGCTGACATAGGCCGTCGGCCCCTCGCCCTCGCGCCGCTCGGAGAAGAGGCCGGACTGGAAGTGGCCGTCGCGCACCATCAGGTAGTTCACGCGGCCGTCCGAGATCAGCTCGAGGAGCCCGGTCCAGCGCTTGTCGAGCAGGGCCCGGAATAGGGTCTCCGGGGTCGAGGCGTCGAGGCCCAGGTCGAGCGGCGCCTGCGCGCAGGTGGCGTACATCGCGCCGAGCTGTTCGGCCGGCGCGGTGTGGAAGGCCATCTCGCCGCGCTCCGGCTCGCCGCGGATGCGGCGCAGGGCCTCGCCGATCGCGACCTGGAACCGGCCCACCGGCGTCAGCATCGCGGCGTTGACCAGGTCGCCGCCGAGGAAGAAGAGCAGCACGAGCTCGTCCGGGAGGTACGCGGCGAGATAGGCGTCCACCTTGCCGTCGCGGTCGCGCTTGCTGTAGGCGATGAGATTGTCGAGATGAACGTAGGCCGAGCGGGTTCGGGCGAGCAGCGCGTCGGTCCGGGGGAAGACCAGATCCCACAGCCGGACGGAGGTGTCGATGAGGACCGCGCTCGACGCCCGCATCAGATGTGCTGCGTGATCTTCCCCAGGAGGTGCGCCTTCGGCACCGCCCCCACCACCGTATCCACGTGCTTGCCGTTCTTGAAGAACATGAGGGTCGGGATCGAGCGGACGTTGAACCGCATCGCGGTGGACTGGTTCGCGTCCACATCGAGCTTCGCGACCTTGAGGCCCTTGGGCGCGAACTCGACGGCGAGCTGCTCGAGGAGCGGCGCGATGATCCGGCACGGTCCGCACCACTCGGCCCAGAAGTCGACCACCGTGAGGCCGGCGTACTGCTCGACCTCGGCCTGGAAGGTCCCGTCGGTCACCGCCACCGGGTGCGACCCTGCCATGTCCGTTGGCCCCACGTTAGAATGTGTGTGTGTCATCCCCCGACCTTTCCGGCGCGCGGATCGCCCACGTCGGTATCGCCGTACCGGACCTCGAGGCAGCGCTCGCCTTCTATCGTGACATTCTCGGCCTGGTGCCCCGGCCCGCGGAGACCGCGGACGGTGCCACCGTGGTCTCGCTCGCGCTGGGCGGATCCGACGTGGAGCTTCTCGCATCCGACGATCCGTCGAGCCCGATCGGCAAGTTCCTGGCCAAACGCGGCGCCGGGCTCCATCACGTCTGCTATCGCGTGCCCGACCTGGACGCCGCGCTCGCGCGCTGCCGCGCCCTCGGATACCGCCTGATCGATGAGGCACCGCGCCCCGGTGCGCACGGCCACCGGGTGGCGTTCCTCCACCCCAAGGCGACGGCCGGCATCCTGCTCGAGCTGACGGACTAGGGCGAGGTGCGGCCCGACGGCCGGGCGATCGCCGCCTCGTACCCGATGTCGTTGATCAGCCACCCACCCGTGCGCGCGATCACGAGGGTGAAAGGCACCACGAACCGTCGGCCGTCGCGCACCATCTCGATCTGGAGGATGCGGCGGTTGGGCTGCCCCTGCGGCGTCTCCGACCCGACCACCCGGTGCTCGTCGTTTTGGAGCACCCGCTGCATTATGGTAAGACGCTGCTGCCGCTGCCGCTCAGGCACGTGCAGCGTGCTCGGGCCCCGCCGGTCGCCCCACAGCTCGGCCATGCGGCCGAGGTTCGTGTCGGCCGCGGCGGCGAGGAACTGCTCGACCGTCGCCTCGGGCGACGCCGGCGCGGGCGTGACCGTCACGCCGGGACGCCCTCCGCAGGCGGTGGCCGCGCCGAACATCAGAATGACGAGGTTGCGATGCGTGAGGGTCACTACCGTCATAGCTTAACCTCCACGCGAGAGGCGAGCAATAGTGCGCTTCTACGTTAACATCGACCATGTCGCCACGTTGCGGCAGGCCCGCCGGACCGACGAGCCGGACCCCGTGCGCGCGGCGGCGCTCGTCGAGCTGGCGGGCGCCGACGGCATCACCGTGCACCTGCGCGAGGACCGCCGGCACATCCAGGACCGCGACGTCGAGCTGCTCCGGCAGACGGTGCGCACCGTGCTCAACCTCGAGCTGGCGGCCGCCGACGACATCCTCCAGCTCGCTCTCCGCTTGCGACCCCACCAGGCCACGCTGGTGCCCGAACGACGGGAGGAGGTCACCACCGAGGGGGGGCTCGACTGCGTCCGTGGCGCCGGGCGCCTGGCGGGCGTGCTGGCCAAGCTGAAGGACGCGAGGATCCGGACGAGCCTCTTCATCGCGCCGGACCCGGCCTCGGTGGCGGCGGCCGTGAGGCTGGACGCCGACGCGGTGGAGCTGCACACCGGCCGGTACGCGCACGAATGGCGGGGCGGCGGCGAGGCGCTCGCCGAGCTCGCGGCCGCGGCGGCGGCGGCCCGGGAGGCGGGGCTGGCCGTCCACGCGGGCCATGGCCTCACGTACGAGAACGTGGCGGCCGTCGCCGCGCTCGCGGATGTCGAGGAGCTGAACATCGGCCACAGCGTGATCAGCCGGGCGGTGCTGGTGGGCCTGGACCGCGCGGTGCGCGAGATGCGCGAGCGAATTGACCGGGCGCGGGCGTCGGCCTAGCTTCGGGACCACTTGGAGAAAGGAGGCGCGTTGGTTCAGGGGATGGGCACGCTCGACTTCTTCCTGCTCGAGTCGGGTGAGTATCTCGAGCGGCTCGACGCGCTCGCGCAGTCGCCGGCCGGCGCCTTCACGGCCGGCGAGGAATTCGTGCGCTACGCGCGGGCCTTCCGCGGCAGCGCGCTGATGGCGAACCAGCACGGGCTGGCGCGCGCGGCGCAGGGGCTCGAGTCGGCGGCGCGCGCGCTGCGCGAGGCCCGCCTGGCGTGGGACGAGCGGGTCCGTGCCGAAGTGACGCGCGCCGTCGATGACTGCAAGGTGCTGATGCGGCGCCTCCGCGAGCCGCAGCCCGACGACAAGGAGCGGGCGGAGACGATCGGCAGCACCCTGGACCGGCTGTCGGGCCGCGCGTCGGCCGAGAAGCGGGTCGCGTCCACCGGCGCCCTCGACGCGGGCGGCCGGGCGTTCGTGGCCCGCGAGGCCGCGACCATCGCCAGCGTCCTCCAACGCGTCGCCCAGGCGCTCGCCACCGACCCCACCCACCGGGAACTGCTCGCGGGCGTGGCCCCCGCGATGTCCGCGCTGCGCGGCGTCGCCGCCCTCGCCGACCTGCCGCCGCTGCCGGACCTGCTCGCCGGCATCGAGAACGCCGTCAGGGAGACCGGCGCCACCACCGGACCCGTGGCCCATGGGGTCGCCGACGTGTTCGACGCCGCCGCGCGCGCCATGGCGCGCGCGGCCCGCGAGGTCGTGGACACGGGACGCCCCGCCGCCGAGAGCGAGGAGGCGGGCACCTTCGCCACCCGGTTGCTCGAGGCCTTCGCGCCCCACGTGGTCCCCATCGAGTCGCTCTTCCACGACGACATGGGACCGCACGTGGTGAGCCGCGGCACCTCGCCCCCCGCGCCGCCCTCGGGCGGCCTCGGCCGGACGGAGATGGTGAGCCTGGGCGAGTTCCTGCTCGCCGCGACGACCGAGCTGCAGCGCTCCACGTCCTGGGTCCAACGGGATCTCCGCCTCCTCGCCATCGCCTCCAGCCTCCGCCCGATGTCGGGCGCGGTCGGGTCGCTCGTCGCGACCTCCCTGGGACGGTTCGCCGATGCCACGCGCGACGCCATCGGCCGCGGCGTCGGCACGGGCGCGCTCCCCGGCCTGGTGGACCTCATCGGCCGCGCCGCCGAGACACTTGGCACGGCGCAGAGCAGCGATGAGAGCCGGCTCGCCGAGCAGCTCGACGACGCGAGCCGCCGTCTCGCGAGCCTGCGCGAGCCGCCCGCCGCGAGCCCCGCGGTATCGGCCGAGGCGCCTGCGCCCGCTCCCGAGATCGCGACCCCCGCCGTTCCGGTCGAAGTGGCGGCAGCGCCGGTGGCCGCCGAGGCGCCCGCCGCCGTTCACGGTGAGGACGGTGGCCTCGCGGCGTCGTACGCGACCTTCGAGCGGCTCGTGACCGAGCACGGCCTGCCGCTCGGCACGCTGGCGGACCTGCTGGCGGGCGGCGTCACCGCCGCCGCGGCGGCCGCGCCGGCCCACCGGCCGGTGGCGGCGACACGCCAGCTCACCTCGCTCTCGCCCGACGTCGGCTACATCACCGACGAGCAGGTGGTGCCGATCGAGGCGCTCGCGCCGTCCGACGCCGACGTGCTGCCCATCGAGGCCCTGCTCTACCGCGGTGACCGCGTGTTCGAGCGCCTGCGCGAGCTCAAGCCGGACCTCGACGCGGCCGTCGCCGCCCCGGACCGCGCCCGCCTCACCGCCCTGCTGAGCGAGGTGTTCGATCTCGTCGAACTCGGTCTCGGCGCCGGCCGGTAGCCCCATCGCCGCCCCGCCCCCCAACCCGCGGGGACGGCAGCTGATGGTGGTCATTGGCCTCGCGCTCTCGGTCTTCTTCCTCGCCTGGGCCTTCCGCGACGTCAGCCTCGCCGAGCTGCTGCACCAGCTCCGGCGCGCCAACTACGGCTACTTCGCGATGGCGGTGACCCTCCTCACGCTGACCTTCCCGCTGCGCGCGCTGCGCTGGCGCATCCTGCTCGCGCCGGGGACCGACGGCGCGCCGCTCGGGCCCGTGTGGCGGGCGACGGCCATCGGCTTCATGGCCAACAACGTCCTGCCGGCCCGCACCGGCGAGGTGGTCCGGGCCTACGCCGCCTCCAAGCTGGTCGGGCCGCCGGTCTCCACCACCCTGGCGTCCATCGGCATCGAGCGCATCTTCGACGGGCTCGTCATCATCTTCCTCTTGACGTTAGGCATCCTGGCCCCCGAGTTCCCCAGCCACGCCCGGGTCGCCGGCCGGAGCGTCGCCGACATCGCGCTCTGGACCGGCGGGGCCTTCGCCGTCGTCCTGATCCTGTTCTTCGTGATGGTCCACGCGCCGGCCCGTGCCCTCGACGTGGTGGACCGCGCCTTCCGCCACCTCCTGCCGCGGCGCGCGGCGGAATGGGCGGTGCGGGTGCTCCGCAACCTCATCCTGGGCCTCGGGATCCTGCGCTCGCCGCGGGACATGGCCCGCGTGCTGGTGTGGTCGTTCGCCCTCTGGCTCACCAACGCGGCCGGCTACTGGTTCGGCTTCCGCGCCTTCCATCTCTCCGGCCTCCCCGCGTCCTCGACCCTGGTCCTCCAGGGGATCGTCGCGCTCGGGGTCGCCATCCCGTCCTCGCCCGGGTGGTTCGGGCCCTTCGAGGCCGCCTCGCGCGCCTCGCTCGAGCTGTACGGGGTGAATGGCGTCTCCGCGGCGAGCTTCGCGTTAGGCCTGCACGTCGGCGGCTTCATCCCCATCACCGTCATCGGGCTCTGGATCCTGGCGCGGACCGGCCTCACGCTGCGCGAGCTCTCGGGCCGGGGGCCGGCCAGGTGACCGGGCGCGCCCTGCTGACGGCGCCGGCCAAGATCAACCTCTGGCTCCGCGTCTTCGGCCGCGACGCCAAAGGTTTCCACGCCGTCGAATCGCTCTACCAGATGGTCAGCCTCGCCGACGACCTCGCCGCTGAGCGCACGGCGTCGGGCGTCACGCTCGCCGGGGCGCCGCCCGCGCTCGGGCCGGCGGACGACAACCTCATCGTGCGCGCCGCGCGCGCCTTCCTCCGGGCCACCGGCACGCCAGGCGGCGTCGCGTTCACGCTGACCAAGCGGATCCCCTGGGCCGCGGGACTGGGCGGCGCCTCGTCGGACGCGGCGGCGGCGCTGGCCCTCATGAACCGGCTCTTCGACGGGAAGCTCTCCCCCGGCGACCTCATCGAGCTGGGCGCGTCGCTCGGCGCGGACGTGCCCTTCTTCCTCACCGGCGCGCCCCTCGCCCTGGGCTGGGGCCGCGGCGAGCGGCTGCTCGCGCTGCCGCCGCTCCCCGCGCTCCCGCTCCTCGTCGTCCCGCCTCCCGCGCCGGTCAGGACCGCCGACGCCTATGCCTGGCTCGACAAGGACCGCGGCGCCGAGCAGACGGGCGAGTTCGCGGCGGTGGTGCCCGCCACGGCGCTGGCCTCCTGGGAGGAGGTGCGGCGCCGCTCGCATAACGACTTCGAGCCGGTGGTCGCCGGACGGCTCCCCGCGATCGGCCACTGGCTCGACCGGCTCCGCGAGACCGACGCCTTCCTGGTGCGCCTCGCCGGCAGCGGCGGGGCGAACGCGGCCCTCTACGAGACGGCGGCGGCGCGCGACGCCGCCTGGCGCCGCCTCGGCGCGGACGAACACATGCTGCGCGGAGAGACGCTGACCGCCGCGCCGGAGATGAGGATCGAGGCATCATGACCACCCTCGCGATCGACGGCCACTCGCTCACGCTCGAGGACGTCGCCCGCGTCGCGCGCGGCGAGGTCGCGACGGTCACCCTCGCGCCGGCGGGCCGCGCGGCCCTCGACCGGGCGCGGCGGCTCGTCGAGGAGCGCATCGCCGCCGGCGAGCCGGTCTACGGCGTGACGACGGGCTTCGGCAGGCTGGCGGAGGTCGTGATCCCGCCCGCCGAACGAACGACGCTCCAGCGCAACGTCATCCTGAGCCACGCCTCGGGATTCGGCGCGCCCATCCCGCGCGAGGGGGTGCGGGCGCTGATGCTCCTGCGCGCCAACACCCTGGCGCACGGCCACTCCGGGTGCACGGTGCGCTGCGTCGAGCTGCTCCTCGAGTTCCTGGACCGCGGCATCCACCCCGTGGTGCCGGAGTTCGGCTCGGTGGGCGCGAGTGGCGACCTGGTGCCGCTCGCCCACATCGCGCTCGGTCTCCTGGGCGAGGGCGAGGTCGAGATGGGCGGCCGCCGCATGCCGACGCGGGACGCCCTCGCCGCGGCCGGGCTCGCGCCCCTCGACGTGCGCGAGAAGGACGGCATCTCGCTCATCAACGGCACCCAGTTCTGCACCGCCCTCGGCGTCCTCGCCCTGCTCGAGGCCGAGGTCGTGCTCGACGCCGTGGAGGTCGCGGGGGCCATGAGCCTCGACGCCCTCAAGGGCTCGCCCGGCCCCTTCGCGGAGAACATCCAGGCGGTCCGGCCGCATCCCGGCCAGGCGGCGAGCGCCGCCGTGCTGCGCGCGCTCCTCGCGGGCAGCGAGATCCGCGAGTCGCACCGGCACGGCGACCCCCGGGTCCAGGACGCCTATTCGCTGCGCTGCATGCCGCAGGTGCACGGCGCCGCGCGCGACGCGCTCGGCTACGTCAGGCGGGTGCTCGAGATCGAGGTCAACAGCGCGACCGACAACCCGCTCGTCTTCCCCGAGACCGGCGAGATCGTGAGCGGCGGCAACTTCCACGCCCAGATCGTGGCCCAGGCGCTGGACCTGCTGGCGATCGCGCTCGCGGACGTGGCCGCCATCGCGGACCGCCGCATCGAGCGCCTCATGAACCCCGACACCTCGGGCTTGCCGGCCTTCCTCGCAAGAAAGCCCGGCGTGGAGTCGGGCCTGATGATGCTCCAGACCGCGGTGGCCGACGTCCTCACCGAGATGCGCGTCCTCGCCACGCCGGCGAGCTCCCAGTCGGTCCCCACGGGAGCGGGACGCGAGGACCACGTGTCGATGGGCCCGGCCGCGGCCCGCAAGGCGACGCGCACTGTCTGGTGCCTCGGGTACGTCGCCGCCGCCGAGCTCATCTGCGCGGCGGAGGCGATCGAACACCACCGGCCGCTCAAGACGGGGCCCGCGCTCGAACGCGCCCACGCGCGGATCCGCGAGCGCGTCCCGCGCCTCACGCAGGACCGGCCCCTCGCCGCCGAGATCGAGGCGACGGCGGAGCGGGTGCGACGCGGCCACTTCCGCGCCCCCTGATGGTCCGGGCCGCCCCATGATCGTGTGCCGCACGCTGGGCCCGGTGGAGTTGCTCGTGGACGGGGCCCCCGCCCCCCCCGAGCTGCTCTGGCGCAAGAACCTCGCGCTCCTCATCTACCTCGCCCGCTCACCCCGCCGGCTGCGCACCCGCGAGCACCTCATCGGCCTCCTCTGGGCCGACAAGCCCGAGACCCCGGCGCGCCACTCCCTGCGAGAGGCGGTGCGCATCCTGCGGCGCTGCGTCGGTGAGGCGGGCGTGGCGCTCGACGGCGAGCAGGTCGGCCTGGAGCCGGGCGTGGTGGACCTCGACCTCGACCGGTTCGAGGCCCTGGCCTCCGCCGGCGACTGGCGCGGCGCGGCGGAGCTGGTCGCGGGCGAGTTCCTCGAGGGCTTCAGCGTCCCGGACACCTCGACCTTCGACGACTGGCTGAGCGCGGAGCGGATGACCTGGCGGCGGCGGTCGGTGGACGTGCTGGTGCACCGCGCCGATGAGCTGGCGCGCGCGGGCCGTCCGCTCGACGCCGTCGCCGCCGGGAGCTTCGCGCTCTCGCTCGACAAGAGCTCGGAGTCGGCGGCGCGCACGGTGATGCGGAGCTACGCGCTCGCCGGGGACCGCTCTGCCGCGCTGGAGGCATACGCCGCGCTGGTCGAGCGCCTCAAGCAGGAGCTCGGCACCGAGCCGGATGCCGAGACCAGGGCCCTGGCCGAGCGGGTGCGGCGGGAGCGGGTCCGGCGCCCGACGGACCTGGCGCCGCGCGAGGTGGGTGCCGAGTCCCGGCGCGCGCCGCTCGTGGGCCGCGAAGCGGAGCTGGGCCGGCTCCTCGATGCCTGGGAGGCGAACCGCCGGGACCGGCGCCCCGCCGCGGGCTTCGTCGAGGGCGAGGCCGGCATGGGACTCAGCCGGCTCCTCGACGAGGTGGTGGGACGGGCCCGCCTCGACGGCGCGGCGACGAGCGTGGTGCGCGCGGTGGAGGCCGACCTGGCCGAGCCCTGGAGCGGGTTGATCGGCCTCGCGCACGGCGGACTCCTCGAGGCGCCCGGCCTCGCCGCCGCACCTCCCGCCGCCCTGGCCGCGTTCGCCGCGCACCTCGCCGAGTGGGAGGACCGGTTCGGGAAAGCGGTGCACGGCACCGCGCCGCTGCCGTTAGGCCGCGCGTTCAGCGAGGTGCTGCGCGCCGTGTCGGACGAGCAGGACGTGCTCCTCGCCGCCGACGACGCCCAGTGGCTCGATCGCGACTCGCTCCTCGCCCTCCGCGCCGCGCTGCGGGACCTCGCCACGGCGCCCGTGTTCGTGCTGCTGGCCGCGGCGCCCCGCCCCCTGCGCGACGAGCTCGACGCCATGCGCGCCCACCTCGGCCGCGAGCTCGACGGCGTCGCCCTCACGCTCCGGCCCCTCGACGCCGCGGCCCTCCGCGCGCTCGCCCGCTGGGCCCTGCCGACCTACGGCGACGAGCAGATCGACCGGCTGACCCGCCGCATCGCCGCCGACTCGGCGGGCCTGCCGCTCCTCGCCGTCGAGCTCCTCCACGCCGTCGCCCTCGGCCACGACCTGCTCGGCGGCGAACGAGCCTGGCCGGAGCCCCTCAAGACCTTCGAGCACAGCTACCCCGGTGAACTCCCCGCCGCCGTGATCGCCGCCATCCGGGTCGGCTACCGCCGGCTCAGCCCCAACGCCGGCACGGTGCTCGCCGTGGCGTCGGTCCTCGGCGACCGGGTCGCGCCCGGCGCGGTGGTGCGCGGATCGGGCCTCGACGCGGAGACGGTCGCCGCGGCGCTCGACGAGCTCGAATGGCAGCGCTGGCTCACCGCGGAGCCCCGCGGCTACGCCTTCGTCGCCCGGATCGTCCGCGACATCATCGCCCGCGAGATGGTCACGCCGGGCCAGCGCCAGCGCATCCGGGAGCGGGCCGCCTCGGGCTGACGGCGCTTGTGCCGTGGAGACGGCGAGAGCATTGTTCCGCCGACGTTCCACCACTCTCACGGAAGGAGACCCCGGGATCACCTTCTCCGCGGGCGATACACCCCTCTCCCAGCTGTCGGCGGCGCCTCGAGGCGCGTCGGCGCCGGGGAATGTGGCCGCGCTGCGCGACCGTCTCCGGACCGCCCTTGGCGGGAGCTATCACCTCGGGGCGGAGCTCGGCCGCGGCGGCATGGGGGTCGTGTTCCGCGCCACCGACCTGCGCCTCCGCCGCGAGGTGGCGATCAAGGTCCTTCCTCCCGAGCTCGCTTGGCGCGCCGACCTTCGGACCCGGCTCGTCCGCGAAGCCCAGCTCGCCGCCGGCCTCTCGCACCCCAACATCGTCCCCATCTATGACGTCGGCGAGACCGAGGAGCTGGTCTGGCTCATCATGGCGTTCGTCGAGGGCGAGACCCTCGGGACGCTGGTGGAGCGCGAGGGCGCGCAGCCGCTCTCGGTGGTGCGCCGGGTGCTCCAGAACGTCGCGTGGGCCCTCGCCTACGCCCACGCCCGCGGCATCGCCCACCGCGACATCAAGCCCGACAACATCATGCTCGAGGCGGCGACGGGCCGTCCCGTCGTCACCGACTTCGGCATCGCCAAGGCACTCGCCGGTGACGACCTCGGCATCACCGCGCCGGGCCAGATCATCGGCACCCTCACCTACATGGCTCCCGAGCAGGTGCTGGGCGAAGGGCAACCCGACGGACGGAGCGATCTCTACAGCCTCGGCCTGGTGGGCTACTACCTGTTGACGGGGAAGCACGCGCTCCAGGGCCAGACCATGGGCGCGATCGTCGCCGATCACACCCGGGGCTTCATCCCCGACCCGCAGCTCCAGCGGCCGCGGATCCCGGAGCGGCTCGCCGGCGCGCTCAAGACGGCGCTCGCGCCGAATCCGCGCGATCGCACCGCGACGGCGGAAGCCTTCGCCGAGGCGATCGCCCGCGCCGGACCCGATCTGCCAGCGACGCCGGCCGTCATCCAGGCGTTCTTCCGCGTGTCGCGCCGCAGCTTCCAGCTCCTCTCGCTGCTCGCCGTGGGGATCGGCGTGGTGGGGTTCTCCGCCATCCCGGACGTCCTGATCCTCCTTTACGTGGGCTCCGTGGTCGCGGGGTGGCTGCGGCGGCTCGAGCTGGTGACCCGCGGCGGGTTCGGCTGGGAGGCGATCCGGCGCGGCCTCTTCGCGGAGCGGTCCCGCTACCTCGACGAGCGCGTCGTCACGACCGACGTACGCGAAAGCGCGCCGCTCACCTCCCTCTTCTGGTTCATCATCATCGCCGGGTGCGCCCTGCTTGGCGCGTTCTACCTGCCCGACCGTCCGCACCAGCGGCCGCTCATCGAGACGCTGAGCGCACTGGTCCTCATGGCCGGAGCGTTCGGCGGGCTCCTGGGCGCGCGCGTGTTCGGGTTCGTCCCGCCGCTGGAAGAGGGGGAGCGACGGCATCGTTCCTCGGCCCAGGCGTTCAAGGTCGCGGCGCCGATGTGCGCCGTGTCGGCGGTGATCCTCGGCGTGCTGTGGGGGCCGCTCGCGGGAGGCGGGGGCGGATTCGGCGTCGCCACGCTGACGTTCCTCTGGGTGCGCTTCGGGCCGAGGCCGCCGATGCGCCGCGCTGGCCAGGAGTGGCGGCTTTCGCCGCTGATCGACCGGCTCGGCAGCTGGCTCTTCGGGCGGATCGTCTGGTCGAAGGGCCGAGTGCGGTTCCGCCGGGACGTGACGATGAGCGGCCGGCACGACCGCGTCGGTCCCGCCATGGTCCGCCGGCATCAGATGGCGATCGACCGTGCGCTGGGGAAGCTCCCCCCCGAGGAGCGCGGTGCGCGCCTCGAAGTGGTGGCGGTGGTCCACGTCCTGGGCGAGGACATGCAGCAGAGCCGCAAGCTGCTCGAGGAGGCGGAGTCCCGGCGCCTGCAACTCGAGGCAGGCGCGGTCAGCGCCCACGGCCCCGACGCCGAGACGGCCCTGCACGATGAGCTGGACCGCGCGCTGCGGGAGGAAGAGCGCCTGCGGGAACGCGTGCGCGGAGAGTGGGACACCCTGCGCGCGGTGGAGGCCGCCCTGGCCATGACCGACCCCGGCGCGCGCACCGTCAGCCTCGACGCCGCGATGCAGCGCGCGAAGCAGATCAGCGGTGCCGCATAGACACCGCGCGCGCGGTGACGATCGGACGCTGGTGCGGTGCGCTCCTCATCCTGCTCGCCGGCGCGCGCCTGCTCAAGGCGCAAGGGCCCGGCGACGCGCAGTGGGGCGCCCGTATCGCCGCGGGAATGACCCTCCAGGGCGCGTACCCGTATGCCAACAGCGGTCTGGCGCTTGGCGGCACGATCACCCGCACTCTTGGAGAGCGCACCTTGGCGCGCCTCGATGTCACGCACACCAGGTTCGCCCCTTTCGTCGATCTCACCGGCTGCAACGACATCCCCGGCCCCAGCGGCCCAGGCTGCGTCGGCGCGCGCGCGCCCGACAAGCAACAGCTGTGGCTCCTCGGTCTCACGGTGGAGGCGCGTCTCCATCAGCCCGGCTTCTACGTGCTCGCGGGCCTGGCCGCCGCGAACCAGCGAGGCAGCGCGCTCGACCGCCCCGGGCTCTCGCCCGGCGCAACGGCGGGGATCGGACTGCGGTTCGGGGAGACCCTGGCCATGGAGGCGCGCGTCGTTCAGCTGCTCGGCCCGCGGCGGCGGGAGGGGTGGTTCGTCCCGCTGGTGGTCTCACTCGGTCCTTAGGACCGGTGGCCCTGTCTCGATGGGGAACGGCTGCCGAGCCAGGGATGGAGCAGCTAAGTTAGGGTCGGCACAGGCGCTGGCCCCTCGTCCAAGGGCAGGACTCCGGACTTTGGATCCGGTAATGAAGGTTCGAATCCTTCGGGGCCAATCCTCCTCCCGCAACGAACCGGCTCGCCGGGGCGTCTAACCTTCATGGCGGACTTGGCAGCACCGCGACCATTGCGCTAGGCTTGGCCCGTGCCCGCGTGCCTGGTGTGCAGCCGGGAGATCCCGGCGACGTCGCCCTTCTGCGCGTACTGCGGCAGCCCCAACCCTGAGGCGACGCCGACGGGCGGCGGGTCGGCACCCAGTGCATCCGACGTCGAGCTGATCGAGCGCCGCCTCCAGGCGGCCCTCGGGCCGGGGCTCACCGTCGAGGAGATCCTGGGCGAGGGCGGGTTCTCGGTGGTGTTCGCCGCGACCGACCGCAAGCTGTCACGCCGCATCGCCATCAAGGTGCTGCGGCCCGAGCTCACCGCCAGCAAGTCCTCCAAGCAGCGGTTCGTCCGCGAAGCCGAGTCGGTCGCCCGCCTCAATCACCCCCACATCCTCCCGATCTACTTCGTGGGCGAAGGCCAGGGGCTGGTCTACTTCGGCATGCCGCTGGTCGAGGGCGAGACGCTCGACGCGCGGATCCGCCGTGACGGCCGCCTGACGGAGAGCGAGGCGGTCCGCATCGGGGCCGAGATCGCGGACGCGCTCGCGGAGGCGCACGCGGCCGGCATCGTGCACCGCGACATCAAGCCGCACAACGTGATGCTCCAGGGCGCGAAGGCCCGCGTGCTGGTGGCGGACTTCGGCATCGCGAAAGCGGCCGCTGGCGGCTCGGGCGAGGCCGGGACCTCGGGCGAGAAGCTCACCGGCACCGGGGTGGCGATCGGCTCGCCGCATTACATGAGCCCGGAGCAGGCGAGCGGCTCCGACGACGTGGACGCCCGGACCGACCTCTACTCCCTCGGCATCGTGCTGTGGCAGATGCTGGTGGGGGAGCTCCCCTTCACCGCCTCGGACCAGCAGGCCATCCTCATGCAGCAGGTGACCCGGCCCGCGCCGTCGCTGCGGAGCCGGCGTCCCGAGACGAGCGCCGCCCTCGCCGACGTCATCGCGCGCTGCCTGGAGAAGAACCCCGGGGACCGCTTTCCCTCCGCCGAGGCGCTGGCGCACGCGCTGCGGGCCCTGCTGGCGGCGCCGGCCCCAAGCGCCCCGGGCCGCCGGGCGGTCGCGTTAGGTGCCGCCGCCGTCATCGTGGCCGCGGCCGCGGTCGGTGTGGCCCTCTGGCGCGGCCGGCCGGGCGCCCGGGCCGCCGCGGCGCCGGCCGAGGCCGCCGCGACCACGGCCCCGGCGGGGGCCGCGCCGGTGATCGCGGTGCTCCCCTTCTCCGTCGTGATGAGCGGCGACACCGCGCAGTTTGCGCGCGCCGCCGCCGGCATGCTCACCGAGGCCCTCGCCCTCCGCAACGGCGTCGCCACCGTGGACGTCAACGAATCGCTCTCCCGCTGGCTGGCCGAGTGGCGGCGCATCACCGCGCCGCTCGAGGACAATGCCCGGTTCGCCTACCGGCTCGGCGCCAACCAGATGGTCATCGGGAACTACGTGGAATCGGGCCGCCAATTCCGCCTGTCCGCCACCATGTACGACACCCACGACGCCGACCTGCTCTGGCGCGACGAGGTCACCGGCCCCACGGACAGCCTCTTCACCCTGGTGGACCGGCTCGCGGCGCGGGCCGCCGCGGCGCTCTGCGGCCAGCCGGAGTACAACCCCGGCAACCTCTGCTTCGACACCGGCGCGCGCCCCGCCGACTCGCTCGTCGTTGATGGCGCCACGCCGGCCTCGATCGGGTTCTACGCCCGGGTCTCCGCCACCGGCGAGCTGGCCGAGGTCCGCGTGCAGGGCGAGCCGGCGGACGCCGCCATCGCGAGCCAGGCGCTCGCGGTGCTGCGCGGCGCGCGCTTCGAGCCCGCACGCAAGGACCGCCGGCCCGTGGACGCCTGGGCGACGGTCCACGTCGCCGTCCGCCCCGGCGCCGCCGAGACGGCGCTCCAGGGCGCCGGCTGCGACGATCCGGCGCTCGGCGTGCGGAACGCGGACAAGGCCTGCTACGACACCCGGCCCGTGCCGCGCGAGAACCTGCCGCTGATCGCCACGCCCGCGGCCTGCGCCGCCGTCCCCGCGCCCGCGACCGTCCTCATGCGCGTGACGGCGACGGGAGAGGTCCAGGGCGCGCCGACGGTGACCGGGCGCTCCGATTGCGCCGCGTTCAACGACGCCGCGGTCGCCGCCGCCGCCGAGATCGCGTTCGCGCCGGCACAGAAGGCGGGCCGCCCGGTGGCGGCCTGGACCAGGATCCTGGTGCGCCCCGCGCCCGCGGGGAGCGGACGATGAGGAGGATGCTCGTGACCCGCCGGTGCCCGTCGCACAGGGCCATGCTCGCTGTCGCGCTCGCGATCCTCGCCGCGCTCCCCGCCCGACGCGTGGAGGCGCAGCGCGTCGCCGAGGTGCAGGTCGCGCCCCCGTTCCTGCGCCTGCGGCCCGACGCCGTCGTCGCAATGCTCGCCACGGCGTATGACGATCAAGGCAATCCCCTGATCGCGCGGTTCCGGTGGACCTCGAGCAACATCAACGTGGCCGTGGTGGACAGCGCCGGGAACGTCCGCGGCGTCGCGCCGGGCGTCGCCATCGTGACCGCCTACGTCGAGGGCGCCCGCCGGCGCGGGGGCCAGGTCACGGTCATCGTCTCCTCGGGCATGCCGCCCGGGGTGCACGTCATGCCACCCATGCCGCCCTCAGCGCCGGGGATGCCGCCACTCCCGGCTCCGCCGTCGCCGCCGGAGATGGTCCACGTGATGCCGCCGCGCTTCCCCAGTGACAGCGCGATGTTCGGCACCGTGGACTGCAACGACCGGATGATGAGCGTCGGGAACCCGCGCCACGCCTGCTGGGACACCCGCCCGCGGGCACGCGAGAACCCCGTCGTGCCGATGCCGGCCACGTGCACCCTTCCCCGGGCCACGATGGTGGCCCTGGTCCACGTGAGCGAGACGGGCGAAGCGGTCGAGGTGGCGCCGCTCGGCGGTTCCGGCTGTCAGCAGTTCACCGAGGCGGTCCTCGCCCGGGTGAGACAGACCCGGTTCGAGCCGGCCACCAAGAACGGCCGGCCCACCCACGCCTGGATCTTCCTGGTGGTGCGCTCGGAACGCGCGCCGGAGGAGCCGCCCCGCTAGATTCGTCGCGTGGAGCCGTCGTGATCGTGTTCAAGGACATCCCCGCCCTCATCCTGGATCCGCTCCAGGGCCGCAACGATGCGGACTGGTACGCCGCGCCGCCCGGGAAGTGGTCCGCCGCCCAGATCGTCCATCACATCGCCGTCAGCATCGACCAGAGCGGCAGCACCTTTGCGACCCGCACCGAGAAACCGCCGATGATGCGCCGTCCGCGCACCTGGTTCGAGCGCGGTGGGCAACTGCTCATCATGCGCGTGGGATGGTTCCCGCCGGGACGGAAGGCGCCCTCGCAAACGACGCCCGCCGAGCGGCCGGAGCGCGCCGCCGTCGAGAAGCAGTTCCGGGAGGGGATCCAGCGGTTCCTCGACCTCGAGCGACGCCTCCTGCCGGCGCGGCGGTACGACCTCTTCGTCAAGCACCCGGTCCTCGGCGACCTCACCCTCGAGGAGTGGATGCGCTTCCACGTCCGCCACGCGACCCATCACGCGAGGCAGATACGGGAGCGGCTGGACACCTGACCCATGGATGACCCGGACCGCGAGGTCCCGCAGCCGGTCTTCTACGATCCGACGGGGCGGCGCCGGAAGGCGGTGAACCGGTCCACGACCGTCGCGGCGGTGCTCCTCGCCATCGTCACCACGGTCTTCGCCGTCAGCCTCCTCGCCGTGCCCTTCCTCCCCCGCATGCAGGGGGAGACCGCGGCGGCCGCCACCGCGCGCCGGCTCCGCGCCTCGCTCTTCGCCAGCCATCAACAGCGACTGACCCATCATCTGCTGCGCCGCGCGCGCGTCGCGCTCTGGCGCGAGATCGGGGCCGCCCCCAAGCCGAGGGCCGAGCGGCCGGGGGCACGCGCCCGGGGAACGCCGGAGCCGGCCGCGCGCGACACCGTCGTCGCGGCGTTCTACGCGATCTGGCAGAAGAGCGGCCTCCACTCGCTGCGCGCCAACGCCGACCACCTGACCCACGTGGTCCCGGAGTGGCTCCACCTCACCCGGACCGGCGACGGGCTCGATTTCCGCGACTGGGATCCCGAGGTCACGCCGACCAACCTCGACGTGGTGCGCATCGCGCGGGAGCACCAGCTGGACGTGGTCCCGCTCCTCAACAACGCCGAAGGGGGCGCGTTCGACCCGGTGCGGGCCCACACGCTGCTCACCTCGCCGCAGGCCCAGGCGCACCTGATCGCCGCCCTGCGCACCTTCCTCCAGCGCCAGGGCTTCCAGGGCGTCAACGTGGATCTGGAGAACCTGCAACCTCAGGATTACGCCCGGCTGCCGGAGTTCCTGTCGCGCCTCCGCGCCGCGCTCGGGCCCGGCGCCAGTGTGAGCGTGGACGTCGAGGCGGGCAGGACCGACCTGCCCCTCTCCGCCATCGCCGCCGCCAGCGACTTCGTCGTGATGATGGCGTACAACCAGCACGCGCCTAACGGACCTCCCGGCCCCATCAGCGCGGTGGGCTGGTACGACTCGGTGCTCACGCGGTTCCTAAGGGACGTCCCGGCGCGCAAGCTGGTGGTGGGCGTCGGCAACTACGCCTTCGACTGGCGCGCCGACACCAGCGCGACCACCCTCACCTACCAGGGCGCCCTCATCGCCGCCCGCGACAACCGGGAAGGCGAGCCGCCGCAGCAGGTGGTCGACTTCGATCCCGGGGCGCTCAACCCGACCTTCCAGTACACCGACGACTCGGCGCGCGCCCACGAGGTCTGGCTCCTCGACGGGGTGACCGCCTACAACCAGCTCCTCCTCGCCCGGCGCGCCGGCGTGCGCGGCGCGGCGCTCTGGGTCCTCGGGTCCGAGGATCCGGCCCTGTGGCGCTTCCTCGACCAGCGCCTCACCGACAGCCTTCCCTCGCTCCCCGCCGTCGATACCATCGCCGCACCGTACGGCATCGAGTTCGAGGGCGACGGCGAGATCCTCCAGGTGTCCGCGAGGCCCCAACGCGGCGTCCGGCAGAACGACGTGGACGCCGTCACCCGCCTCGCCACCGACGAGGCGTACCTGTCGTTCCCGTCCTCGTACGTCATCCGGCGTTCGGGCTACCACTCGCACTTGCTCGCCCTGACCTTCGATGACGGGCCCGACCGCGTCTACACGCCCGAGATCCTCGACCTGCTCGGCCGGCTCGGCGTGCCGGGCACGTTCTTCCTGGTGGGCCAGAACATCGAGCGCTATCCCGAAGTGGTCCGGCGGATCTTCCGCGAAGGGTACGAGATCGGGAACCACACCTACAGTCATCCCAACATGGCGGCCGTGAGCCGCCGCCGCGCCGAGCTCGAGATCAACACCACGCAGCGCGCGCTCCAGAGCGCCATCGGCCGGTCCACGGTCCTCTTCCGCATCCCCTACAACGCCGACGCCGAGCCGACCAGCGCCGAGGAAGCCGCGCCGCTCGTGCTCGCCTCGGCGCTGGGCTACGTCACGGTGGGCGAGCAGCTCGACCCGCAGGACTGGAACCTGTGGAAGACCTCCGCCGCCGGCGAGCGGGCGCGCCGCACCGCCGACGACCTGGTGACGACGATCCTGCGCCAGGCGCGCACGCTGCACGGCAACGTCATCCTGCTCCACAGCGCCGGCGGGGACCGGACGCGCACCATCGAGGCGCTCGCGACCGTGGTGCCGCTGCTCCAGCGCGAGGGGTACCGCTTCGTCACCATCTCCGACCTCCTCGGCACGACCCGCGACGCGTTGATGCCGCCCGTCGCCCCGCGCGACCTCGCGGTGGTCGGGTTCGACCGCCTCACCTTCGAGACGCTGAACGCCCTGGAGACGCTCCTCGGCCTGGCGTTCATCCTGGCGGTGGGGCTCGCCGTCGCGCGGGTGGCCTGGGTGACGCCGGTCGCCGTCGCCGCCTGGCGCCGCGCCGGCCGACAGACCTGGGACCCCGCCTTCCAACCCAGCGTCAGCGTGCTCATCGCCGCCTACAACGAGCGGCCCGTCATCACCCGGACCATCGCGACGGTGCTCGCGAACCCCTACCCGGGGCTCGAGGTGATCGTGGTGGATGACGGCTCGACCGACGGGACCGCCGACGAGGTGATCGCCGGCTACGGCGCGGAGCCGCGCGTGCGGGTGCTGCGCCAGGCCAATGCCGGGAAGGCGGCCGCCCTCAACGCCGCCATCGCCGAGGCCCGGGGCGAGGTCCTGGTCTGCTTCGACGCGGACACCCAGATCGCGCCTAACGCCATCGCCCTCCTGGCACGCCACTTCGCGGACCCGGCGGTCGCCGCCGTCGCCGGGAACGTGAAGGTGGGCAACCGCGTCAACATCCTCACCCGCTGGCAGTCCCTCGAGTACATCACCAGCCAGAACCTCGACCGCCGCGCCTATGCGTACCTCAACGCGGTGACGGTGGTGCCCGGCGCGGTGGGCGCCTGGCGGCGGAGCGCGGTCCTGGCCGTGGGCGGCTACCTCACGGACACGATGGCCGAGGACATGGAGCTGACGTGGCGCCTCAGGCGCGCCGGCTGGCACATCACCGCCGACGCCGAGCCCGCGGGCTACACCGAGGCCCCGGATACCCTGCGCGCCTTCTACACGCAGCGGTTCCGCTGGGCGTACGGGTCCCTGCAGTGCCTCTGGAAGCACCGCGGGACGCTCTTCCACTACGGGTGGTTCGGCTGGCTCGCGGTCCCGACGGTCTGGCTCTTCCAGGTGCTCTTCCAGACCCTGGGGCCGCTGGTGGACCTCAAGGTGCTCACCACGCTGGGCGCGTTCCTGTACTCGTCGCTCACCAAGGCGGCGCTCACCCAGGACTGGCAGCCGCTGCCGCAGATCACCCGCGTGCTCATCGAGACGCTCTTCTTCTACGGGATCTTCTTCGGCGTGGACCTCGTCGGCTCGGCCATCGCGATCCTGCTCGACCGGGAGCGGCTCTCCCAGCTGTGGTGGCTCTTCTGGCAGCGGTTCGTGTACCGCCAGCTCATGTACGCGGTGCTCTGGAAGTCGGCGGTGACGGCGCTCAAGGGCAAGCCGCAGGGGTGGGGGAAACTGGCCCGGAAGGGCACGGTCGCCGGGCCGCTTGCGGTGACCGGCAGTGGGCGGTAACTCTGTCGCCGCACCCCGACACCAGGAGCGATGATGCGTAGCACACGGATAGCGGCCCTGACGTTCGCACTGGCCAGCCTGGCCGCCTGCCAGCAGGGCGGGAACCAACCCGCCTTCACCTCGGCGGACTCCCTGGCGGTCGACAGCGTTCGTCTCGCGTGGCAGACCGCCTATAACGCCGGCGACGCCGCCGCGGTCGCCGCCCTGTACGACTCCATGGCGGTCAACATGCCCGGCGACGCGCCCTCACAGACCGGGCGTGAAGCCATTCGCGCCGGCATCGCCGCCCAGCTCGCCGCCATGCCGCACGCGCCGATCGAGATCGGCGCCGCGGCCCACTTCAACGGGTTCGGCACGACGGCGATCGTGGTCGGTCCCTTCCACGTGACGACCGGCGACAGCGCCCATCCGACCCGGCTGGACGGGAAGTACCTGGTGGTGGTGAAGCGGGGGCAGGATGGGAAGTGGCGGTTGCGCTACGACGCCTCGAGCTTCGACGCCCCGATGCCGGCATCGCCCCCGCCCCCGCCCGCGCGGCACTGAGCCGCAGGGAGCTTCGACCGGCGTATGCGCCGCATCCGTCGCACACCTTACTTCCACCACATGGAGCAGGGCCTCATGCGTAACCGCTTCCTCCCGCTCGCCATCGCCCTTCTGGCGTCGGCCGCGTGCCAATCCGCACCCAAGCCCCTTTCGCCGGCCGACGAGACCGCCATCCGCGGCGTGAGCGACGCCTTCCTCGCCGCCGTCAACTCGGGCAACGTGGAGGGACTCATGGCGCTTCACGCCTCCACGAGCGCCGTGCTGCCGCCTAACATGCCCACAGCCAGCGGCGCCGACGCGCAGCGGCAGCTGTGGACGGGCATGATGTCGCAGATGCGGGTGACCCTTACGAGCACGCCGGTGACGATCGCCGGGCAGGGCGACCTGGCCTACGTGGTGGGCAACTACCACGTCGTCAGCACCATGAAGGACACGACCCAGGCCGCTCCGCCCCCCGACGACGGCAAGTTCCTGAACGTCCTGCAGCGCCAGAGCGACGGCTCGTGGAAGTATGTCGCCGAGTCCTGGAGTTCGAACGCGGAGCCTCCCGCGCCGGCGCCTCCTCCGGCGCGCCGCCGCTAGCCCCGCGGCCTCTCGCTCACGGACGCCAAGTGGCGCACCTGCCGCCACTTGGCGTCTTGGCGTCCGGTGACTACTTTTCCGGGCTCTAATGGCTGACGTCTCGCTGGCTAAAAGCCAGCTCATGCTGCTCGCGGGCACCGCGAACCGGCCCCTCGCCGAGGAGATCGCGGCCGAGCTGAAGCAGCCGCTCTGCCAGGTCACGACGCGGCGTTTCGCCGACGGCGAGATGTTCGTGAAGATCGACGAGAACGTGCGGGGGCGGGACGTCTACATCATCCAGCCCACCAATCCGCCGGCCGAGCACATGCTGGAGCTGCTGCTCCTCATCGACGCGGCGCGGCGGGCGAGCGCGGCGCGGATCACGGCGGTGATCCCGTACTACGGCTACGCGCGGCAGGACCGGAAGGACCAGCCGCGGGTCGCCATCAGCGCCAAGCTCATGGCGAACCTGGTGAGCACGGCCGGGGCGGACCGGGTGCTGGCGATGGACTTCCACTCGCACCAGCTCCAGGGGTTCTTCGACATCCCGGTGGACCACCTGTACGCCGCGCCGGTGCTGACGGCGCACTACCGGCTGAAGCGGATGCACGAGCCGGTGGTGGTGGCGCCCGACGTCGGCTCGGCGAAGATGGCGCGGGGCTTCGCCAAGCGGCTGAACGCGTCGCTGGCGATCATCGACAAGCGGCGGCCGTCGGCGAACATCGCCGAGGTCGTGAACGTGGTCGGCGAGGTCGAGGGCAGCGACTGCCTCATCCCCGACGACCTGATCGACACGGCGGGCACCGTGTCCGAGGCGGCCAAGGCGTTGAAGCGGCTCGGAGCGCGCAACATCTACGTCTGCGCGACCCACGCGCTGCTCTCGGGACCCGCCGTCGAGCGCCTCAGCGAGGCGCCCGTCACCGAGATCGCGGTCACCAACACGATCGCGCTGCCCGAGAGCCGCCGGTTCGACCGGCTGGTCGTGCTCTCGGTGGGGAGCCTGCTGGCGCACGCGATCGCCAACACCCATCGCGACAAGAGTGTGAGCTCGTTGTTCGACTGAAAGATCACCTGCGTTCTTGAGGCATTGGTATGGCACAGATCGTCCAGCTCGCCGCCGAACCCCGCACGCCCGATCGCAAGACGGGCGCGAAGGCGGTCCGCCACGCCGGGCGCATCCCGGCGGTCATCTACGGGCACGGCCGCGAGCCGGCGCCCCTCTCGGTGGGCGCCTTCGAGTTCGGCCGGCTCCTCGAGAAGATCACGCCGGCGAGCACCATCGTGGAGCTGACGGTGGGCGGCGCC
>JBGPHD010000009.1:0-38130 GCA_041484135.1 Gemmatimonadota bacterium
AGCTGGTCCGGGCGGCGGCGGACCTGGAACGGCTCGGCGACCCCGTCGCAACCGCCGCCGCGCTCGGGGAGCGGGCCGCGCTCGAGGCCGCGGCCGGCCTGCCGCTCGCCGCCGATTCGGTCTATCGCGCCGCGCTGAGACGGCTCGATGGCCGCGTGGCGCCCGCGGTCACGTGGCGCCTCCACGCGGGGCTGGCGGCGGTGCTCCGCTCGCAGGGAACGGCGGATGCGGCCGCGCGCGAGCTGCGCTCGGCGCTCGCGGACATCGAGCGGCCGAGCCGCTCACTGGCGCTCGCCGAACGGCGCTCGGGTTTCCTCAGCGACAAGTGGAGTGTGTACGCGGATCTCGCCCTGCTGGAGCGCGCGCGGGGTCGCGCCGGCGCGGCGTTCGAGGCCAGCGAGCGCCTGCGCGCCCGCGAGATGCTGGAGCTGCTGGCGCGTGGCCGGGTCGCCGGATCGGCCGACGCGCCCGCCGACCTGGTCGCTCGGGAGCAGGACGTGCGGCGCCGCATCGCCGAGCTGACTCTCGGGCTCGAAGGCACGACGCCCGGGACGGAGGCGGTGCGCGGCCCCGACGTCTCGGCGGCGCCGGGCACGACCCGCGAGGCGCTGGTCCGCGCCCAGGACACGTACGCCGAGCTGCTGCTCGAAATGCATGAGCGCGCGCCGCGGCACGCGGCACTGGTCTCGCGCGAGGCCGTGACGTGGCGCGACGTGGCCCGGCGTCTGGCTCCCGAGGAGGCGTTCGTCGAGTACCTGGTGAGCGACTCGGCTTCACTGGCATTCGTCGTGATCCGCGACAGCGTCACGGTGCTGGATCTCGGCGTGGGCAGGCTCGAGCTGGCCCGCCTGGTCGAGTTCACGCGCGGAACGATGGCAACGTCAGGGTCGCTGCGCCCCGACTCGCTGTGGCGCGGCGCGCTGCGGAGGCTGCACCGGTACCTGATCGCGCCCGTCGAGGAGGCGGGGCTTCTCGCGGGGAAGACGCGGCTCGTGTTGGTCCCGCACGCCGAGCTGCACTACCTGCCATTTGCGGCGCTGCTGGGTGGCGAGGGACGCGGGCGGTTCCTGATCGAGCGCTACGAGTTGGAGGTGACGCCGTCGGCGTCGGTCTGGCTCACGCTCGGTGAGCGGCGCCCGGCGCGTTCCGGTACCGGCGTGCTCGCCTTCGCGCCGCGGCCCGAGGTCCTGCCCGGGTCGACGCAGGAGGTCGCGGCGATCGCGCGGCTCGCGGGGGCGGACGCGCGCGTCCTGACCGGTGCCGCAGCGAGCGAAGACGCGTTCCGTCGTGAGGCGCCGGGGCGCCGGGTGCTGCACCTCGCGACCTACGGCGTGCTCAACAAGCAGAATCCCCTCTTCTCGTTCGTGGACTTGGCGCCCGGCGGCGGGCAGGACGGGCGGCTCGAAGTGCACGAAGTGTTCGGCCTCGACTTGGCGGCCGACTTGGTGGTGCTCTCGGCGTGCCAGACCGGGCTCGGCTCGGGCTCGCTCGCGGACGTGCCGGCCGGCGACGACTGGGTCGGGCTCACGCGGGCGTTCCTCTCCGCTGGGGCGCAGCACGTCGTTGCGACGTTGTGGCCCGTCGAGGACCGCGCAACCGCCGTGCTGATGGAGCGGTTCTATGACGCATTCGGGCCGGGCACCGACCCGGCGACGGCGCTCGCCCGGGCGCAGCGCGCCCTGCTCGCTACGCCGGCCACGGCGCACCCGTTCTACTGGGCCGGGTTCGTCGCGGTTGGGGGGGCCCGGTGAGCAAGCGCCGTTGCGGTGTCCGTCTCACGGTTCGTTCAGCCGTGGCGGCAGCGTTGGAGTCCGATCCCGTCCTTGTGGCGCCGGTCGCATCGCACCGCGACTCCTTGAGGACCTCGAATGAGGCTCACATGAAGCGAATCGCAGTGGCTCGTTCGATGGTCCTCGCCGTCCTGCTCGCGTGGGCGGCGGGCTGCACCGACACCAGCGGTCCCGGAGGGAACAAGCCCCTCGTCGCCGACAGCCTCCCCAGCCTGATCGTGTCGGGGCCCGTTCGTGGGCCCGGCGGCGTGGGGAGCGTTACCGCGTCTGCCGCTCGTGCGTCAGGCAGCGGCAGCGTGGCCTACGTCTCTTTGCCGCCGGGGTCGGTGCCCACGGGCTTGGCGGCGACGATTCGCGACCTGGCCACCGGGCTCGTCGTCACGACCGTCGTCGTGGACGGCGGCTTCGACCCGGTCGCCATCGCCGCGAGCATCGGCGACACGCTGGTGGTGGAGATCGCGCGCTCCGGGTCCGGCCCGATCCGTGGGTGGGAGGTGGTCATTACTCGACGGCCGGTCGTGGTGCGCACGGACCCGCCGCCGCGGAAGCGGGACGTGCCGTTGAACAGCGTCCTCGTCGTGGTGTTCAGCGAGCCGATGGATTCGACCACGCTCACGGGGTCCGTGCAGTTGTGGCGCGATTCGACGCTGGTGGCCGGGACAGTGCGGTTTCGCGACAGCACCGGCATCCGGGCCGAGTTCCACCCGGACGAGCTCCTGTCAAGTCAAATCGAGTACTTGCTGGTGGTCAACCAGACCGTCCGCGACCTGAACGGCGAGCCACTTGCTTCGATGGTTGCGGTGCCCTTTACCACCGCGACCATCGGGGCGCTGGCGACCATTACCGTCAGCCCCGACCCGGTCACGCTGGCCAGCAACGGCACGCAGCGGTTCACCGCTGTTGGAAGGGACACCGCTGGCAACGTGGTCGCGATCGCTCCGGCCTGGTCGCTGGCAGTTGGTGGGGGTGCCATCGACAACTCCGGCCTGTTCACCGCGGGGGGAGTGGCCGGGGTGTTCGTGAACACGGTGACGGCGGCGAGCGGGAGCATCTCGGGTCACGCGACGGTCACGGTGGTCGGTCAGGCCGGTGGCCCGTTCGCTCCAACCGGCAACATGATCACGGCGCGGGCTCACCATACCGCGACCCTGCTCCCCAACGGCAAGGTCTTGATCGTAGGGGGCGTCAATGTAGGGGGCGAACCTCTGCGGAGCGCCGAAATCTACGACCCCTCCACCGGCAGCTTCTCCCCCGCCGGCGATATGGCCACCGTCGTCGGCGAGCACACAGCGGTCTTGCTCTCCGACGGCAGAGTCTTGATTGCGGGGGGCGGCAGGGCGGAACTCTACGATCCTTCTGCCGGAAGGTTTGCGGTAACCGGCACGCCGATATTGAGCGGTGCGGGTTGGCGAGGAGCCTCCACCCTGCTCCCGGACGGCAGGGTCCTCATCGCCGAGGACCTCAACGCCGAAGTCTATGACCCGGCCAGTGGTACCTTCGCGCTCACTGGTCCCTACGCCGAGCCGGGTCCGATATCGGTGGACGCGGCCACCCTCCTTCCTGACGGCACCGTGCTGGTCGTCGGGTTCTCTCAGGCTGTCGATGGAGTAGCCGAGCTCTATGACCCCCGAACCGGCACGTTCAGCCGCACGGGCCGGAGGCAGGCGTCGGATGTGGAAAGCACAGCGACCTTGCTCATGGACGGTACCGTCCTGCTGGTGGAGGGGAACGACAGCAATCTGCCGGACGATGTAGAAAGCTATGACCCCGCGTCCCGAACGTTCAGCCATCTCGGATACGCGAGCGAGGTCCACGAATTCTCCGCTGCCGCTCGTCTCCTCGATGGAACCGTCCTGATCGCGGGCGGCCAGATCGCTGGCGGTTCCGGCAACGACGCCGCCGAGCGCTACGTCCCCGCGACTCGGACGTTCGTGGCTGCCGGCAACATGATCGCCCGCCGTCATTCACACACGGCAACCCTGCTGCCCGATGGCACGGTGTTGATCGCGGGCGGCTTCAGCGATTGGGATTGGCCCACGCCCGGGCCCACCTCGAGTGCCGAGATCTACAGGCCTGTGGCTGGCGCACCTTCCTCTCCCGAGCGGTAGCGGCGCCCCCTTGGTCATGAACGGAATCGCGCCATCTGCTGCACCGTGCAGTAGAGCTCGTAGGGGTGATGCAGCGGTCGGCCGCAGTACTCGCGCCCATTGTCCGTCAGTGCCCGCTCCAGCGGACGCCCTGCGCCTCGTAGAAGGGCAGCACCCGCTCATGGAGCAGGTCCACCGCCGTCATCGGCACCTTGCTCAAGTACAGCTTGGCGAAGCCCACCGCCGCGTTGGCGTCGATGAACGTCTGGGCATAGACGCGCCCCACGCCGCCGTGCTGGTGGAGCGGTTCTACCAGGCGTTCGGGCCGGGCACCGACCCGGCGGCGGCGCTCGCCCTGGCGCAGCGCGCGCTGCTCGCCGCGCCGGCCACCGCGCACCCGTTCTACTGGGCCGGGTTCGTGGCAGTGGGAGGAGCGCGGTGAGCAATCCCGAGCCCGGCATCCGTCTTACGGGTCGTACACCCGAGGAGGCAGTCATGGAGCCCGATCCCACCCTTGCGCGCGTCGCGTCGCACCGCCGCTCCTCGGCCGCGCGGGCCCTCAGGCGGGCGACGCGACTCGCCTCCCTTGTACCGCTCGTGGCGGGCGCGGTGTGGGCCGGCGCGTGTCATGTGGATCGCCTCGAGGGGCCGCAGGGGCCGGACTCGGCCCTGTCGGTCATCGTGTCGGATCCGGTCTCTCAGGCGTCGGCGGCGGGCGCCGCCGGCGTGGCGAGCGTCGGCATGCGGGGGCCGGATTACGTGTACGTGTCGCTGCCCCCGGGCGCCGTCCCCCATGGTGACCTTGCCACGATCCTCAACCGCCGCACTCGACTGACCGCGCTAGCGACGGTGGTCGGCGGGGGGTTCGATCCGATCCTGTTCGAGGCCGGCGCCGGCGATACGATCGATCTTACGGTTGGGCTGAGTGGTAGGGGAACACCGGCGCACTTCATCGGCACGGTGCTGCCGAACCGCCGACCCCTGGTGGTGCGTACCGATCCGCCGCCCCGCCACCGCGACGTGCCGCTCAACGCCACCATGCTGATCGTCTTCAGCGAGCCGATCGAGACCCGGACCCTGAATGCGTCGTCGATCCAACTCCTGTCCGGTTCGACGGTCGTGGCGGGACAACTCGAGTTCCTGGACTCGGCGCACGTCACCGCGGCGTTCGTGCCGGCGGCCCCGCTCAACGGCTCCAGCGACTATCAGCTTGTCATCACAGCGGGCATCCTCGACACCGATGGCGACCCGCTCCAGGAGCCGGTGACGGTTGACTTCTCCACGGTGGCAGGACCTCCACCAGGCCGGATCGCCTTCGTCCGCAATGGCAGTATCTACCTCATCAATCCGGATGGGACCGGCGCTACGAGGCTCACCGATTCTCCCTCGGACGGCGAGCCGGCCTGGTCGCGCGATGGGACGCGTCTGGCGTTCACGAGAACCGGTGACATCTACGCCTTGAACGCCGACGGGTCCGGCTTGACCCGGCTGACGACCAACACCGGCCCGGCCACGTCGAACGTCTCGCCCGCGTGGTCGCCTGACGGCACCCGGATCGCGTTCTCCAGCTGGCGCAGCGGCAACCAGGAGATCTACGTCATGAACGCCGACGGCACCGGCGTGACGAGGCTCACCAACGATCCGGGCTACGACCTGGAGCCGGCGTGGTCGCCCGACGGCGCCAGCATTGCGTTTACCAGCCGTCCTCCGGTCGGGGCCGGCCAGCCTTCCGTCATTCGGGTCATGAACGCGGACGGATCGGGGGTCAGGACCATCAGGTCCGACGTAACCGCTCCGGCGTGGTCGCCCGACGGCACTCGCATCACGTACCTGTCCGGCGGCTCCATCTGGGTCATGAACGCCGACGGCGCCGACGCCACCAGGTTGATCGGAGGCTCCTACCTTGGCTCGGGCCGGCCCGCGTGGTCGCCCGACGGCCGGGAGCTGGCTTTCTCGAGCGTCATCCCGGACGGGACCAACAACCGCGAGCTGTACGTGATGAACGCCGACGGGTCCGGGCTGGTCAGGCTGACGGTGGACTCGCGGATCAACGTCTCAACCGACTACGCACCTGCCTGGTCGCCGGCCCGCTTGTCCCCGCTGCCGATGGCGATGATCCGGATGACCGAGACCGACAATGGTGACGGGCAGACCGACACGATGCAGGCGATGCTGGCCCCGCTGCGGGTTCAGGTGTTTCGCAACAACGCGCCCGCCGCGGGCGTCGACGTGTACTGGTCGGTGTGGCTGGGGCAGGGAACCATGGCGGCTCGTTCCAGCGTGACCGCCAAGACCGATGCCTCGGGCGTATCATCGGTGCTGTGGACTCTCGGCCCGTTCCTGGGGGGGCAGGAGGCTCAGGCCTTCATCGCCGGCAACGGCGAGCCCGTCACGTTCACGGCCACCGCGACGGCGGTGCCCCCTCCCCGCGCCTTGTCGATGGCGCTAGCGTCTCCCAGCGGCGAGGGGCAGACCGACACCGTGCTGGCCACCCTCGCCGACCCGCTCCGCGTCCTGGTGACGCGGAATAGCGTGCCCGCGCAGGGCGTCGCGGTCCTGTGGACAGCCACGCTCGGCGGAGGGTCCGTCACCGCGATCACCACCACCGATGCGGCGGGGATCGCGACGGCGGCCTGGACGCTCGGGCCCACATCCGGATCGCAGGCGGTCGTGGCGGCGGTGCGCGACGCCGCCGGCTCGCCGGCCCGCTTCACCGCGACCGCGGCGTCGGTGTCGAGTGTCGTCGCCGCCAACGGCGGAGACGGCCAGACCGACAGTACCCGGGCGACGTTGGCCGGTCCGCTGAGTGTTCGGGTCACCCGGCGCAACGTCCCAGCGCCCGGCGTCGCGGTGTTGTGGAGCGCCACCGTCGGTGGTGGATCGGTGTCGGCGAGCGCCACGACCACGGACTCGGCGGGGATCGCGTCGGTGCGGTGGACCCTCGGCTCGGTGCTTGGTGTGCAAAGGGCCCAGGCCTCTGTCGCGGGCGCTGTGGGCTCGCCGGTCCCCTTCGCCGCGACCGCGACACCGCCGGGGGGATCGGTGCGGGTCAACGCCCGCACCACCGGGTCCGACCTCGATTCGAACGGCTACCTGGCGTGCGTCGACCCTGACGACTACTACGGCTGCTGGAACGTGAGTTACCTCGGCGTCAACGGCACCGCGACCATCCCGCAGTTGAGCGCGGGCAATCACCCGGTCGAGTTGACCGACGTGGCGGGCAACTGTGTGGTGGGAGCGCCGAACCCGCGCGTCGTCCAGGTCACGGCCGGCGGTACTACCGACGTGACGTTCGACGTGACGTGCAGCACGGCGGCCCGAGTGCAGGTGACGGTGGCGACGACGGGGGTCGATCTCGATCCCGACGGGTACCAGGTTCAGCTGGAGCGACCGGGCTACTCCAGGCCCGCCAGCGTCGCCGTCAATGGCGTGGCGGTATTCGCGGGGCTCGCCGCCGGCGATTACACCGTGACCCTCAATGAGGTGGCGACCAACTGTACCGTGGCCGCCCCGAATCCCGCGGCGGTCACCGTCGCGGCCGGGGATACCGCGCGTGTCGCCTTCGCCGTGACGTGTGCCCCGCTGGCCTCGATCCAGGTCACGGTTGCCACGACCGGGGTAGACCCCGACTCGAACGGCTACTACGTGCAGGCGAACCAGCCGGGCTTCGCCGCGGGCGCACCGGTTGCCGCGAGCGGGGTAGCCACGGTGTCAGGACTCGCTCCGGGTGCCTACACCGTAACTCTCCTCAACGTGGCGGTGAGTTGCGACGTGGCCGCGCCGCAGGCGGTCACGGTCACCGTGGCGGGCGGGGGCACGGCTGCGGTGCGCTTCTCCGTTTCGTGCACACCGGCCACCAGGCTGGCGTTCACGTCGAACGCGACCGGGAACGCCGAGCTCTTCGCCGTCAACTCCAACGGCACGGGCTTCACGCGCCTCTCCGTGGACCCGGCGGCCGATGTCGAGGCGGCCTGGTCGCCCGACGGCACCCAGATCGCGTTCACCAGCTGGCGTGCCGGCAACCCCGACATCCACCTCATGCGCGCTGACGGCTCGGGCGTGGTACGCCTGACCAGCCAGGCGGCGGCCGACACGCACGCCGCCTGGTCGCCCGATGGCACGCGCATCGCATTCGCCAGCGAGCGGGACGGGAACGGCGAGATCTACGTGATGAACGCGGACGGCACCGGCCTGTTACGACTCACCAACTCCCCGACCCTGGATGATGACCCGGCCTGGTCCCCCGACGGCAGCCGAATCGCGTTCACGAGCGCCCGGGGCGGCACGACCGGTGTCTACGTGATGAACGCCGATGCCTCGGGGGTCACGCGTCTCAGCGGCAGCGGCGTGAGCGATCTGCAACCGGCCTGGTCTCCTGACGGCACCAAGATCGCGTTCTCGCGGTTCGTGGGCTGCGACTACTATACCTGCGACTACGATCTGTACGTGATGAACGCGGACGGGTCGGGGGTGACCCGGTTGACGTCGGGATCGGCGGCGGCCGAGACCGGCCCCACTTGGTCGCCGGACGGACGCTGGATCGCATTCACGGCGCAGGCCTGCGACTGGTATTACGGCTGCTATGCCGCCGGCATCCAGGCCGTACGGCCGGACGGCACCGACACCCGGGTGATCACCAGCGGCTATGAGTACAATCCGGCCTGGCGCCGCTGACGCGCGAGGGGTGCGCCGCGCCGCGGCCGTCATGGCCATGGCGCTGGCCGCCTGCGTGGACGCGCCGCCGACCGCGTCGCTACCGACCGCGCTGCCGCCGCCCTTGCCGGCGATCGTCGCCGCGTGGGTCACTCCGGGCCGTTACCAGGCCCTGGGCGCCGTGGTGTCCGTCCGGGTGGAGCACGCGGACAGCGTCGCCGTGCGCTTCCGTCTCGCCGGCGCGGAGCCGGCTGACAGCCTGACGCCGGCCGTACCGGTACTCGACGACTCGGCGGACATCCCGGTACTCGGCCTGCTCCCGGCCCGCCCTTACGAGTTGCGCGCCATCGCGTACGGCAAGGGCGGTTCCGTGGTCGGCGAACCGCTCGCGCTGACCACCGACACGCTCCCCTCCGACTTGCCCGGCTTTGTCGCGGGCGGCACGGACCCCTCGCCGGGCTTCGTGGTATTCGCCGCCGGCCGCTATGGCTTGGTGATCGACAACACCGGCCGGGTGGTGTGGTACCGGGGCTTCACCGATGGGCCGGGCCTCAACTTCCAGGTCCAGCCGACCGGACGCTACACGGTCCGTCCGCCCACCCCCGACCCCAACGACCGCGAGCCCTGGATCGAGCTGGATGCGCTGGGCAACGTGACGCGCACCTTCAACTGTGCGGGCGGCCTGCTCGCTCGCTTCCACGACCTCATCGCCCTGGACGACGGCTCGTACTGGATCATGTGCGACGAGACGCGGACGCTGGATCTCTCCGGCGTGGGCGGCCTGACGAACGCGCAGGTGACCGGCACGGTCATCCAGCACGTGAGCGCGAGCGGCGAACTCCTCTTTCAGTGGAGCCCCTTCGACCACTTCGCGATCACCGACGTGGATGCGGCGAGCCGCGCGGGCGCGCTCGTCAACTGGACCCACGGCAACGCGTTGGTGCTGGATACCGACGGGAATCTGCTCGTGTCGTTCCGCAGCCTCAGCGAGATCACGAAGATCGACACGCGGACGGGCGACGTCCTGTGGCGCCTGGGCGGACTGCGGAACCAGTTCACCTTCACGGGCACGCCCATGCCGGCCTTCGCGCGGCAGCATGGCCTGCGGTTGACCGGCGCGGGCGACCTGCTGTTGCTCGACAACCTCGGGGATCCCCAGGCCAGCCGAGCCGAGCGCTACCGGCTCGACGCGTCGCAGCACGCCGCGCAGTTGCTCGCGTCGTACGCGTCGAGCCCCGCGGTGACGGCGCAGCTGGGCGGTACGACGCAGGAGCTGCCGGGAGGGCGCACCCTGGTGGCGTACGGCAACGGTGGGCGGGTGGAGGAGTACGACGCGGCGGACCAGGTGGTGTGGAGAATCGAGGGCAATCCCGGCTACATCTTCCGCGCGCAGCGGATTCGCTCGCTCTATCATCCGGGAGTGGACCCGGCGCCGTAAGGCAATCCCGTGCCCCTCACGGTCTCTGGGCAACGGTAACCGGGCCTTTGGCCGTTGCGTGCCCGTCGCATCGCACCGCGACCCGCCGAAAAGCACGCCCTAGCTTCGGACCACCAGTCTTCAATGGACTGTCACGGAGGCAACGTGTCGCATCGTCATCAGCGCCCCATCGTCTACGCAGTCGTGATCATCCTGGCAGCTTGCTCGGACGGGTCGCCGTCGGCCCTCGGCCCGCCGATCTTTCAGGTGTCTGCCGGGCACCAGCTCCAGGTATCAAGTGTGGATCAGCTTTATGCCGCCGTGAACGACCCCGACAACGCCGGAATGCGCGTCGTGCTTGCGGCCGGCGACTACGTGCTGAAATCCAGCGAGCCCAACGGTGGTCGCCTCGAACTGCAACCGGACATGGAACTGGTCGGCCAACCCGGGCATCCTGAGCTGGTCGTCATCGACGCCTTGGGACTTCCGGCCAACTCGTTCTCCATCCCACCATTCCGTACCGGCGCCATAAGAATGGGAAAGGGCAGCAACACGATCGAATGGCTCACCGTCCGAGGAGGCGCCGATGCTATGGCCGCCATTGAAACCGATCTGGTGTCGCCGGTGCCGGGGGTGGCTCGAATTCGCATCGCGCACGTGATCGCTGAGGGCGGCCAGCGAGGGGTTGACATTCGCAATCTGGGTCCGGCGAGCGCCGGACGCGTGCTCGAAGCCGAGCTCGTGAACAATGTGCTCGTCGGCAACGTGTTCGGGCTGGGGCAAGGGGTACGCATCATCAATGGGCAGGGCGCGACCGGAGCCGTCATCCGAGCGACGCTCACTGGAAACGACGCCCACGGCAACCTGATCGGGTGCCTGGCCGCAAACTTCAGCACGAGCCTCGCGAGCATCGCGATTCGGTCAACGGCCGACCGGTTCGATGGCAACGGCATCGGCTGTGTCTTGAACGCCGGTGCGACCATGGGCGCCACTGCTCGCGCTGACGGGAATCTCCTGACGTTCGAAGCGATCGGCAGCAGTGTCCAGAACAACTCGGGTACCCTTCCTCCGCTCACTCCGCCCGAAGAACCCGCAGGATTCTATGCGGTTGGGGCCCGAACCGATGCGGGCGACCGCGCGTCGAACAACACGCTCCGGGTAACGATGTGGGGCACTCGCATCTCTGGAAACCAGGGACCGGACATCAGAGCGTGGGGCGCCATCGCATTCGCTGCTGGACCAGCCGGCACGAACAATGTCGTAGAGATCGGGCTGCACGGCGTCAGCACCAAGGCGACGGTCTCCGTGACACCCAGCGCTCCCGTCGAGCCGGCCGGCACGAATTCCGTCGCGATCGTTCGGTGATCGCCGATTCGGAAAGGTCGTCGGGGACCCCCCGCTACCGGGTGGCGGGGCTGTAGCGGCGCCCAACGGCATCGCGACCAACGCGCCGGCCCTCAAGGCCGGCGCGTTGCGTTTTGGTGTCAGCGCGGCAGATTCTCGGTCACGGTGGCACGCGCGTGGCGGCACAGCGGTTGCTTTGGCAAGGTCTGCAATGGCGAACTTCGAGAAGCTGACGATCAAGAGCGCGGAGGCGATGGAGGCGGCGCGCGCCCTGGCGCGCACCCGCGGCAACCCCGTCGTCAACGACGCACACCTCCTCGCGGCACTCCTCGACCAGGACGAGGGGATCGTCGCTCCGCTCCTCAACAAGGTCGGGCTGAACGTGGCGCGCCTCAAGGCGGACGTGGCGCGCGAGCTGGACCGCTTCCCGAAGCAGTCGGGTGGCGGGGATCCCACCTTCGCGCGCGAGTTGCTCGACGCGCTCGACAAGGCGGAAGCGGAGGCGCAGGCGCTGGGCGACGACTACGTCTCCACCGAGCACCTGGTGGTGGCGTTGTGCGCGACCAAGGGCACGACGGCCCGCCAGCTGATGAGCGCGGAGGGGGTGAGCCGCGAGGACCTGCTCGAGGCGCTCGCCTCGGTGCGCGGGTCGCACCGGGTGACGGACCAGCATCCGGAGCAGAAGTACCAGGCGCTGGAGCGCTTCACGCGGGACCTCACCGAGGCGGCGCGCGCCGGGAAGCTGGATCCGGTGATCGGCCGGGACGAAGAGGTCCGGCGCGTGGTGCAGGTGCTGTCGCGGCGCACCAAGAACAACCCGGTCCTGATCGGCGAGCCGGGCGTGGGGAAGACCGCCATCGTCGAGGGCCTCGCCCAGCGCATCGTCAACGGTGACGTCCCCGAGTCGCTGAAGCAGAAGCGGCTGGTGGCGCTCGACATCGGCATGCTGGTGGCGGGCACCAAGTACCGCGGCGAATTCGAGGAGCGGCTGAAGTCGGTCCTCAAGGAGATCACCGCGGGCGAAGGGCTGTTCATCGTCTTCATCGACGAGTTGCACACCATCGTCGGGGCCGGCGCCGCCGAGGGCGCGGTGGACGCGGCCAACATGCTGAAGCCGCTCCTGGCGCGCGGCGAGCTGCACGTCGTCGGCGCGACCACGCTGGACGAGTACCGCAAGCACATCGTGAAGGACGCGGCCTTGGAGCGCCGGTTCCAGCCGATCTTCGTGGGCGAGCCGTCGGTGGCGGACACCATCGCGATCCTCCGCGGCCTCAAGGAGCGCTACGAAGTCCACCACGGCGTCCGCATCACGGACCCGGCGATCGTGGCGGCGGCCACGCTGTCCGACCGCTACATCGGCGACCGGTTCCTCCCCGACAAGGCCATCGACCTCATCGACGAGGCGGCCTCGCGGCTGCGCATCGAGATCGACTCGCTCCCGGTGGAGATCGACGAGGTGGAGCGCCGCATCGTGCAGCTCACGATCGAGAAGGCGGCGCTCGCCAAGGAGAAGGACAAGGCGAGCCGCCAGCGGCTCTCCGCGCTGGAGAAGGACCTGGCGGAATCGCGCGAGCGCTCGAGCGCGATGAAGGTGCGCTGGCAGGCGGAGAAGGAAGCCATCCAGAGGATCCGCGACCTCAAGGCGAAGACCGAGTCGCTCAAGGCCGAAGCGGAGCAGGCGACCCGCAAGGGCGACCTGGCCAAGGCGGCCGAACTCACCTACGGCGCGGCGCCGGGGATCGAGCGCGAGCTCAAGGAGGCCGAGGGGAAGCTCGCCGAGCTGCAGAAGACGGGGCAGTACCTCAAGGAGGAAGTGGACGCGGAGGACGTGGCGGAGATCGTGGCGCGCTGGACCGGCATCCCCGTGACGCGGATGCTGGAGTCCGAGAAGGAGCGGCTGGCGAAGCTCGAGGACCACCTTGGTGCGCGGGTGATAGGCCAGGCCGAGGCGGTAGCGGCCGTGTCCAACGCGGTGCGCAGATCGCGCGCGGGCCTCTCGGATCCGCACCGGCCCACCGGCTCGTTCATCTTCCTCGGCCCGACAGGCGTGGGGAAGACGGAGACGGCCCGGGCGCTGGCGGCGTTCCTCTTCGACGACGAGCGGGCGCTGGTGCGGCTCGACATGTCGGAGTACATGGAGAAGCACGCGGTGGCGCGGATGATCGGCGCGCCGCCGGGCTACGTGGGATACGAGGAGGGGGGCCAGCTCACCGAGGCGGTGCGCCGGCGGCCCTACAGCGTGGTGCTCTTCGACGAGATCGAGAAGGCGCATCCGGACGTGTTCAACGCGCTGCTCCAGATCCTCGACGACGGGCGCCTCACCGACGCGCACGGGCGCGTGGTGGATTTCCGGAACACGGTCATCATCATGACGTCGAACCTCGGGGGGCAGTGGATCCTGGAGCTGGGCACCGGCAACTGGGAGGAGGTCGAGACGCGGGTGATGGAGGCGCTGCGACAGCACTTCCGGCCCGAGTTCCTGAACCGGGTGGACGATACCGTCATCTTCCGGCCGTTAGGCCCGGAGTCCCTGGAGCGGATCGTGGACCTCCAGCTGGCGCGCGCGGCGGCGCTCCTCCTCGAGAAGAAGCTCGGCCTCGAGGTGACGCCGGAAGCCAAGCGCCTCATCGCGACCGACGGGTACGATCCGGTCTTCGGGGCGCGGCCCCTGAAGCGCGCCATCCAGCGGCTGCTCCAGAACCCGCTCGCCCTGGCCGTGCTCGAGGGCCGGTACGCCGAGGGGGACGTGGTGCGCGTGGACCGGGCGCCGTCCGGGACCGCGCTGGTCTTCAGCCGGAGCGCCGGTGAGCTGGCAAGGGCATAGGCAGTCGGGCCAGAACGCGCACGGGGTGCGGCTCGCGCTGGAAGAGGCGCAGGCCGCCGCGGCCGCCGGGGAAGTGCCGGTCGGCGCGGTGCTGATGCGCGAGGGGGAGATCCTGGCGCGCGGCCGCAACCGCATGCGGGAGTCCGGCGATCCGCTGCGTCACGCCGAGCTGGACTGTCTGGCGGCGGCGCGCGCCACCGGGTTGACGGGGCCCGAGGCCTTCGCGGGCTGCACGCTCTACGTGACGCTCGAGCCGTGCGCGATGTGCAGCGGCGCGCTCGTGCTGGCGCGCGTGCCGCGCGTGGTGTTCGGGGCGTGGGACCCGAAGGCCGGGATGGCGGGATCGTTGCACGACCTGCTGCGGCATCCGCAGCTCAATCACCGGTGCGAGGTGGAGGGCGGGGTCCAGGAACCGGAGTGCGCCGAGCTGCTACGCGCCTTCTTCGCGGCGCGGCGCTGACCGGCTTGGGGGCGCTGCCGCTTGAAAGCAACGGGGGGCGCGCGGTGCACGCCCCCCGTCGTGTGAGGGAGGGAAGGGACTACTTGACCGAGGCCGCCGGGCCCGCGGCTACCCCGGCAGCGACCGGCGCGCTGGAGGAGTAGGCGTTCACCGTCGTGATCTGCTGGGTGGCGACCACGACCTTCGCGACCTCCCAGTAGGTGTTGTTCGGACTGTCGAGCGCCACCGACGTATAGCGCGCGGCCTCGATGTCGTTGAAGAAGATCTTCACCGTGCAGATGGTGCTCGGCGTGTCATCGAAGTTGCGGACCACGATCCGGTACTGGCCCGCCTCCGCCCCCGATGTAATGAAGATGTTCTCCGGCCCGTACCCCTCGGTGTCGTCCACATCGAGGATGGGATCGCCGGCGGCGCCGACGACGCCCCACTCCAGACCGGTCACCTGGCAGTTGGCGTAGTAGCAGTCATTGCCCGTGTTGGTGCTGCCGCCGGGCCGAAGCAGGTGGAGGTCCATGTCGCTGCTGGGGCCGGTGTTCCACGTCAGCTGGACGCGGAAGGAGGCCGTCGTGCACGCGGTGAGTGTCACGTTGACGAGGTAGTACGAGCGGCCCGAGCCGTTGTTGAACGAATAGATGATGCCCTGGGCGCCGCAGAAGAGCGGGATGTCACCGGTGAAGGTCCCGCCGCTGATCGCGAGCACGCCCCAGGCCCTGAGCGTATTCCCCGTGACGAGCAGCCACACCCCGTTGGTGGTGGAGTTGGTGGCGCCGGTGACGCCGTACGACGAGTTGCTCACGGAGACGGTGGTCGGGGCGCCGGACGGCGCGATGGTGGGCGCTCCCGTGACGCCCGAGAATCCGGCCGAGAGACCGGCCGGCGGGCACACCGGATCGGAGAGCGAGCAGCTGATCGGCCCGCCCGCGGAGGTCGAGTCCTTCTTGCAGCCACTGAGAGCGGCGATCCCCACCAGCAACGGAATGGCCACCCACCGGACGTTCCTCATGTGATTCCCCCCTCGGCAATGAACTGACGGCACGCCGCCGTTCGGCGGCGCGCGAGACAGCGAGAGGAGGGGCAACTTCCATTCCGGCGCCGGTCCCGGCGGCGCCGGTGCGTCATCGTCCCATCTCGGTCCCATTTCGACCCGTTGCGCACGCGTTTCAGGCCGGAGTGTGACGCGGCGCACGCGGCGCGAAAGGCGAGCCGGATGCTCGTCTCGGGCGCTCGTGCAGGAGCGGTGTCGGGAAATGTCAGCGTGCTTGGAAGAGACCGGCGGCGCGGGAGGGCGCTACGCGTCGAGGACCTCGCGCACCTTGCCCGCCAACTCGTCCACTGTGAAGGGTTTCTGCAGGAACGGGATGCCGGCGTCCACCACGCCGTGGTGCACGATCGCGTCGTCAGTATAGCCGGACATGAAGAGCAGCTTGAGGTCCGGGCGCACGAACCCGACCTCCTCGGCCACGCGCCGGCCGTTCATCCCGGGCATGATGATGTCGGTGAGCAGGAGATGGATCCTCCCCACATGCTCGCGGGCCTGCTGGAGCGCCGAGGCCCCGTCCACCGCCTCGATCACCGTGTACCCGAACCGGGTGAGGACCCGCCGCGCGACCGATCGCACCGAGGGGTCGTCCTCGACGAGCAGGATGGTCTCCGATCCACGGTGCAGGGGCGCGACCCCGTGCGACGGCGTGACCTCGACCGCCGCCTGCACGGCGGGCAGGTAGACCCGGAACGTCGAACCCTTCCCCGGCGCGGACTCGACCGTGACGTGCCCGCCGCTCTGCCGCACCATCCCGTACACCGTGGCGAGGCCGAGCCCGGTGCCCTTGCCGCGCTCCTTGGTCGTGTAGAAGGGCTCGAACAGATGGGCCTGGACGTCGGCGTCCATCCCGACACCGGTATCCGTGACGGCGAGCATGACGTAGCGTCCGGGCCCGCGCGCCGGGGTCTCGGTGGTGGCCGTCTCGATGGCCAGCTCCTCGTTGGCCGTGGCGAGGGTCACGCGCCCGCCCTCGGGCATCGCATCCCGCGCGTTGAGCACCAGGTTGACGATCGCCCGCTCGAGCTGACTCCGGTCGGCGCGGATCCGGTCCACGGCGGGGTCGAAGCGGGTCTCCAGGGCCACGTCCTCGCCGATCAGCCGCCGCAGCATCTTCTCCAGGTCGCTCATCAGGGCGTTGACGTCCAGGACCTTCGGCTGGAGGATCTGCTTGCGGCTGAACGCCAGGAGCTGCTGGGTCAGCATGGTCGCGCGCGTGGCGGCCACCCGGATCTCCTGGAGCTCTTCGGCGGCGGGTCCCTCGGCCTCCACCACCTCACGCAGCAGCTCGGCGTGGCCGAGGATGGCCGTGAGGATGTTGTTGAAGTCGTGCGCGACGCCGCCCGCCAGCCGGCCGACCGCCTCCATGCGCTGCGAGGCGAGCAACTGCTCCTCGAGCCGCCGGCGGTCGGTGAGGTCCCGGAAGTTGGAGACGAGCGCGCCCACCGACGGCTCGTCGAGCCGGTTGGCCGTGACCACTTCGAGGTAGCGCCAGGTGCCGTCAGTGTGCCGGGCGCGCAGCGTCTCGGCCCGGGTCGCGCCGGGCTGGTGCAGGACCGCCTCGAGGTGCGCCTTCGCCGGCGCGCTGTCATCGGGATGCACGAACGCGAGTCCCGGTTGCCCGATTAGCTCTTCGGGGGTGTAGCCGAGGACCCTCGTCACCGAGGGGCTGATGTACGTCACCACCGAGTACTTGTCCGTCATCGCGATGATGTCAGAGCCGAGCTCGACCAGGGCTCGGAAGCGCTCTCGCTCCTCCTTCGCGCGCGCTTCGCTCGCGCGGAGCGTGACCGTCATGCCGACACGCTCGGCCACGACGGCGGCGAGCAGCATGGTCGTGAGCGCGGCCACCATCAGGTAGGCATCCAGGTTGAAGAGGCTCTGCATGGCGGTCGGGCGCGCGAGCGACCCCACACCGTGCGCGGTTCCCCAGATCGCGAACGCCGAGACCAGCAGGAGCGCGGTCGTCGCCCCGCGCTGCTGGAACCGCAGGGCGGCCCAGGTGAGCAGCGGAAAGGTCGCGAAGGTGGGCACGCGCCCCAGCGTCGTCATGTCCTTGGCGAAGACCACGAAGGAAACGGCGGCTAGCGACGTGCCGAGGGCCACGGCCTCGGCGATCCGGGAGGGGCGCACGGAGAACCCTGGGCGCGCCCACCAGGTCATGAGGGCCGGTGTCAGGAGGATGATCCCGATGACGTCGCCCAGCCACCAGCCTCGCCAGACGCCGGCGAAACTCTGCCAGGGGAACCGGCCGATGACGCCGAAACCCGTCACCGCGATCGTCGCCCCGAGCGCGGCGCTGACCAGCGCCGTGACGGCGACGCCGATCACATCCCGGAGGCGCTCCATGGCGCGGTCGAGGTGCACGACGTGCCGCAGGAGATAGACGCCGACGAGGGCCTGGATGGCATTCGCCGTCCCCGCGACGAGCCCGACATCGAGGCGGTAGCCCAGTGAGAGCATCAGCGTCAGCTCGCCGATGGCGATCGCGGGCCAGCGCGAAGTGCCGAAGATCCAGAGCGCGGCGAGGGCGACGCCGGCGGGGAGCCATACGAAGCTGACGTTGGTGCCGGGAAGGGTGAGGAAGAGGCCCAGGCGCGCGAGCGCAAGGTACGCGGCGGCGATAGCCGCGACGTCCAGGGTGTATCGGGCGCGGCGAGTCATGGGTATCCGGTCCAATCTACGCCGGATCATGGCGGTTGAAAGAGGGCCCGTCCCGGCCTAGCTTTCGGCGCCGCTGGACAGGTGGCCGAGTGGTTGAAGGCGCCGGTCTCGAAAACCGGTAGGCTCGTAAGGGTCTCGTGAGTTCGAATCTCACCCTGTCCGCTGAAAGAAGAGGCAATAGGCAAGAGGCAATAGGCAATGGCAGTGGGCGACGCTCGGCTCGGCCGCTATTGCCTATTGCCTATTGCCTGTCTCTTGGGATGGGTGGCCGAGCGGTTTAAGGCGCACGCCTGGAGAGCGTGTGGACCCAAAAAGGGTCTCGTGGGTTCGAATCCCACCCCATCCGTCCGTGTTCGCGTTGATTCCGGTGCGTCGCCGTCGTAACTTTGATGTTCAATATGCCGACCGCCGGACGCCAGCTGCTCCTGACCGACCAGGCCCTGTCGGCGGTGTTGTTGCAGATGGCGCAGCAGATCGTCGCGGTGACCCCCGATCCCAAGCTCCTGGTGTTCATCGGCGTGCAGCGGCGCGGCGTCGAGCTGGCGGCGCGCCTGTCGGTCGCGGCGCGCGGGCTCACCGGCGCGGACGTGCCGCGCGGCGCGCTCGACATCACGCTCTACCGCGACGACCTCGAGGCGGTCGGGCCGCGCCCGCTGGTGGGGCCGACCCACCTGCCGGTGGACCTGGACGGCCGGCACGCGTGGATCGTGGACGACGTGCTCTTCACCGGCCGGACGGTGCGGGCGGCGCTGGACGAGCTGGCGGACTTCGGGCGGCCGGCGCGCATCGGCCTCGCGGTGCTGGTGGACCGCGGCGGTCGCGAGCTGCCGATCCAGGCCGACGTCGTCGGCGTGACGGTGCCCACGGGCCCCGAGGACCGCGTGGAGGTGTTCGTGAAGGAGCTGGACGGACGTGATGCCGTGGAAGTCGTCCGCGGCGTTCGGGCGGGTGTGTGAGTCCGGCCCTGGGGAAGGACCTCCTGGGGCTCGAACCCCTGTCCGCCGAAGACCTCCGCCTCATCCTCGATACCGCCGAGCCCTTCAAGGAGATCTCCGAGCGGGCCATCAAGAAGGTCCCCGTGCTCCGGGGCAAGACGATCGTCAATCTCTTCTTCGAGGCCTCGACCCGGACGCGCATCAGCTTCGAGTTCGCCGAGAAGCGGCTGTCGGCGGACACCGTGAACGTGGCGACCGCGGCCTCCTCGGTGCAGAAGGGCGAGACGCTGGTGGACACGGCGCGGAACCTCGAGGCGATGCGCATCGACATGGTGGTGATCCGCCACGCGGCCAGCGGCGCCGCGAAGTTCCTGGCCGACCGCATCCAGTCCAACGTCGTCAACGCCGGCGACGGCATGCACGAGCACCCGACCCAGGCGCTCCTCGACCTCCTCACCATCCGCGATCATCGGCCCATCGCGGGCGCGAAGGTCTGCATCGTGGGCGACGTGCTCCATTCGCGGGTGGCGCGGTCCAACATCTGGGGTCTGCTCAAGCTGGGCGCCGAGGTGGCGGTCTGCGGACCGCAGAGCCTGCTCCCGCTGGGCATCGGCGCCCTGGGTGTCCGGGTCTTCCGCCGCATCGAGGAAGCGATCGAATGGGCCGACGTGCTGAACGTGCTGCGGCTCCAGCTCGAGCGCATGCAGTCCGGATACGTCCCTTCGCTGCGCGAGTACTACCGGGTCTTCGGCGTCACCGAAGAGCGGCTGGCGCGCGCGCCGCATGACCTCCTCATCCTGCACCCGGGACCCATGAACCGCGGCGTGGAGATCGACTCCCGGGTGGCGGATGGTCCGCACTCGGTCATCCTGGACCAGGTGACCAACGGTGTCGCGGTGAGAATGGCCGTCCTGTACCTGCTCGCGGGGGGCCGGCCCGAGCTGGCGGAAGCGGCCAAGGGCGGAGGCGAACGATGAGGCCGGTCCTGATCCGCGGCGGGCGGGTGATCGACCCCGCGTCCCAGCGCGACGAAACGGCCGACGTGCTCCTCGCGGACGGCAGGGTCACGGCCGTGGGCCGCGCGCTCGGCACGCCCGACGGGGCCGAAGTGATCGAGGCCAAGGGCCTGGTGGTCGCCCCCGGGTTCGTGGACCTGCACGTGCACCTGCGCGAGCCGGGCCGGGAGGACGTCGAGACGATCGCCACGGGTGCGCGCGCCGCGGTGGCGGGCGGCTTCACCTCGGTCTGCGCCATGCCGAACACCGACCCCGTCACCGACAACCAGGCCGCGGTGGGGTTCATCGTCAGCCAGGCGCTGCGCGCCGGCACCGCCCGCGTCTATCCGATCGGCGCCGTGTCCCTTGGCCAGCGCGGCGAGCAGCTCACCGAGATGGGCGAGCTGGTGGCCGCCGGCGCGGTCGCCGTCTCCGACGACGGGAAGCCGGTCGCCACCGCCCACCTTATGCGTACCGCGCTCGAATACGCGCTGACCTTCGGCATCCCCGTGATCGACCACTGTGAGGACCACACCCTCTCGGCCGGCGGCGCCATGCACGAGGGGCTGATCTCGACGCGGCTCGGTCTCAAGGGGATCCCGCGCGCCGCCGAGGACGTCATCGTGGCGCGCGACATCGCGCTGGCGGGGCTCACGGGCGGGCACGTCCACATCGCGCACCTCTCCACGGCCGGCGCCGTGAACATGGTCCGCGAGGCCAAGTCGCGCGGGGTGCGCGTGACGGCGGAGGCGACGCCCCATCACATCGCGCTCACCGACGCCTGCTGCGAGGGCTACAACACCAACGCCAAGATGAACCCGCCCCTCCGGGAGTCGCACGACGTGGAGGCGCTCCGCGCCGGCCTCGCCGACGGCACCATCGACTGCCTCGCCACCGACCACGCGCCGCATCACTACGACGCCAAGGAGGCCGAGTTCGACTACGCGCCCTTCGGCGTGGTGGGGCTCGAGACGGCGCTGGGGGTGGCCATCACGGAGCTGGTCGGGCCGAAGATCCTGTCGCTCCCCGCGCTGGTCGCGCGGCTCGCGACGCGGCCCGCCGAGATCGCCCACCTCGCGGCGGGGACGCTCGCGCCGGGCGCGGCGGCGGACGTCGTGGTCTTCGATCCCGCGGCCGAGTGGACGGTGGAGCCCGCGGCGTTCTTCTCCAAGAGCCGCAACACGCCGTTCGCGGGACGCCGGCTCCGGGGGCTGGTCCGCTGGACCCTGGTCGGGGGCGCGGTGGTACATCGTTCGGGCGACGCGGCGCCCGGCCGGTGACCGGCGCCTCGTGAACCACCTCGGCGTGGCGCGGGACATCTGCCGGACCGGGCGGCGGCTCATGGAGCTCGGCCTGGTGGCGGGGACCGACGGCAACATCGCCGTCCGGCTGAGCGGCGACCGGGTGCTGGTCACGCCGAGCGGGCGGGCCAAGGGCGAGCTCAAGCCGGAAGACCTGGTGGAGGTGGACCTCGCCGGGAATCACGTTAGGGGAGCGAACCAGGCAAGCTCCGAACTCGGCATGCACCTGGTTATCCTTCAGGTGCGGCCGGACGTGGTCGCCGTGGTGCACGCGCACCCCCCGACCGTGATCGGCTTCACCATCGCCGGGAAGACGCTCGACGACGGCGTGATCCCGGAGCTGGTCGTCCAGGTGGGCCCGGTGCCGCTCGTGCCGTACGCCATGCCGGGCACCCCGGACCTGGGCGCGGCGGTCGCGCCCTATGCCCGGAGCCACGACGCGCTGCTGCTCGCCAATCACGGCGCCGTGACCATGGGCCGCACGCTCGAGGAGGCGCAGCACCGGATGGAGAGCCTGGAGCATTCCGCGCGGATCCTGCTCGCCGCCCGGCTGCTCGGCCGGGTGGATGCGCTCGGACCGGAAGACGTGGCGCGGCTGCTGAAGCTGCGCGATCAGGGTGAAAGGGAGATGTGACATGAGTCGAAAGAGCCGGACCAACCCGTCGACGGTGGAGCGCCTGCTCGAGCAGCGGCGGCTCTTCCAGGATTGGCTCACCAAGCTCGAGGGCGGCGTCGGCGAGACGATGCCGGGCCACGTCGTGGAACGGGTCCGCAACGACTACCGGACCCGGCTCACCGCCGTGATGGAGGAGCTCACCGAGCACGACGACGCGATCCGCCAGGCGCTCGCCGACGCGCAGGGCCGGCACGACGGGCTGGAGCATCAGCAGCAGTCGGCGAAGGACGAGCTGGCGGAAGCGCGGCTGCGCAAGCAGGTGGGCGAGCTGGGCGACGCCGAGTTCAAGGAGCTGAACGCGCGTCTCAAGAACACCATCGACGACGCCGCGAAGGACCTCGCGGCCTCGCTGCGCGACATCGAGCGTTACGAGGAGATCATCGACCTCATCGCCGGCGAGGAGGAGGCCCCCGCGCCGCCGCCCCCGGCCCCGGCCCCGGCCCCTGCGCCGGTCGCGGCCGAGGCGCCATCGGCACCCCGGCCCGCCGCGGACGCGGGGGCCGCCCGCGCACCCGCCGCCGAGGAGGCGCCCCAGAGGACGCCGCAGATGGCGCTCGACGAGATCGCGTTCATCCGGTCGGTGACGACCACGATGGCGCCGGTGAAGGTCCCGCCGAAACAGGAGAAGGCGCCCGCGCCGGAAGCGGCGCCGGCCGGAGCCAGAAGGTCGGGCGCGACGTCGGCGCTCGGGGAGCGATCGGCGGATGCGCAGGTGATCATGGACGAGCCGGCCGCGGCGGTCTCACCGCCGCCGGCGCCCTCCCGGGCGCCGGCCGCCGAGCCGCGGGCCGCGAAGGTGGAGCCGGAGCCGCGGCGCAAGTCGGAGGATGCCCGGACGGCGCACGCGGAGGGGAAGGCGCTGGTCTGCGGGGAATGCGGCGCGCCGAACCTGCCGACGGAGTGGTACTGCGAGAAGTGCGGGGCCGAGCTGTCGGCGTTCTAGGGCTTCGACTGCAGCTTCTTCACCAGCCGCGACTTCTTGCGCGCCGCCGCGTTGCGGTGGATCTGGCCTTTGCGGGCGCCACGGTCCAGGACGCGGATCGCTTCGGCGACGGTCTCGGGGGTCATCTCGGCGCGGGCCTTCTTCACGGCCGTCTTGATGGACGAGCGCTGGGCGCGATTGTGCAGGGTCCGCTTGCGCGCCTGACGCATCGCTTTCTTGGCTGACTTGATCCTGGGCACTCACGGCTCCTGATGTGAAAAGTCGAAAGAGTCGAAGGGTCGAGAAGCGTGCCGCGCCTCGACGCTTCAACTCTTGAACGGGGTTGAGATTACCCAGGCCCGCGCGTTTTGACAACCCTTCCGGGCGCCGTTACGTTGCTCGCTTCACACGCCGAAAGACCCTCGAGCCCACGTGCCCTACCTCGGCAGCCCCGTGATCCGGTGACGGACCCGGCCCGTAACGCCATGACCGCCGAGGACGGCGGCTTCGTCGTCACGCTCGACCGGTTCTCAGGACCGCTCGACCTCCTCCTGCATCTGATCCGGCGCGAGGAGATCGACATCTGGGACATCCCCATCGCCCGGATCGCCGACCAGTTCCTCGCCGTGATCCACGACCTGGGCCTGAACGAGGCGGCCGAGTACCTCGAGATGGCGGCGCGGCTGGTGCGCATCAAGGCGCAGATGCTGCTCCCTCGCCGCGGCGATGATGAAGGATGGGAGGATCCGCGGCACGAGCTGGTGCGCCGGCTCCTCGAGTACCAGCAGATCCACGAGCTGGTGGGATGGCTGGAGCGCGCGGCCCGGCGCCGCGCCGAGCGGTACGGCCGCGGCTACATCCCCGCGGCGCCAGACGCCCCGCCGCCGCCCCTCGCCTTCACCATCGAAGAGCTCGTCGAGGCGGTGGAGCGCGTGCTGGCGATGATCCCCGACCCGGTGATCCACCGCGTGCTCCCGCGTCCGCTGGACGTCGAGGGAGCGAGCGCGCGGATCCTGGCGCTCCTCGAGACCCGCGCGTCCTTCGGCTGGCGGGAGCTCTTCGGCACGGCGCCGAGCATCGTGGACGTCCTGTCGGCGCTCGTCGCCCTGCTCGAGCTGGCGCGCCGCGGGACCCTGACCCTCACGCAGCCCCGGCCTTTCACCCCTTTCTCGATCGATCGTGGACCAGCGTACCAGGCTGCTTGAAGCGGCGCTCTTCGCCGCCCCGCGCCCGCTCGCGCTCGACGAGCTGCACGTGCTCGACCCGGACGCCACCGAGGCCGACTGGCGACGCGCCGTGGAGGAGCTGCGGGACCACTACGACACCGATGGGCACGGCGTCGAGGTCGTCGCGATCGCCGAGGGCTACCAGATCCTCACCCGCCCGCACTTCGCCGAGGCCATCGAGCGGGCCGCCTTCGCGTCGCGGCCGGTCAAGCTGTCGGGCGCCGCGCTCGAGGTGCTGGCGATCATTGCGTACCGGCAGCCCGTCGGCCGCGCGGAGATCGAGGAGATCCGCGGCGTCTCCTCGGGCGGCGTCCTGCGCCTGCTGCAGGAGCGCGGGCTGATCGAAGTGGCGGGACGCTCCGAGGGCCTGGGCCGCCCGCTGCTGTACGCCTCGACGCCGCTCTTCCTCGAGCACCTCGGGCTCGGCCAGCTCGGCGACCTGCCGCGCACCGAGGAGCTGGCCGTGGCCTTGAGACCGCCCCAGCCCGGACCGTGACCGCGATCCGCCTCGCGCGTTTCCTCGCGCGGGCGGGCGCGACCTCGCGGCGCGGCGCGGCGGACCTGGTCCGCGCGGGCCGGGTCGCCATCAACGGCCGGCCGCCCGTGGGTCCCGGCGACCCGGTGGACCCGGACCGCGATCAGGTCACGGTGGACGGGCGCCGTCTCACCCTGCCCGATGCGGCCTGGATGGCCCTCCACAAGCCCACCGGCTACGTCACGTCGCGCGCGCCGTCGGCGCGCTACCCCAGCGTCTTTGGGCTCCTGCCCGGCGCGCCGGCCTCGCTCGTCGTGGTGGGTCGGCTGGACGTCCAGTCCGAGGGGCTCCTACTATTCACCACGGACGGTGAGCTGGCCGCACGGCTGATGCACCCGCGGTGGCGGATCCCGCGCACCTACCGGGTCTGGGTCACCGGTCGGCCACGCCTTTCGGCCCGCGAAGCCCTCGCCCGCGGGGTGCCGGTCCAGGACGACGAGCCCGCGCGCCCCAAGGTCTGGCGGTTCAAGCCCGACGCGCAGGGCGGCGAGCTCGAAATCGCGCTGGCCGAAGGGCGTTCGCGCATCGTGCGCCGCATGGCCGCCGCGCTCGGACTGGGCGTGAGGCGGCTGGTCCGGGCCGGTTACGGCCCGATCGTGCTCGGCACGCTGGCGGCAGGACGGTCGCGGCCGCTCACCCGCCGCGAGATCCAGGGACTCTACCGGGCGGTGGGGATGCCGCCGCCGGACACCACGACCTAGGGAAGCGTCGGCATGGACCTGCAGGGAACGTCCATCATGATCCTGGGCGGGAGCGGGCTCGTCGGCCATGCCGTCGCCCGCCGGCTCATCGCCTGCCGCCCGCGGCAGATCGTCCTCGTGGCGCTCAGCCAGGGGGAGACGGAGGAGGCCGCCGCGAGCCTGCGCCCGCTCGCCGGGGGCATCTCCATCCTGGTCGAGTACGGCAACGTGTACCTGCCGGGCACGCTGGCGCGCCTCGACCGCGCGGCGTTACTCGAGGACACCGCCCACCGTCGCCTGCTGGTGGACGACATCTTCGGCGATCTCACCGAGGAGCTGCTGGCGCGGAGTTTCCTCGTCCAGCTCTTCGCGCAGCACAAGCCCGACGCCGTCGTGGACTGCATCAACACCGCGACGGCGTTCGCCTATCAGGACGTGTATCGCTCGTCGAAGGACCTTGTCGCCTCCGCGGCGCGCGGCGCGGCGGACCAGGCCACGGTCGAGCGGCACATCCTGACCCAGCCGGTCCCCCAGCTCACCCGCCACATCCAGGTGCTGGTGGAAGGGCTCAAGCGCGCCGGCGCCCGGTCGTACGTGAAGATCGGCACCAGCGGGACGGGCGGGATGGGCTTCAACATCCCGTACACCCACTCGGAGGAACATCCGTCGCGCACGCTCCTCACGAAGTCCGCCGTGGCGGGCGCGCACACGCTGCTGCTCTACCTGCTCGGCCGCACGCCCGATGCCCCGGCCACGGTGGAGATCAAGCCCACCGCGGCTATCGGGTGGCGCGAGATCACCTTCGGGCCGGTCCGTCGCGCCGGCCGTCCCATCGCGCTGGTGGATTGTCCCGAGGCCATCCCGCTCGCGAAGGCCTTCGACGGGAGCGCGCCGTGGGTCTCGCTCGGGCGCACGCTGGAGTCCGTGTACGTCAACATGGGTGAGAACGGGCTCTTCGCGAACGAGGAGTTCGCCACCATCACGGCGCTGGGCCAGATGGAGTTCATCACTCCGGAGGAGATCGCCGACTACGTGGTCATGGAGCTCCAGGGCCGGCCCACGGGGCGGGACGTCATCGCCGCGCTCGACAGCGCCACCGCGGGCCCCACCTACCGCGCGGGGATCCTCCGCGCCGCGGCGATGCGGCGGCTGCAGCAGCTGGAGGCCCAGTCCGGGGTCCGGTCCATCGCCTTCGAGATGCTGGGGCCGCCCCGGCTCACCAAGCTGCTCTTCGAGGCGTACGTGCTCTCGCGCCTCTTCTCGAGCGTGTCGCAGCTGGCCGCGGCCGACGCCGCGCGCGTGGGGCAGGCCGCGGCCGAGCTGCTCGAGCGCGACGCGTCGCTGCGCGCGGAGATCCTGTCGGTCGGCATCCCGATCGTGAGCCCCGACGGGAAGAGTCTGCGGCGCGGTCCCTCCGTGGTGGTGCCGCCCGCCGAGGGCGATCCGCTGGCCGCGGCGCCGCGCGGCTGGGTGGACCTCCGGGCCGCCAACTGCGCGCTGTGGATCGAGCGCGCGCACCATATCCTCGACCAGGCGGGCGAGCGGACCTCCGGCCCGAGGGGATCGGGGAGCGACGAGGAGTGGAACGCCATCGAGCCCTCCGATCCCCTCGCGCCGTGGCGGCTCGCGACGTGGGTATTCCGCCACGAGGACAAGGGAGAGCGCACCAAGCGCTGAGCGATGGACACCAGACCGGTCGAGGCGGTGCTCGCGGAAGTCGGCAAGGCGTTCCGCCTCTGCCGGTTCTATCCGTCGACGCATCCCTCGGTGCAGCAGGCGCTCTCCGAGCTCGCCGCCGCCCTCCCGTCGCTCACCGCCTTCGGCGTGCTCGAGCTCCGCATCTCGCCCACCGGTTTCCTCCTCGGCACCACGCCGGTCGCGCATCGCAACCCGCCCGTCCAGGAGCTGGCCGGACTGCTGTACGCGCAGGGCCAGCGGGGCCTCGAGGTCCGGCCCGGCGTGACCGCCGACGAGTTCGCCGCGCTGATCCGGATGGCGGGCGGCTCCGGGAGCAAGAGCGTTGGCGCGGTGAGCGCGCATCCGCCGCAGGCGCTCCCGCACCTCAAGCTCGAGCAGGTGGTGCGCAAGTCGACCGCCGCGCAGCGGGCGTCGAAAGCGGCGGCGGCCGCGTCGAGCGCCGCCGAGGCGGACGCACCGGCGTTCGGCGCCCGCGGCAGCGGGGTGTTCCGGCCCGACGCGCTGCCGCCCGAGATCGAGGCCTCGCGCCTGGAGACGCTGCTGGCGGTGGCGGTGCCCAGCGAGGCACCCCGGATGCTCGCGCGTCTCGCGGAGGTCACGCGGGAGCTCTCGGCGCGGCACGACGTGGTGGGGGTCGCGCGGGCGATCCGCGCCATCGCGGGCTCCCGCGCCTCCGCTGAGCCGGAAGCGGCGGAGGCCGCGAGGCGCGCCCTGGATGCCTGCGTCACCGATGCGACGATCGCGGCCCTGGTCTCCCGCCTCGGGGATGCCCGTCTCGCCGCGGACGACGGCGACACCGTGGTCCAGGCGCTCGGCGCGCTGGGCGCCCCCGTGATCCCGCTGGTGGCGGACTCCTTCCTGACCGTGGAGAGCGAGGCCCAGCGTGACGTGCTGCTGGCCGTGGTGCGGCTCGCGGGCGAGGGGGCGGTGGCGCCGATCGTGGCACGGCTCGCGACCGAGTCTCGTCCCGAGGCGGCCCGCGCGTACGCCACCTTCCTCGGCGCGATCGAGAGCCCGGCGGGGCTGCCCGCCCTGGACGGCCTCGCCATGCACGCGGATGCCGGCGTGCGGGCCGCCGCCCTCGCCGCCCTGGTGCGGATCGGGGGTCCCGAGGCGAACCGCCAGGTGATCCACGCGCTCCGCGACGCGAGCCCGGCCGTGCGCATCGAGGCGGCGCGCGGTGTCACCTGGATGGGCGACCGCTCGGTGACCGGGATCATCATGACGCGTCTCAAGGAGGAGACGGAGGAGGGCGTGGTGGTGCCGTTGCTCGCGGCCCTCGGCCAGCTCAAGGAGGTGCGCGCCGTCGCCCTCCTCGCCGAGCTCGCCAAGGGGGTGAGCGGGGTCTTCCAGCGCCACCCGGTGGCGGTCCGCGCGGCCGCCCTGCGGGCGTTAGGCGCCATCGGGACGCCGGAGGCGCGGGCCGCGGTCGAGGGCTACCGCCACGACCGCACGCCCGAGCTGCGCTCCGCGGCCATCGAGGCGCTGGCATGACCCGGTCCGGGGCCGGTGCGCGGAGGCGTGCGTGACGGCGCGGCGCCGGATCGCCATCCTCCCCGACACCGTCGCCAACCGCATCGCCGCCGGCGAGGTGGTCGAGCGGCCGGCGTCGGTCGTGAAGGAGCTGCTGGAGAACGCGCTCGACGCCGGAGCGCGCGCCATCGCCGTCGAGATCGAGGCCGGCGGGAAGAGCCTCATCCGCGTGGCCGACGACGGAGAAGGGATGGGGCGCGAGGACGCCCTGCTGGCGCTCGACCGGCACGCCACGAGCAAGGTCCGCACGGCGGAGGACCTGGTCGGCATCGCGACCTTCGGCTTCCGCGGCGAAGCCCTGCCGAGCATCGCCGCGGTCTCGCGCTTCGAGATGGACACCGCCACCAGCGACGAGCCCGTCGGCACGCGCCTCGTCTCCGCGGGCGGCCTGGTCACGACGGTCGAGGACATCTCGCGCCAGCCGGGCACCAGCGTGACCGTGCGCTCGCTCTTCTACAATACGCCGGCGCGCCGCAAGTTCCTGCGGTCGGCGCGCAGCGAGACGCGCGCCTGCGCCGAGGTCGTGACCACGCTCGCCCTGGCGCTCCCCTCTCTCGGCCTGACGCTGGTGAGCGACGGCCATCGCCTCGTCGAGGCGCTCCCCGCACCCTCACTCGCCGACCGCGTCGCGCAGCTCCTCGGCCAGGCGCTCGCCAGCTCCCTCGTGCCGGTGGACCGCGAACAGCACGGCATCCGGGTCCTGGGGCTGGCCCAGCGTCCCGCCAACGCGGCGTCGGGCGGCCGCAGCATCCATCTCCTCGTCAATGGCCGCCCCTTCCGCGACCACTTCCTGGTGCGGGCCGCCGAGCGCGGCTACCGGGCGACCATCCCCGCCGGCAGCCGGCCCAGCCTCGTGCTGGCGCTGACCGTGCCGCCCGAGGACGTGGACGTCAACGTGCATCCCGCGAAGCTCGAGGTCCGGTTCCGCGACCGTTATGCGGTCGAGGCCGCCGTGGAGGAAGCGGTGCACCACGCGCTGGGCGATCTGGTGGCGGCCGCGCCCCTCACCGCCGGCGGCGCGCTGCCCTGGGAGCACCGTGCGGTGCCCGTCCCGAGCTACGATGCGACGCGCGCGGCGGCGCACGGCGCCGCCGCGTCGGACCTCTTCGGCAGCGGCGCGACGGAGGCGGGGAGCACGCCCGACGTCAGGGAGTCCGCCGGCGCCGCCCCGGGCGAGGAGCCCGAGGTCGAGAGCGGCCTCAGGATCGTGGGGCAGGTCCATCACGCGTACATCGTGATCGAAGGTGCGCGGGGGCTGCTGCTGGTGGACCAGCATTCGGCCCATGAGCGCATCCTCTACGAGCGGACCATGCAGACGCTCGAGTCCGGCGGCGCCGCCTCGCAGAAGCTCCTCTTCCCGCTGACGCTGACGTTCGCGTCCACGGAGCTCGACGCGATGGAGGCCAATCGCGAGCTCCTCGAGCGCCTGGGCTACCAGGTGGAGCTGTTCGGTGGCCGCAGTGTGGCGGTGCACGCCGCCCCGGCCCCTCACCCGCGCTTCGACGCCGAGCGCTGCCTGCGCGAGGTGGTCGCGGACCTGGCGGGCGACCGGTTCGGCGGCCTCGCCAACCGGCTCGAGCGTTTCGCGGCGACCTTCGCGTGCCGCGCCGCGATCAAGGCCGGCCAGCCCCTCGCGCGTGAGGAGATGGACGAGCTGGTGCGCCGGCTCTTCGCCAGCGCGCTCCCCGCCCACGACGTGCACGGCCGGCCGACCGTAGTCCAGCTGCCGCTGGTCGAGCTGGAACGCCGCTTCGGCCGTCGATGAGGTTCAACCCGCTCTCCTCTTCGACCTTCAACGCCTTCTCCTCTTGAACGTCTCTCTCCTCCCCGTCCTCATCGGCCCCACGGCTGTCGGCAAGACGCGCGTTGCGACCGCGCTCGCGCGTCTCATCGGCATCGAGATCGTCTCCGCCGACTCGCGGCAGGTGTATCGCGGTCTCGACATCGGGACGGCAAAGCCGAGTCCCGCCGAGCGCGCCGCGGCGCCGTATCACGGCCTCGACCTCGTGGAGCCTGTCGAGCGGTACTCGGCGGGCCGCTTCGCGCGGGAGGCCGCAGGATGGACCGCGGGCATCGCGATGCGCGGGCGGCTCCCCGTGGTGGTGGGCGGCACGGGCTTCTACCTGCGGGCGCTCTTCGATGGCCTCTTCGTGGAGCCGGAAGTGGATCCGGCTCTCCGCGAGCGTCTCGATGCGGCGCTCACCAGGCTCCCCGCAAGTGAGCTCAAGCGCTGGGCTACTCGGCTGGACGCCGGGTTCACGGGCGGCGGCGTGCAACGCGCGGCGCGCGCCGCTTCCATGGCGCTCCTCTCGGGCCGCGCGCTCTCGGACCTGCAACGCGCCCGGCCCGGGGAGCGGCCAGGCTGGGCGCCGTGGTACGCGCACCTCACGCTGCCGCGGCCGGTCCTGGCCGAGCGCATCGCCGCCCGGACCGAGGCGATGCTCGCCGCCGGTCTGGTGGACGAGGTGCGGGCGCTGCTCCGGAGCGGCGTCCCGCGATCCGCCCCCGGTCTCACCGGGGTGGGGTATCGCGAGGTCGTGCAGCACCTGGACGGCGCGATCCCCGCCCCGGGCCTCGCGGGGGCGATCGCCCAGGCGACCCGGCGCTACGCCAAGCGGCAGGAGACCTGGTTCCGCCACCAGCTGAGGGGCCCGGTCACGGCGTTCGACGCCGCGAAGGACGAAGGAACGCTGGCGGATGAGGTCCTCTCCGGGTATCGTGCGGCACTCCTTGAGGAGGAGCAGGGCACCTCCCGCGTCTGACGTTCAACGCTCACCATCACACAGGCTATCGTCCGTTGCGCATCGGCATCGTGTGCTATCCCACCTACGGCGGCTCTGGCGCTGTCGCCACCGAGCTGGGGCTCGCGCTCGCGGAGCGCGGGCACGAGGTGCACTTCATCTCCTACGCCCTCCCGTTCCGGCTCCGGTTCAGCGAGCGCGTCACCTTCCATGAAGTGAAGATCGGCTCCTATCCGCTCTTCGAGCACCCGCCGTACTCGCTGGCCCTGGCGGTGATGCTGCACGAGGTGGCGGTGAAGGCCAAGCTCGACGTCATCCACGCGCATTACGCCATCCCCCACGCCATCTCGGGGTGGCTCGCCAAGCAGCTCCTGGCGGACGAGCGCCTGCTGCCTATCGTCACGACGCTCCACGGCACCGACATCACGCTGGTCGGGCAGGACCCGTCGTACTTCACCATCACGAAGTTCTCCATCGAACAGTCGGATGCCGTCACCGCGGTGTCGACCTATCTGCGCGACGAGACGTACCGCGCCTTCGGCTGCACCGGCTGCGGGATCGAGGTCATCCCGAACTTCGTGAGCCTCGACGTGTTCCACCCGCCCGCGGAACGCTGCACGAGCTTCCCGCCGGGAGAGAAGGTGCTGATGCACATCTCGAACATGCGGCCGGTGAAGCGCCTGCTCGACGTCGTCCGGATCTTCGACCGGGTGAACGCCCGCATGCCGTCGCGGCTGATCCTGGTGGGCGACGGTCCCGACAAGGACGCCGCGGAGCGCGAGGTGGAGAGGCTCGGCCTTGCCTCACGCACGCGGTTCATGGGCAAGGTGGAGGACGTCGCGGAGGTGCTGCGCTGGGCGGATCTCTATCTGCTCCCGAGCCAGAGCGAGTCGTTCGGGCTGTCGGCGCTCGAAGCGCTGGCCACCGGGGTCCCGGTGGTCGGGCATCGGGTCGGCGGCCTGCCCGAGGTCGTGCAGCACGGCGTCAACGGGTTCCTGGGCGAGGTGGGGGACGTGGACGGGCTCGCGGCCGGGGCCATCGAGCTCCTCGGCGACGCGGACCGCTGGCGCGCGGCGTCGGCGGCCGCGCGTGCCCGGGCGGCGGACTTCGCCACGGAGCGCGTGGTCCCGCAGTACGAAGAGCTGTATGCCGCCGTCGTGGATCGGTAGCGCCGCTCAGCTGGTCCGCCTGAAGAACCTCCTTCTCGCCGCCGCGGGGGTCGCGATCGGCGGTGCCCTCGCGACCGGCCGGCCGGGATTCTCCGCTCCGCTCCTCTGGGCCATGGCCTCGGCCATCGGCCTGGGCGCGGCGGGTAATACGGCCAACGACCTCTACGACGTCGAGGCGGACCGCGTGAACCGCCCGGAACGGCCCCTGCCGAGCGGGAGAGTGTCCCGGAACGCGGCGCTCGCGATCGGCGGCGTCGGCGGAGGGTTCGGCCTGTTCGCGGCCTGGTGGGTGGGCGAGCCGGTCTTCGGGATGGCGGTGGTCGCGCTCGCCGTGATGCTCGTCTACTCGCCGGCGCTCAAGCGGCAGGGACTCCTCGGCAACCTCGCGGTCGCGACGGTCGCGAGCCTCCCGCTCATCTTCGGCGCCGCGGCCATCGGCTGGTGGCGCGCCGGCCTCGTCCCCTTCGCGCTCGCGGCGCTGCTGCACTTCGCGCGGGAGATCGTGAAGGACCTCGAGGACGTGCCCGGCGACCTCGCCGCGGGCCGGCGCACCTTGCCCATCACGCTCGGGCCGCACGCCGGATTCGTGCTCGCGGCCGCGGCTCTCGTGGTCTTCGTCCCCGTCGCACTCGCGCCCTGGCTCGCCGGCTGGTACGGAAGGCGCTACGGCTTCAGCGTCATCGCGCTCGATGTCGGGGTGGCCGTCCTCATCGTGCGCCTCCTCGGCCAGCGGCTCGAGGGCGCGCGCACCGCGCTCAAGGCCGCCATGGCCGTCGGTCTCGTCGCGCTCCTGTGGGACCGCTTGTGACGCCGTGGCAGGTCGTCGTCTGGCTGGGGATCATCGAGGGGATCACCGAGTTCCTGCCGATCTCCTCGACCGGGCACATGCTGATCGCGGAGCAGTGGTTCCCGTACCGCTACTCCGACGCCTTCCTCGTCATCATCCAGAGCGGCGCGGCCGCGGCGGTGCTCCTGGTCTTCAAGGACCGGCTGAAGGAGCTGCTGCGGGAGTGGCGGACGCCCGCCGCGCGGGACTACCTCCTCAAGCTGGCGGCGGCGTTCGGCATCACCGCCGTCGGCGGCCTGGCGCTCAAGGCGCTCGACTTCGCGCTGCCGGAGACCGCGACGCCGGTGGGCGTGGCGCTCCTGGTCGGCGGCGTGCTCTTCATCCTTGTGGAGCGCTGGTTGCGCGGGCGCCCCGCCGGCGGCACGGTCACCTGGGCGATGGCGGTGGCCATCGGTCTGGCGCAGCTGGTCGCCGCGGTCTTCCCCGGCACCTCGCGGTCCGGCGCCACCATCCTCATCGCGCTGGTGATGGGGCTCTCCCGTCCCGTCGCCGTCGAGTTCACCTTCCTGCTCGGCGTGCCCACGCTGTTCGCGGCGGGAGCGCTGAAGGTGGTCTCGCACCTTCGCCATCCGAATGCCGAGCTGCTGCCCGGCCGCATGCTCGTGTTAGGCATCGTCGTCTCCGCGGTGACGGCGTTCGTGGCGGTGCGGTGGCTGCTGCGGTACGTGCGGTCCCACACGTTCGAGGGGTTCGGCTGGTATCGCATCGCGGCGGGGACTGCGGTGCTGGTGGTCGGCCTGCTGGCGCGATGAGCGGACGGCGGCGCGCGTGAGCTACGACGGCCTGGACGAGCGAGCCCTCGAGCGGCTGACCGGTGCGCCCCTCGTCGTCGCACGCGAGAGCCTCCCCTCCGTCCTCGACCTCGCGCACGCGCTCGGCGCCGAGGGCGCTCCCTCCGGCGCGGTGGTGCTCGCCGACGAGCAGACCGCGGGACGGGGCCGGCAGGGCCGGGCCTGGCATTCGCCGGCGGGCGCGGGGGTCTGGATCGCCGTGCTGCTCCGGCCGGCGGTGCCGCCGCTGGGCGGCGCGCTGGCGATCCGGGCGGGTCTCGCGACGGTGGACGCCGTCGCCGAGGCGGCGCCCGAGCTGGCGCCGCGCCTCAAGTGGCCCAACGACCTGGTGGTCGCGGGGCGGAAGGCCGGCGGGATCCTCTGCGAGGCGCGGTGGTCGGGGGACCGCCTCGGCTGGATCGCGGTCGGTGCGGGGATCAACGTGCGGGGCCCCGTGCCCGCGGCCGTGAAGGACCGCGCCGTGGCCCTGGGAGACCTGGCGGCCGGCGTGACGCGGATCGGCGTGGTGGCGGCCCTCGTGCCGCGGCTGGCCGCGCTCGCGGCCCGGCCGGCGGCGCTGGACCAGGACGAGCGGGCCCGCTTCGCGGCGGTCGCGTGGCCTGACCCCGAGGGCGCGGAGGAGGCGGAGGGCCTCGAGCCGGACGGCGCCCTCCTGGTCCGCGGGCCCGGCGGCGCGCTTGACCGCCGCGTCCTCGCCTCCTAGCCTTTGCCTCCCATGCTCCTCGCGCTTGATGTGGGCAATACCGAGATCACGATCGGGCTCTTCGCCGCCGCGGAGCTCGAGCGCAGCTGGCGCATCATGACCCATCCGGACCGCACCCCGGACGAGTGGGCGGCGCTGCTGCGCGCGCTCTTCTCCCAGGCGGGCCTCGACATCACCGAAGTGGACCGCAGCATCGTCGCTTCGGTGGTGCCGACCACGACCGACGCGCTCGCCGACGGCCTGCTCGACGCGACCGGCACCACGCCGGTGATCGTCGGCCCCGACTCGCCGCTGCCGATCCGCCTGGACGTCGAGGAGCCGCAGACGGTGGGCGCGGACCGGATGGTGAACACCGTCGCCGCGAGCCGCCTCTTCGGCACCGACACCATCGTGGTGGACTTCGGCACCGCCACCACGCTCGACTGCATCACCAAGGACGGGCGCTTCCTCGGCGGGATCATCGCGCCGGGACTCCGGACCGCCGGCGAGAACCTGGTGCGCCGGGCCGCCAAGCTCTCCGCCGTCGAGCTCGGCCCGCCCACCAAGGCGTTAGGCCGCCGGACCGAGGACTGCCTCCGCGCCGGGATCGTCTTCGGCGCCGCCGACGCGGTGGACGGCCTGGTGCGCCGCCTCAAGGCCGAGTGGCCCACCCGGGACGTCCCCCGGGTCATCGCCACCGGCGGCTTCGCGCCGCTGGTCGCGAAGTTCTCCTCGGAGATCGAGGAGGTGCATCCCGACCTCACCCTGCAGGGGCTCCGGATCGCCGCCGAGCTCATGGAGGGGAAGGGGAAGGCGTGACGGCGGACGCCCGCACGCGCAACGCGTGGCGACGCCTCGGCTACCGGCTCCTGGCCGGCGATCGGTTCTCCTACATCCTGCACCTCCGGCCCGCCGAATGGCCGATCATGGCGGCCCATACCGCCCTCGGCTTCCTGCTGGCCGTCGGGCTCCGGCCCGCCGCGGGCGGAGAGCGGCTGGGTCCGGGGCTCTGGGCGCTCGTCCTGTGGGTCGTGCTCCTCAACGGTGGGACCCTTGCGATCAACAGTGCCTTCGACAACGACGAGGGCGACATCGGCTACCTCGATGCGCCACCGTCCCCGCCCGCGCATCTGTTCGGCTTCTCGCTGGCGCTGCTCGTGGCGGGACAGCTCCTGGCGTTCACGCTGCCGTCCGGTTTCGTCCGTGCCTACGCGGCCTGCTTCGCGCTGAGCCTGGCGTACTCGGTGCCGCCCCTCCGGCTCAAGGCGGTGGGCGGCGTGGACTGGCTCATCAACATGTGGGGGTTCGGCACCCTGACCCCCTACGCTGGATGGGCCGCGACGGGCCGGCCCCTGGATGCGGCGCACGGCCTGGTGCTGCTGGCATTCTGCCCGCTCTTCGCGGCGCTGTATCCGCTCACCCAGCTCTATCAGTTCGAGGAGGACCGGCGCCGCGGTGACCGGACCCTGGCGCTGCTCCTGGGCATGCGGCGAAGTCTGGTCATCGCGATCGCCGGGACGGCGGTGGCGTTCCTTCTCCTCGCCGTCGCGGCGTCCATGCGGTTCGCGCGGCCCTGGCAGTGGTCCGCGCTCGCGGTGGCCCTCGCGGCGTGGCTCGTGGTGCTGGTGCCATGGTACCGGCGGCACGAGGCCATGCAGCCGGCCGAGCACCAGCGCGGGATGTACAGGGCGCTGGGGGCATGGGCCGTAACGGACGTGGCGGTGCTGCTCGCGTTCGCCGCCTGAACGTCTCTGGAGATGCGTGAGTAGAGCATGATGTAAGTGACTGCGTGGTAATCCGTTACAGTATCAACGCCCCGTCCTTGACTTGCCCCATGCACCGGTCTACTATTCCCCATCGCATTGGCACTCTCTCGTGTTGAGTGCTAACAGCATTTCTGCAGCATGAACCGTTCAAGGAGGTCTGGCAGATATGGCCACCGCCACGAAGTCCAAGACGAAGGTCCACCCCCTGGCGGACCGCGTCGCCATCCGTCCGCTCGAGGAGACGGAGACGATGCGCGGGGGGCTGTTCATCCCCGACACCGCCAAGGAGAAGCCGCAGCAGGGCGAGATCCTCGCCGTCGGGCCGGGCCGGCATGAGAAGGGCGAGAAGGTCCCGCTCGAGCTCAAGGTCGGCGACCGCGTGCTGTACGGGAAGTACAGCGGCACCGAAGTCATGATCGACGACGAGAGCATTCTCATCATCAAGGAATCGGACGTCCTCGCCAAGCTCGGCTGAGGGATCCGCACCGGAGGATAACGCACCATGCCAGCGAAGGAACTCACGTTCAGCGTCGACGCGCGCGCCAAGCTCAAGCGGGGCGTCGATCAGTTGGCCGAAGCGGTGAAGGTCACGCTCGGCCCCAAGGGCAGGAACGTCGTGCTCGACAAGAAGTTCGGGAACCCGACGGTCACCAAGGACGGCGTCACGGTGGCCAAGGAGATCGAGCTGCCGGATGCGATCGAGAACATGGGCGCGCAGATGGTGAAGGAAGTCGCGACCAAGACCTCCGATCTCGCCGGTGACGGCACGACGACGGCGACGGTGCTCGCGCAGGCCGTGTTCCGCGAAGGCCTCAAGAACGTCACGGCCGGCAGCAACCCGATGGCGCTGAAGCGCGGCATCGACGCGGCGGTCGAGGCGGTGGTGGAGGAGCTGAAGCGGATGTCGGTCCCGACCAAGGGCAAGAAGGAGATCGCCCAGGTCGGCAGCATCTCGGCCAACAACGACCGGGAGATCGGCGAGCTCATCGCCGAGGCGATGGAGAAGGTCGGCAAGGACGGGGTGATCACGGTCGAGGAGGCCAAGGGGCTCGAGACCGAGCTCGAGACGGTGGACGGGATGCAGTTCGATCGCGGCTACCTCTCGCCGTACTTCGTCACCGATCCCGACAAGATGGAGGCGGTGCTCGAGGACGCGGTGATCCTGATCCACGACAAGAAGATCGGCGCGATGAAGGACCTCCTGCCCGTCCTGGAGAAGGTCGCCCAGATGGGCAAGCCGCTCCTCATCATCGCCGAGGACATCGAGGGCGAGGCGCTCGCCACGCTGGTGGTCAACAAGCTGCGCGGCACGCTGAAGGTGTGCGGCGTGAAGGCGCCCGGCTTCGGGGACCGCC
>JBGPHD010000010.1:0-36406 GCA_041484135.1 Gemmatimonadota bacterium
AACCACGAGGACCACGATGTCCGTGACCTGGGCACCCCGGGCGCGCATCGCGGTGAAGGCCTTGTGGCCCGGCGTGTCGAGGAAGGTGATGCGCTTGCCGCCCTCGAGCTCGACGTGGTACGCGCCGATGTGCTGCGTGATGCCGCCCGCCTCGCCCGCGATGACGTTGGTCTTGCGGATGAAGTCGAGCAGCGACGTCTTGCCGTGGTCCACGTGGCCCATGATGGTGACGACGGGCGGACGCGACACCAGGGTCTCGGGCGCGTCGGCCGCTTCCATCTCGCCCGTCTCGGCGACGTACTCCGCTTCCCGCACGGCCTGGAAGCCGAACTCCGAGCAGATCAGCTCGATCTGGTCGAAGTCGAGCCGCTGGTTCACCGTGACCATCATCCCCAGTTCCTTGAACGCGAAGGTCACGACCTGCGAGGGCGGCACCTTCAGGATCTGCGCCAGCTCGGCCACCGAGATGAACTCGTTGACGTGGACGAGGGTCTTCTCGCGCTCCTTCTCCTCGGCGATCCGCACCGCTTCGGTGTCGTCCTTCTCGTCCTCCCGGCGGCGCACGCCCTTCTTGGCGGGGCCGCGGATGGACGCCAGGGTGCGGGCCACGTTCTCGGCCACGGCCTCCTGGTCCACCTGCCACTTCTTGCCCTTCTTCCGCTTCTTCTTGTCGCGGCGGCGGTCATCGGCCGCGGGCGGCGCGCCCGGCGTTGCGGAGGCCACGGGGCGCGGCGGCACGCCGGCGCCCGGCGTGGCCGACGCCACGGGGCGCGGCCGGGCCGGCTGCGGGCGCTCGACCCGCGGCGGGATGAACGGCGCGCGGCGCGGCGGCGGCGCATAGTGCGACGAGGCGCCGGCGGGTGCCGAGGCGGTCGGGGGGGAGGCGGACGCCACGGGGGGCGGCGGCTCGAGCGGCATCGGGACCGGAGGCGTCAAGTCCGGCGGGGCGAGCTCGGGCGGGAAGAGTGCTTCGACGTCCGGGGCCGCGGGCTCTGCTTCCGGCGCGAGCTCCTCCGTGAAGAGCTGGCCGACCTCGGGCTCCGCCTCGGCGGCTTCGATCGCGGCGACGGCGGCGGCCTCGGCCTCCTGCGCGGCGACTTCGGCCGCGGTCCGGCGGCGGCGCTTGGGCTTCAGGGCCTCCACCGGCGCGGGCGCCGGCGCCTCCTCGTCGGTCTTCTTCTTCGCGGCGACCCGGCGGCGGCCCTTGGCGGGCTCCGGCTTGACGGCCTTGCGCTTGTCGCGCTCGATCCGCGCCCTGATGCGCGAGATCTTGTCCTCTTCGAGCGCGCTCATGTGGCTCCGGACGAAGATGTCCATCTCCCGGAGCAGGTTCATCAGCTCATCGCTGGTCTTGCCGAGCTCGGCCGCCAGATCGTGCACCCGCGTACTCATGACCTGTTCTTCTCCCCGCGGTCTTCCACCGCCAAGTGCGCGCGCAACCCGCGCGCCAACTGCCTGTCCAGCACCGCCACCCCATGCACGGGCGGCCGTCCCAGCACCGCGCCCAGTTGTTCCGCGTCGGGCCCGATGAGGAGCGCCACCTGCCGGTGGCCGGCCAGCGCCACCAGGCGCTCGCGCGCCCGCTCGCTCGCGTCGCTCGGCATCACCACCGCCTCCGCGACGCCACGCCGCAGCGCCTCGCGCGCGGCGTCCACCCCGATCGCCAGCCGGTGGGCCTTCGCGCCGAGACCCAGGAGGCCTAACGCGGCGCGGGCCGGGTCCTTCACGCCGCGGGCTCGTCCGGCGGCACGGGCTGTTCCGCCGGCGGCGCCGCTTCGGCGTCCGGCGCGACGGGTTCCGCCGCCGGTGCCGCTTCGGCGTCCGGCGCGACGGCGTCGAGCGCCGCCTCGTCATCCGCCGGTGCGTCCGCCCCCGTCGCCGCCTTGGCCTCGGACGCCTCGTCGGTGGTGGTGAGCTCGTCGATCAGCGTGACGAGCCGCTCCGTCATCTCCTGCGTCATCCCGGCGATGGCGCCGATGTCGCTGCGCTCGAGGTCGAGCACGTCGTTGAAGGTGCGGTAGCCCGCCGCCGTCAGGACCGCGAGCAGGTCCTGGGTGATGCCCCCGAGCTCGGCCAGCGGCACATCGCCGGCATCCGCGCCTTCCGGCTCACGCGGCGGCAGCGGATTGAAGAGCGGCCCTTCGCCGCCCCGCTCCAGCCACTCGCGGCTCGAGTAGAGGTCGATCTTCCAGCCCGTCAGCTCCGAGGCGAGCCGCACGTTCTGCCCGTTGCGGCCGATGGCCAGCGAGAGCTGGTCCTCGTCCACGATCGCCTGCACCGTCTTGGTGTCGGGCTCGGAGAAGACGCGGGCCACGCGCGCGGGCGCCAGGGCCAGCCGCGCGAAGCGCTCGGGGTCGGGGCTCCACGGCACGATGTCGATGCGCTCGCCGCCCAGCTCGTTCACCACCGCCTGCACCCGGCTCCCCTTGAGCCCGACGCACGCGCCCACCGGATCGATCCCGTCGTCGCGGCTGAAGACCGCGATCTTGGTCCGGCTCCCCACCTCGCGGGCGGTGGCGCGGATGTCCACGATGTTCTGCTGGATCTCCGGCACCTCGAGCTTGAAGAGGGCCTTCACGAAGAGCGGGTCGCCGCGCGAGAGGATGAGGCGCGGGCCCTTGGGCGTCTCCTCGAGACGCTTGAGCACGGCGCGGATGGTGTCGCCCTGGTGGAAGTGCTCGCGGTGGTTCTGCTCGCGATACGGGATGATCGCCTCCGCCTCGCGGAAGCGCGCCAGCATCACCACGATCTTGCCGCGCTCGATCTGCTGCACCTCGCCCGAGAGGAGCTCGCCGACCCGGTCCGCGAATTCCTCGCGGATGCGGGCCCGCTCGCCTTCACGCACCCGCTGGATGATGCGCTGCTTGGCCGCCTGGACCGCCGTCCGGCCGAACTCCGAGAAATCCACGTCGGTCTCGAGCACGTCGCCGACCTGGAAGTTCTCGTCGTCCCAGCGCGCCTCTTCCAGCGTCACCTGGCGGCTCGGGTCCTCCACCTCGGCGACCACTTCCTTGAGGACGGTGATGCGGATCTGGCCGCTCATCTCGTCGATGGCGATCTCGGCGCGGACGTTGGGGCCGTACTTCTTGGCCAGGGCCGCGAAGACGCCGTCACGGATCAGCTCCCGCAGCTCGTTGCGGTCGAGCTGCTTGAGCTGCGCCAGCTCCTTGAACGCCGTCAGGACTTCGGTGCTGCTCATCGGCTGCTCATCGTTGATGGCTCCCGCGCCTACCAGTCGAACCCGAGGCGCGCTTCTTTGATCTCCGCCAGCGGGATCACCCGCCGGACATCGTTCGGGAACTGCAACTCCACCGCGGGCACCGGCGCCTCGAACACCTGGGTCGCCGTCACCCGGAACCGCCCGCCGAACTGCGGCACCAGCAGGTCCACCGGCCGGCCCATGAACCGCCGCCACTCGGCCAATCGCTTGAGCGGCCGGTCCACGCCCGGCGTCGAGACCTCGAGGATGTACCGCCCCTCGCCCACGCTCTCGCCGTCGAGCCACGCCTCCAGCGCGCGGCTCACGAGCGCGCAGTCGTCCACGGTCACCCCGTGACCCGGCGAGCTGTCCGGCCGGTCGATCCGCACGGTGAGGTGGGGTCTGCGGGCGGTCCCTCCGTGGCGCACCTCGACCAGCTCGAAGCCGAGGTCTTCGACCCGGCTCGACAGCTCGCGTTCGAGGGTATGGCGCTCCACCACCACGGGGACCCCGGAAAAAACAAAATGTGGGGCTGACAACCCCACATCCAGGAACAGGCGGGCCCAGCCCAAGCCCCGCCGAACGGGGGGTAAGCTAGAGCCGGGGACCGCGCGGGTCAAGGCGCCGGCGGCGCGGCGGGGCGCCGCCCTCGACCTCGTCGGCGAAGGCCCCGTACAGGGTCCGCGCGCAAGAGGGGCAGAGGCCATGACTGCATTCCGCTTCCGAGTGGTCGCTTGCGTACACCTCGATCCGGTTCCAGTACCCGCCGTCGTCCCGGATCTTCTTGCAGTTGGCGCAGATCGGCAGCAGGCCGCTCAGGGTCTTGACCTCGGCCAGCGCTTTCTGCAGTTCCTGGACCACCGCTTCACGCTCGTGCTCCGCGCGCCGCCGCTCCGCCAAGAGAGACACGACGAAGGGCGTGACGACGCAGACGAGCAGCAGCGAATCCACCAGGCCGTCGAGGATCGGGTCCACGATCGGGAGGAGGTGGCCGAACACCAGCATCACGCCCAACGCGGTCACGAAGACGAGGCCGATGAACCGCACCGCGATCTGCGCGAGCGTCAGGGCCTCACGCGAGGGGCTCGGTGCCGTGGCCGCCGCCGGGGTCGTCATGCGCCGCTCCGCGGCGTGTCCAGAGCCTCGCGCACCCTGCGCCCGACCGATTCCGCCGTGAACGGCTTCTGGAGGAGTGCCGCCCCCGGCTGCAGCAGCCCGTTCCGCGTCGTGACGTCGTCGGTGTAGCCGGAAATGTAGAGCAGCCTGATGCCGGGACGCAGGGAACTGACCCGCTCGGCAAGCTCGCGCCCGCGCAGCCCAGGAAGCACCACATCGGTGAGCAGCAGGTGCACCTGCTCCTGGTGCTGCTCCAGCAGCCGCAGCGCCTGCTCCCCTTCCCCTGCTTCCAGCACCGTGTAGCCCTGGCCCCGCAGGATGCGCCCAGCCACCTGTCGCACCGCAGGCTCATCCTCCACGAGGAGGATCGTCGCGCTGCCGTGTAGTGGCGCGGGGCCGGCCTCCGCCGCTGGGTCCACCGCCGCCTCGTCCGCGCGCGGCAAGTATGCCTTCATCGTCGTGCCGATGCCGACCTCGCTGTAGACCCCGATGTGACCGCCCCACTGCTTGACGATGCCGTGGCAGGTGGCGAGACCCAGCCCCGTCCCCTTCCCCCGTTCCTTGGTCGTGTAGAACGGCTCGAACAGGTGCGCCTTGACATCGTCCGCGATGCCCGTTCCCGTGTCGCTCACCGCGAGCATCAGGTAGGGCCCGGGCGTTACGTCTGCGTGGGACCGCGCGTAATCCTCATCGAGATCCACGCTCGCGGTCTCGATGGCCAGCGTGCCCCCGTTGGGCATCGCGTCGGCCGCGTTCACCGCGAGGTTGATCAGCACCTGCTCGATCTGCCCGCGATCGGCCCGCACCCGGCCACCCTCGGCCCCCGAGCGACTCACCACCTGGATGTGCGCGCCGATCAGCCGCTTGAGCATCTTGTCCACGTCGGCGAGCAGGTCGTCCGGACTGAAGACGCTCGGGTCGGCGGGCTCCTTGCGCGAGAAGGACAGCAGCTGGCGGGTCAGGGCGGTCGCCCGGACGCCGGCGCGCCGGACCTCTTCCAGGCTGTCTCGCACCGGGGAGTCGCCCTCGAGTTCCGACAGGGCGTAGTCGCACTCCGCCACGATCACGGTGAGGAGGTTGTTGAAGTCGTGCGCCACGCCGCCGGCAAGTCGTCCTATGGCTTCCATCTTCTGGGCCTGGCGGAACTGCGCCTCGAGGCGCTTCTCCTCCGTGAGATCCCGTTTGATGGCAACAAAGTGAGCGATCTCGCCACGGGCGTCCCGTACCGGCGTGATGGTCAGGTCCTCAGCGTACACGGTGCCGTCCTTGCGACGGTTCATCATCTCGCCGCGCCAGACTCCTCCGGCGAGAATCGTGCCCCACAGGTGCCGGTAGAACGCCTCGTCATGGACGCCCGACTTGACGAGGTCGCGCGGGTTCCGGCCGATGGCTTCCTCAGCGCTGTAGCCGGTGCTGTCGCTGAACGCCGCGTTGACCCATTCGATCGTGCCGCGGTGGTCGGTGATCACGATGGCGTTGGCGGCGGCGTTCAGGGCGGCGCTCTGCAGGCGCAGTTCCGCCTCCGCCCGCCTGCGGTCGGTGATGTCTCGAACCACCGTTACCAGGTAGTCCCGATCAAGCTGGACATACCTGATGTTGACTTCCACCGGGAATGTCGAACCGTTCTTCCGTCGGTGGATCCCTTCCCACATCAGGGCGCCAGATACCCGGAGCTCCGCCGCGATCCTGGTGAACGACGTTTCGTCGACCGTCGGATCGATATCTGCGACGCTCAGGGCCAGAAACTCCTCGCGAGTGTAGCCAAGGTCCAGGCAGCCTTTCTCGTTGACATCGAGAAACCGGCCAGTCCCGGGGTCCACTACCTCGATCGCATCATTCGACCGATCGACCAGCGTCCGAAACAGTCTGAGGGTTGTCTCGGCATGCCTGCGCGCCGTCGTGTCCGTGAAGATGGCGACGAAGTGCTCGGGTGCTGGGCAGTATGCGGAGACCGAGAACCAGGATTCCAAGCCCTTGACGAAGGTCTCAAACCTTTCGGGCTTGCCGGTCCTCGCAACCCGGCCGTAGATGTCGAACAGCTCAGGATTGGACTCTCTGATGCCCGGGATCACGTCACTGACCTTCCTCCCGGCAACATTCCTGAGTCCTGTCAACCGTTCGAATGCCTTGTTGACATCGAGATAGATGAAGTCGTGCGGTGTGTCGTGATCCAAGAGAATCCGGCAGTGCGCATATCCGTCCAGCATGTTGTCGAACAAAGAGTGGTAGCGTTCTTCAGTCGCCCACCGTGCCTCGTCGGCCAGCCGGCGCTCGGTGAGATCGATGCCCATGCCGACCACGCAGGGCTGACCGTCGAACTGGATGAGCTTCCCCGTGAAGGTATGCGGGGTCCTGGTCCCGTCCTTGGAGGTCAGGTCGCCTTCGACGGTCGCTTCGCCCGTGCGGAACACCTTCCCGATAGCCTCGGAGACAATCCCTCTGTCCGGTTGGCCGAAGAGGTCGAGCGGAGACATGCGGGTGAGTTCGTTACCAGAGTAGCCGGAGACCCGTTCGAGGGCCGTGTTCCAGCGCAGGAACCTGCCTTGTGCGTTGAAGACATAGAACAGACCCGGCAAGCTCTCGAGCGCCGCCCGGCTGAAGTCCCGTTCGCGCAGAGCGGCGTCCTCGGCCTGTCTGCCGGCGGCGGGGTCGTTGCGGACCTTGGCGCGCTTCGACTTGCCGGGCGTCGGGGCCGGAGTCAGGTCGACATCTCGCGTACTCCGCCTCACGCCCCGCCCGCCCGCGGCAGCCCGACGATCTGACTCCTTGCCTGGAGAGCGCGAACGACGTCCCCGATCCGCTCGAATTCGGTGGACTTATCAAAGAAGTAATCCGCGCCCAGCTCGAGGCTGCGCCGCCGAAACGCCGAGTCGGGGAAGTTCGTGAGGACGACCGTGGTGGGATGAGGGCGGACGTCCCTGATCCCCTCCAGCAGCCGGAATCCGCCGCCTTCCGGCATCCGGAGGTCGAGGATGACCACGTCGGGGCGCTCGCGGCATACCAGCGCCGCGCCGGCGCGGGCGTCGGCCGCCGCGCCGATCACGCGGACGCCTTCCCCCTCGCCCAGCGTCCGGGCAAGGCGGTCGCGGATGATATCGGAGTCGTCGACGATCGCGACGCGCACCTTGCCGGACGGGAGAAGGGCAGGTGCATCACCAGTCACCGTATCAACCACACGCAAACTCCACCGCACAAGACGAATCCCGACTATGGTCGTCAACGTTGGGGATTCGTGACGATCGGAGCTAGCGGAGGAAGACGACGGCGAGGTGTGCGATTCCGCCTACAACCTTGAAGGCGGATGCCGACACGGCCGGCTTGCGGGCCGGTGGCGCGGGTCGGCTCTTGTGCTCCGGGCTACTCCGCCAGACCATGCCGGATGGCATAACGCACGAGGTCCGCGTTCGACTCGAGGCCGAGCTTCTTGAGGATGCGAGACCGGTAGGTACTGACGGTCTTGGGGCTGAGGTCCATGTCCGCGCCGACCGTCTTGACGCTCTTCCCCGCCACGAGTCCGCGCAGCACCGCGTGCTCCTGCTCGGAGAGGAGGTCGTGCGCGACGGTCTCCGATCCCCGCTCCAACTCCACCAAGAGCCCCTCGGCCGCGGTCGGGGTGATGAACCGGCCTCCGCCGTGGATGTGCCGGATGGCCGTCACCAGCTGCCGTGGCGCGTGGTCCTTGGTGAGATACCCCCGGGCCCCGGCCCGGAACGCGCGCAAGGCGAACTGGTCCTCCGGGTACACGCTGAGCACCAGGACCGCCAAGCGCGGATAGTCGGCCTTGAGCCGCTTCAGGACGTCCACGAACCGCGTTCCGGGCATCGCGATGTCGAGCAGCAGCACGTCCGGTGCCGCGGTGCGGAGCGCGGCGAGGACTTCGTCCCCGGTGGCCGCCTCACCGACGACCGCGATATCCTCCCACTCGCCGAGGATGCGCTTGAGTCCTTCGCGCACCACCGGGTGATCGTCGGCGATGAGGACGCGGATCACGGCGCAGCGGCCGGAAGGCTCGGCCCCTTGATTGGCATCTCGAGCGTGACGATGGTGCCGCGATCGATCCCCGGCCGGACGTGCACGCGGCCGCCCAACGACCCCGCCCGCTCCCGCATCCCGATGAGACCGATCGAGCGGACGCTGGCGACCTGGCGCTCGTTGATCCCCTTGCCGTCGTCGCGCACCTTCAGGCTGACCGCATCGTCGGTGGCGGTGAAGATGATCTCCACATGGCGCGCACCCGAGTGGCGTGCCACATTTGTGAGCGCCTCCTGGGCGATGCGGAAGACAGCGGTCGCGCGGTCGGGACCGAGCGCCGGCTCCAGGGCCAGCACGTCGCAGTGGCACTCGATCCCGGAGTGTTTCGAGAAGTCCTCGGCCAGCCACTCGATGGCTGCCGCGATCCCCAGGTCGTCGAGCACGGCCGGCCGAAGGTCCGAAGCCATGCGGCGCACCGCGTCGACGCTCCGGTCCACCAGCTCCAGCATCGCGCCGATGCGTTCCGGCACGTCCTTCGGACTCGCGGCACTCCGGTCGATCAGCCACGTCAGGTCCATCTTGAGGCCGGTCAGCACCTGGCCGAATTCGTCGTGGATCTCACGCGCGATCGCCGCCCGCTCCGCTTCGCGCACGTTGTGCAGCTCGACCGCGAGCGCACGGAGCCGGTCGCGGGAAGCCCGAACCATGTCCTCCGCCCTCTTCCGCCCGGTGATGTCGTGCGCCATTCCCCGTACCACCGGCGCGGCCACGCCTTCGGTGCGCAGCGTGTTCCGGTACTCCCAGATCCGTCTTTCCCCGGTGCGAGTTTGCATCAGCATCAGCCCCTGGGCGGCGCCCGCTGTGCGGATGTCCGCGAGGTACTGGTCGAATTCGTGGCGCACCTCCGGCGCTAGCGCATCGCGGACACTCATCCCCAGCAGTTCGGCCGGCTCGTACCCGAGCATCCTCGCGGCCCAGGGGTTGATCGAGATAATGAGTCCGTCCAGGTCGTGGATGCAGATCAGATCCTGGCTGTGCTCCACCAGGTCGCGGTACCGGTCCTCGCTTTCTTGCAGCGCCGCCTCCGCCCGCCTTCGTTCGGTGACGTCCGCGGTGTGTACGACCACCGTGTCTGGCGGGATCGGGACGTACCAGACCTCGAGATCGACCACCTTCCCCGTCGTGAAACGGTACTGCATCTGGCGCGTCAGCACGGACTGCTCGGCCAAGCATCTCCCCACGTCAGCTACGATATCGGGCCGCTCGGCGTACAGGTCCCGGAGCCGCCGGCCCACCAGCGATGTGACTTGACCATCGGTGTACGTCACGCTGGCGGTGTTGTGTGTCGCCAACTCGAAGTCGTCCCCGGTTCTCCGCCAGAGATAGGCCGGCTCGGGGATGTTCTGGAAGAAGGTACGGAATCGTTCCTCGCTCTGCCGCAGGTGTGCATCGGCGGCGATGCGGTCGGTTACGTCGCGCGCGGCGCCATAGTAACCGACGACGCGCCCCCCGGCGCCAAGCCGCGGCACGACGCGATCCTCGATCCAGCGGTACTGCCCCGTGGACCTGTGTCTGAGGCGATAGCGGCGGGTGCCGGGCCGCCGGCTCTCGTACATCTCCCGCGTCGCCTGCGTGACCGACGGCACGTCGTCGCGGTGCACGAGCTGGAACCACAGCGTGGGATCGCGCTTGAACTCTTCCGGGCGGTGCCCGACCAGCACCTCCACCTGCCGGCTCACGAACACGACGGTGCCCGCCATCGGGTCACCGGGTGATGCGACCTCGTAGGTGATCTCATCGAGGTTCGCCAGGATCCGCTCGAATTGGGCCGCGCTCGGCGCGCGCGCCTTCACGCTCTTTCCGCGCCGCTTCCTGGACGCCGCTCTGCCCCGCCGACTCGGCACCGCACCCTCCTCCCTCGCCCGAACGCTGGCCGCGTGCCAAACACTATCGCGAAACAGGAAGCGTGCGCCAGAGGGAGGAGGCCACGCGCTTCCCGGATGCGTCCGCGGGGATCGGCTGCATCTGTCGCGCGCCAGTCCGGCGCGCGGTTGGCGCCGCAGGGCCCGGCCGTGAATATTCGACCCGCATGCCGAACGGATCGCTCGACCTTCCCCGTCAGTACAACGCCGCCGCCCACTTCGTGGACCGCCACGTCGCGGAGGGACGCGCCGACCGGATCGCCCTCGTCTGCGAAGGCGAGGAGATCACGTACGGCGAGGTCGAAGTCGAGGTGAACCAGGTCGGCAACGCGCTCCTGCGCCTGGGCGTCAGGATGGAGGACCGGGTCGGTCTGCTCCTCCTCGATGGGCCGGCGTTCGTGGCCTGCTTCTGGGGCGCGATGAAGATCGGCGCGGTGCCGGTCCCCATGAACTCGCTCCTCAAGCCGCACGACTACGCGTACATCCTCAACGACAGCCGCGCCGAGACGCTGATCGTGAGCCACCTGCTCGCCGGGTCCATCGAAGCGGTGCGGCCCCGGCTCACGTTCCTCAGGAACCTCATCGTCGTGGGCGACCCCTCCACCGACGAGATCGGCTACGACGACCTGATCGCGTCCGCGTCCCCGGACCTCGACCCGGCCCCGACCACGAAGGACGACGTCGCCTTCTGGCTCTACACGTCCGGCACCACCGGGACGCCGAAGGCGGCGATGCACCTCCACCACGACATGGCCGTCTGCTGCGAAGCCTTCGGCCGTCATGTGTTAGGCATCCGCGAGGACGACCGCTGCTATTCGGTCGCCAAGCTCTTCTTCGCCTACGGCCTCGGCAACGCGCTCTACTTCCCGTTCTCCGTGGGCGGCTCTTCCCTGCTCTATCCGGGGAGGTTCGAGCCGGCCAAGGTGTTCGAGCTGATCGCGCGTCACCGTCCCACGATCTTCTTCGCCGTGCCCACGGCCTACGCCGCGCTGCTGCACGCGGTCGAGAACGGCGTGCCGTGCGACCTCGGCTCCGTCCGCCTCTGCTCCTCGGCCGGGGAGGCGCTGCCGAAGACCCTGTACGAGAGATGGAAGGAGCTGTTCGGGGTCGAGATCGTGGACGGGATCGGCACCACCGAGCTCTGCCACACCTTCATCTCGAACCGCCCCGGCCGGGTCCGCCCGGGGAGCAGCGGGACGGTGGTGCCCGGCTACGAGGCGAAGCTGGTGGACGACGAGGACCGGGAGGTCGCGACGGGCGACGTGGGCGCGCTCTTGGTGAAGGGCGACAGCATCTGCGCCGGGTACTGGAACCAGCACGAGCGCACCAACGCGACGGTCGTGGGCGACTGGATCCGCACCGGCGACAAGTACACCCGGGACGCCGACGGCTTCTATTGGTACGCGGGACGCAACGACGACATGATCAAGGTGAGCGCGCAGTGGGTCTCGCCCACCGAGGTCGAGAGCGCGCTGGTGGAGCACCCGGCGGTCCTCGAGGCTGGCGTCGTCGGGGCGGAGGACGCGGACGAGCTCACCAAGCCGATGGCGTTCGTGGTGCTGAAGGATGCCGGCGCGGGCTCAGCGGACCTGGAGCACGACCTCAAGGAGTCCGTGAAGCACCGCCTGGCGCCACACAAGTATCCCCGCTGGGTGGTCTTCCTCCCCGAGCTCCCCAAGACGGCGACGGGCAAGATCCAGCGCTACCGGCTCCGGGAGCTGACGCCGCACCATCGTTAGGCGGCCGGCCCGCTCCCGCCGGCTAGGGGCATCCCTCGACGCCGTCCAGCAGCGTCATCTGACACACTTCACCGAGGGCGACTTCCCTCGTGGGCGCGAACGCCTGCTCGATGTGGGTGCCCCGCCGCGCCTCCACCAGCCATACCCGCCGGCACGCCACCTCCCAGCCCTCGAGCTCGAGTCGTTCCACCTGCGCCTGCCACGCTACGCCTTCCCTGGTCTTCATGGCCCCCTCCGCCCTCATGGGCCGTACTTCGCGACGATCTCCTCCCGGCTCCGGCCGAGGATGTCGTACTTCCGCCCCACCTTCACGAACGCCTCGATGCCGCGGTCGAGGTGGTGCGGCTGGTGCGCCGCCGAGAGCTGGGTGCGGATCCGCGCCAGCCCTTTCGGCACCACGGGGAAGAAGAACCCCACCACGTAGATGCCCTCGGCGAAGAGGTCCCGCGCGAAGTCCTGCGCGAGCTTCGCGTGGTAGAGCATCACCGGGACGATCGGGCTCTCGCCCGCCTTGAGGACGAACCCCGCCTCGGTGAGCCGCTGCCGCCAGGCGCGGGCGTTCTCGGCCAGCACGTCGCGGCGCTCCGTGGAGCCGCACAACAGCTCGAGCACCTTGAGCGCGCCGGCGACGATGACGGGCGCCACGGTGTTCGAGAACAGGTAGGGCCGCGCGCGCTGGCGGCAGAGCTCCACCAGCTCGCGGCGGCCGCTCACGCACCCGCCGGACGCCCCGCCCAGCGCCTTGCCGAGCGTAGTGGTGATGAGGTCCACCCGCCCCATGACGCCGCAGTGCTCGTGCGTGCCGCGCCCCGTCGCGCCGATGAAGCCGGTGGCGTGCGACTCGTCCACCAGCACCATCGCGTCGTAACGCTCGGCCAGCTCGACGATCTCGTCGAGCCGCGCGATGTCCCCGTCCATGGAGAAGACGCCGTCGGTGACGACGAGCCGGATGCGCTTGTCGGCGTGCTCCTGCAGCTTCTCCTCCAGGTGCGCCATGTCCGCATGTTTGAAGGAGTCCTGCTGCGCCCGGCACAGGCGCATCCCATCCACGATGGACGCGTGCACGAGCCGGTCCGCGATCATGACATCCTGATCGTTCAGCAGCGCCTCGAAGACCCCGGCGTTGGCGTCCATGCACGAGGGGAACAGCAGCGTGTCCTCCATGCCGAGGAAGACGCTGAGCCGGCGTTCCAGCTCCCGGTGGATGTCCTGGGTGCCGCAGATGAACCGCACCGAGCTCATCCCGTAGCCGCGGTGGTCGAGCCCCTCGTGCGCGGCCGCGATCACGTCGGGGTGGCTCGACAGGCCGAGGTAGTTGTTGGCGCAGAAGTTGATCACCGGCCGGGGCGGCGAGCCGGCGGGGAACTCGACCTCGATGTCCGCGCCCTGCGGCGCGTGGATGACGCGCTCCTCCTTGAACAGGCCCGCCGCCCGGATGCCGTCCAGCTCGGTCGCGTACCGCGCCCTCGTCGCCGTTGCGAATGCCATGGGTCCCCCTCAGGCGGCGGGCGTGCCCGCCGGGTGCCGGAGCCGTTCGACCAGCTCCGCGATGCCGTTCACGGTGTCGAACGCCGCCGGCGTCGCCTCGGCGTCCGGGATCCGGATCGCGAACTTCCGCTCCAGGAACCGCTTCAGCGACACCATCGAGAACGAATCCACGATGCCGCCGCTGATGAGCGGCGTCGTCTCGGCGATGGTGCGATCGTCCCCCTCCTCGAGGTACTCCTTCACCACGTAGTCGCGAATGGCGCGTCGAAGGTCATCCATCGGGTCATTCCTCCATGAGCGTGGACAGGTCACCCACCGGCTGGCCCCACTCCTGCGCGCGCAGCACCCGCCGCACGATCTTGCCGCTGCGGGTCTTGGGGAGCCTGGCGACGAACGCGATCTCCTGCGGCATCGCCAGCGGCGAGAGCTTGCGCCGGATGGTGTTCATGATCTCGAGCTCGAGGTCCTCGCCGGCCGTGTACCCCGGCTTCAGGCACACGAAGGCCTTCACCACCTCCATGTTGATCGCGTCCGGCTTGGCGACCGCGGCGGACTCCGCCACGGCCGGATGCTCGAGCAACGCCGACTCCACCTCGAACGGACCGATCAGGTGGCCGCCGGTGTTGATGACGTCGTCGTCCCGTCCGACGAACCAGAAGTAGCCGTCGGCGTCGACGCTCGCGCGGTCGCCGCAGACATACCATCCCTGGCGGAACTTGGCGCAGTACGCGGCCGGATTGTGCCAGTAGGTCCGCATCATCGCCGGCCAGCCGGGCCTGAGCGCGATCAGCCCCACCTGCCCCGGCGCGTCCACCGGGGTGAAGCCGGCAGGGTCGAGCACGGTGGCTTCGATGCCCGCGACCGGCTTCCCCATCGAGCCCGGCTTGATCGGCACGCCCGGCAGGTTGGCGATGACGATGCAGCCCGTCTCGGTCTGCCAGAACGTGTCGTGGAACGGCCGCCCGAAGGCCTCCTCCGACCAGACCACGGCCTCGGGATTGAGGGGCTCGCCCACGCTGCACAGGTGGCGCAGCGAGGAAAGATCGAACCGCCGCGCCAGCGCCGTGCCCTCGCGCATCAGCAGCCGGATGGCCGTGGGCGCCGAGTACCAGACAGTGACGCGGTGCCGGCCGATGAACGCGTACCAGCGCTCCGCGTTGAACCCGGCGTCCAGCACCACCTGCGTGACCCCGCACGCCCACGGACCGATGATGCCGTACGACGTGCCGGTGACCCAGCCGGGGTCCGCATTGCACCAGTAGATGTCGTCGGGCTTGAGATCGAGGACGGCCCGGGACGTGGCGTACTGCGCGATCAGCGACTGGTGGACGTGCAGCGCGCCCTTGGGCTGGCCGGTGGTGCCCGACGTGTAGTGCAGGACCGACGCCGTCTCCGGCGTGGTGTGCGCCACCTCGAAGCCCGACACGTCGGGCAGGGCGTCGAGCGCCATAGGTACCTCGTATGCCTCGAGCGGCGACGTGCCCGCGTCCACCACCACGATGCGCCGCAGCGCCGGGAGGCGATCCCGGATCTTCCGCACCTTCGCGAGGTGCCGGCGCTGCGTGAGGATGGCCGCCGCCTCGGAATCCGCCAGCCGGGTGAGGAGCGACTCCTCGCCGAAGGCCGAGAACAACGGCTGGGCGATGCCGCCCAGCTTGAGGATGGCGAGGAACCCGATGTACAGCTCGGGCACGCGATCCATGAAGAGGCAGATGCGGTCGCTCGGCCCGAGCCCCAGGTTCCGGAGGAACTGGGCCACGGCGTCGGTGCGCCGGCGCAGGTCGTCGAAGGTGAAGGTCCGGCCGTTGCCGCGGAAATCCTCCCACACCAGCGCGAGCGCTCCCGCGCGGCCCTGGCGGCAGATCCGGTCGGTGCAGTACCAGCCGATATTGGTCGGGTCGCCCTGGCCCCAGCCGAGCTCGCGCTCGGCGTCGGCCCACGAGCGGTGCGCGTGCTCCTCAGCGACCGTCACGAGTGACCTCCGCGGTTACAGGCTCGTCGGATTCGAGTACGATGTTGGCAATGGCGATCGCGCCGTCATGCGTGAGGGAGAGGTGGATGTCCCGCACCCGGCGGCGGGCGGCGGCGCGCGCCAGCCGCTGATGCAGCACGACCCGGCGTCGGCCGTCGGGTCCGATGCGCACTTCGACCTCGCGCCACCGGGCGGTGTCGCCGGCGTCGGTGTCGAGGGCCTTGAAGAGGGCTTCCTTGGCGGCGAAGCGGGCGGCGTAGTGCTGCGCCGGCCGATGCCGAGTCTCGCAGTAGGCTATCTCGTGGGGTGTGAAGACCTCATCGCGGAACCCGCCACCATCGCGGGCCAGCTCCCGCGCCATCCTGCGGACGCTGCACACATCCAACCCGATTCCCACGATCATCGCGGGCCCCCGGGGCCAACACCACGGGCAGGCATGACCTCGCCCCAATGAGCGCGCGCCCGACCCGCTGCACCATCACTCACCCGCCGACACGAAGACTCCGCGAAATCGGCTTGAGAGTTCCTTCATCACGGGGTGAACTACTCGGTGAGGACTAGCCCAGCGGAATGCCGACGTACGCGATCATCCGGCCGTCCTTCCCGCCGGATGCCCGGTGCGACATGAAGCGATCCCGATGACAGCTCGTGCAAAGCGGCGAGACCGAGACCTCCGATACGCCGAGCCCCACCGCCTGACGGACCAGCGCGGCGCGGAGATCCAGGCGCTGCTTCCCCGGTGCGGCGTCTGCGCCAAGCACCGCCCTCGCGACCTCGTCACCCACTTCATAGCACGCGCCGCAAATCCCTACGCCACAATGCATTACGACGTCGCTCGGAGAGACTTTCGCACGCTCCCTGAGCAGCCCGAGGCCCGCCGCGAGGATGCCGGACGCCGTTCCCCGCCAGCCGGCGTGGAGCAGCGCGATCGCCGCGCCGTCCCGGGTCGTGAGGTAGACCGGCACGCAGTCGGCGACGGTGACGGCGAGCATCAGTCCGGGCTGGGTGGTCACGTGTCCATCGGCGGCGTCGGCCTGGTGCCAGCCGGCGGCCACGTCCTGGTGCCAGAGGACCGTCGTGCCGTGGACCTGGTGGGCCTTCTGCAGGGCGTCGAATCCGGGGCGGAAGGCATCGCGGAGCGAGCGCCACCGGTCCATCACCGCGGCGACGGGCTCGCCGGTCCAGAAGCCGAGGGAGAAGCCGGGCTCCGCGCCCCGTTCCGTGATCCCTGCCACGAGGCCGAACCGCTCGCGCCACAGGGCCAGCTCGGCGCGGGGGACCGCCGAGTCTTCGACGCGTGTCTCTTCGGGACCCGCCGGGCCACCGGACGCGGAGCCCGGCTCGCGCGGCGGCAGGTCGCTGCGCCGCCGGGCGGGGGCGCTCACTCGCCGCGCTCGATTCTCGCGCCGAGCGCGCTCAGCCGCTGGTGGATCTTCTCGTAGCCGCGCTCGATCTGGCCGATGTTGTGGATGGTGCTCTTCCCCTCGGCCACCAGGGCGGCGATGAGCATCGCCATGCCGGCGCGGATGTCGGGACTCTCGACCCTGCCACCGTGAAGCTGGGAGGGACCCGCGACCACGGCGCGATGCGGGTCGCAGAGGACGATGCGCGCGCCCAGCTCGATGAGCTTGTCCACGAAGAAGAGCCGCGACTCGAAGAGCTTCTCGTGGACGAGGATCAGGCCGTCGCACTGGGTCGCGGTCACCAGCGCGATGCTCATGAGGTCCGCCGGGAAGCCGGGCCACACCGCGTCCTCGAGCTTGGCGACGTGGCCGCCGAGGTCGGAGGCGATGCGGCGCGGCTGCCCCTGCGCCACGATGAGCCGGTCGCCGTCGAGCCGCGGCACGACGCCGAGCTTCGCGAATCCCATCAGCGTGGCGCGGAGGTCGTCGGGTCGCACGCCTTCGATGGTGAGGGCCGAGTCGGTGGCCGCGGCGAGGCCGATGAACGAGCCGATCTCGATGTGGTCGGGGCCGATGGTGAACTCGGCGCCGTGGAGGGGGCGGCCTCCCTCGATGGTGAGGGTGTTGGTGCCGATGCCCTCGATGGACGCGCCCATGGCGACCAGGAACCGCGCGGTATCCTGCACGTGCGGCTCCGACGCGGCATTGCGGAGGATGGTGCGCCCGCGCGCGCCGGCCGCGGCCATGAGCGCGTTCTCGGTGCCGGTGACGCTCGCCTCGTCGAGGAAGATGTCGTCGCCCTGGAGGTGCTTGGCCTCGAAGTCGTACGTCGCCCCGACGGTGATCTCCGCGCCGAGTCGGCCCAGCGCGAGCAGATGCGTGTCCACCCGGCGCCGGCCGATGACGTCGCCGCCCGGCGGAGGGAGGCGCACCCGGCCGAAGCGCGCGAGCATGGGACCGGCCAGCAGGATGGACGCGCGGATCTTCGCCGAGAGCGCGGGGTCCGGATCGGCCGCCGTGGCGCCGCGCGCGTCGATGGCGAGGGTGTGCTCGTCGGTCCACTCGGCCTTCACCTGCTGCGCCCGCAGGAGATCGAGCAGCGTCTCGACATCGCCGATGCGGGGCACGTTGCGCAGCACGACCGGCCCATCGGCGAGGAGCGTCGCGGCGAGGATCGGCAGCGCCGCGTTCTTGTTCCCCGCCGGCCGCACCGTGCCGCTCAGCCGCTGCCCGCCCTCGACGACGAAGTAGGGTGACATGGGGCGGAAGAATGTGCGGTGGCGCCGCGAAGAGCAAGCAGATAAGCTATACCGCTGATGACCTCGCTCCCCGTCTGGGTCGGCCCCACCGTCGCCATCTCGCTCGCCATCATCGCGGCGAGCTTCCTCGTGATGGGTGGCGTGGCCCTTGTCCTCGGGCTGGGCGTGAGGAAACAGAGCCACGCGGCGCGCGCGCAACTGGCGAAGTTCACCGCCGACGCCAAGGCCGTGACGGCGCGGCTCAAGGGTGAGCTGGACGGCTTCGCCGACCTTTCCGCCGAGGCGCGGGCGAAGCTCCGGGTCGCCATCGACACGGTGGACGGGCGGCTCCGGGACCTCGACGCCCTGGTGGAGGTGCTCCAACAGGAGGCGGAGGAGACGGCGCTCGACGTCGCGGCCTTCGTCCGCACGGTGCGGCGATCGGGCGCGGTCCTCGGCGCGGCGAAGCGGGCGATGAAGCGGCGCAAGGGATCGGGAGGCTGACCATCCCGGTGCGTCGCACGGCCGTGGTCGTCCTGCTGGTCGTCGCCGTGGCCCTGCTCTTCCCCACCGACGGCTGGGCCTGGTCGCCGGGGACGCACATCTTCCTCGGCCAGTCCGTCCTCGCCAACCTCCCGCTCCTGCCGTCCGCGACCGCCGACCTGCTGCGCGCCTTCCCGATCGACTTCCTCTACGGCTCCATCGCCGCCGACACCTCGTTCGCCAAGAAGTACGCGCCGGTGGGCCGGCACAGCCATTCCTGGCACGTGGGTCACGAGATCGCGGAGCTGGCGGGGAGCGACCCGCTGCACGCGTTCGGCCTCGGGTACCTCGCGCATCTCGCCGCCGACGTCGTGGCGCACAACTTCTTCGTGCCGCGCCGGCTGGTGATCACGTCGTCCACGCGGGCGCTGGGACACTCGTACTGGGAGGCGCGGTTCGACGTGCACGTGGGCGAGGGGTATGCGCGCACCGCGCGCGAGGTCATCGCCCGCGACCACACCGCCTCCGACGCGCACCTCGACCGGATCATCTCGCCCACGATCTTCAGCGTACGGACCAACCGCCGGCTCTTCCGGGGGATGGTGCAGCTCACCGATCTCTCCCAGTGGCAGCGCGTCGTCCAGATCGCGGCCGAGGCGAGCCGGTGGGACCTTCCCGAGCACGAGGTCGAGCGGCACATGGCGACGTCGTTCGATTTCGTGATGGACTTCTTCGTGGCGGGGGACGGGGCGCGGGCGTTGCGGTTCGATCCCTCAGGGAGCGACGCGCTGGCCGCGGCGAAGCGGATGCGGCGTCACGCGCTCGAGAGCGGCGGGCGGCGCGACCAGGAACGGGTCACGGACGTGGCGGACGAGCACTTCGGTCTGCCGCGCACCGGCCTCGGCTACTGGGAGGGCTACGACATCGAGCCCGGCTGGCGGAAGATCAGCTCGCGGCGGTCCCCACCAGCGCGGACCTGAGCGCGGCGTTCACGGCCTTGGGATCGGCGGTGCCGCCGGACCGCTTCATCACCTGCCCCACGAAGAACCCCATCAGCTTCATTTCGCCGGCGCGGTAGCGCCCCACCTCGCCCGGATGCGCCGCGAGCGTCTCCCGGACCCAGGTGTCGATCCGGCTGGTGTCCTGCACCTGGATGAGCCCGAGCTCGGTAGCCAGGCGCAGCGCGTCGTCGGCGGAGACGGCGGCGTCCGCCGCGCGGGTGTCCAGCGCCTCGAGCACCTTCCTCGCGGCCTGGCGATTCACCGTCCCCTTCCTCACGAGCCCGATCACCGCGGCCAGCGCCGCGGGAGGCAGGGCGCGCTGCACGTCATCGGGATGCAGCGCGAGCACGTCGTTCATGATCCAATTGGCCGCGTCCTTCGCTTCAACGCCGACGGCGACCACGCTCTCGAAGTACTCCGCCAGCTCCCGGGTCCCGCTGAGCACGCCGGCATCGTACTCCGGCACGCCGTAGCTCTTGACGAACCGGTCCCGCTTGGCCGCCGGCAACTCGGGGAGCGCCTCACGCTCCGTGCGCAGCCACGCCTCGGACAGCACCAGCGGCGGCAGGTCCGGCTCCGGGAAGTAGCGGTAGTCGTGGCTCTCCTCCTTCGACCGCATGGGACGCACCTCGCCCTTCGCGCCGTCGAAGAGCATGGTGCGCTGCACGATCGCCTCGCCGCGCTCCACCGCCGCCACCTGCCGGTCGCGCTCGAAGGTCAGGGCCCGCTCCACACCCGAGAACGAGTTCATGTTCTTCACCTCGGTGCGGGTGCCGAGCGGATCGCCGGGTCGGCGGATGGAGAGGTTCGCGTCCACCCGCAGGCTCCCCTCCTCCATGTTGCAGTCGCTGACCTCGAGGTACTTGAGGACCTGCTTGAGCGCGACCAGATAGGCGCGCGCCTCGGCCGGCGAGCGGAGGTCCGGCTCGCTCACGATCTCGATGAGCGGCACGCCGGAACGGTTGAGGTCCACGGCGGTCATGCCGGGCACCCGGTCGTGAAAGGACTTCCCCGCGTCCTCCTCGAGGTGCAGGCGCGTGACGCCGACCGTGAGGAGGCCGCGATCCGGCGAGGTGATCTCCAGCCGGCCCCGGGTGGCGAGCGGCTCCTCGAACTGGGAGATCTGGTAGCCCTTGGGGAGGTCGGGATAGAAGTAGTTCTTCCGCGCGAAGACGCTGCGCGCGTGCACCGCGCAGCCTAACGCGTAGGCGGCGCGCACCGCGAGCCGCACCGCCTGCTCGTTGGCCACCGGCAAGGCGCCCGGGAGGCCGAGGCAGACCGGGCAGACGTTGGTGTTCGGCGGGTCGCCGAAGGCCGACGAACAGCCGCAGAACATCTTGGACCGCGTGAGGAGCTGGACGTGGACCTCGAGGCCGATGACCGTCTCCCGGCTCATCGGACCTCCGCCGTGCCGTCGATGGCCGCCTCGAGCGCCTGGGCGATCCGGATGATGGTGGACTCCGCCTCCATCGCGCCGATCAGCTGCCCGCCCAGCGGAAGCCCCTCGTCGCGGCCGATGGGGAGCGAGAGCGCGGGGACCCAGGCCAGGTTCGCCGTGCAGACGAAGATGTCGGAGAGGTACATCGCGATCGGGTCGGCGAGGTTGTCACCGAACTGGAAGGCGGGCGTCGGCGTGGTGGGCGTGAAGAGCGCGTGCACCCCCGAGCCGAAGACCGCGGCGAAGTCGGCGCGGATGCGCTCGCGGACCCGCTGCGCCGTCCGGTAGTAGGCGTCGTAGTAGCCCGCGGAGAGCACGTAGGTCCCGAGCAGGATGCGGCGCCGCACCTCGGCCCCGAACCCGTGCCCGCGCGTGGCGCGGTAGAGGGCGCGCACGTCCCTGAGCCCGCCGTCCTCGCGGGGCCCGAACCGCACCCCGTCGTACCGCGCCAGGTTCGAGGAGGCCTCGGCCGGCGCCACGATGTAGTAGGTGGGGACGGCGTACTTGGTGTGCGGCAGCGAGACCTCGCGCACTTCGGCACCTAACGCCTTGAGCGCGGCGAGCGCGCGGTCGCACCCGGCGCGGACGCCGGCATGGAGTCCCTCGGGGAAATACTCGCGCGGGACCCCGATCACCGTCCCCTTGAGCGACTTCGGCGCGGGGCCCGGCCCCCCGAGCGGGACCCGGTCGAGGGTGGTCGCGTCCCGGTCGTCGCGCCCGCTGATCGCGGCGAGGAGCCGCGCCGCGCCCGCCACGTCCTTCCCGAAGGTCCCGATCTGATCGAGTGACGAGCCGAAGGCCACCAGCCCGTACCGGCTCACCCGGCCGTAGGTGGGCTTGATCCCCACCACGCCGCAGAAGGCCGCGGGCTGCCTGACCGAGCCGCCCGTCTCCGTGCCGAGCGCCAGGCGGACGGCGCCCGAGGCCACCGCCGCCGCGGAGCCCCCCGACGACCCGCCGGGCACGCGCGTGGGATCCACCGGGTTCCGGCTCGGGCCGTAGGCCGAGTGCTCCGTGGAGGAACCCATCGCGAACTCGTCGCAGTTGGTCTTGCCCGCGATGATGGCGCCCGCCTCGCGCAGCCGCCGGACGGCCGTCGCCTCGAACGCCGAGCGCCAGCCGTGGAGGATCCGCGAGCCGCACGTGGTGTGGAAGAACCGGTCGGCGATGACGTCCTTCACCGCGACCACCTCGCCGGCGAGCGGCCCGTCGGCGGCCTCCTCGGTGAGCGCGTCGGCCTGCTCGACCAGCGCCTCCTCGGACCACTCGACGAACGCGTGCGTCCCCTTCGCCTCGCACTCCGCGATGCGGATCGCCGCGCCGAGCGCGGCGGCGCGGAACCGGGGGGGCGTCACGGCGCATCCTCCCCGCGATCCAGCTCGCCGAGCCTCGGCACCAGGAAGAGGCCCTGCTTGAAGGCCGGGGCGAAGTCCTTCGGCTCGCTGAGGAGCGGGTCGGGCGCGATGTCGTCATGCCGGAGGCGGAGGACCCGCCCGTCTTCGACCGGCTCGGCGTCAGGCGGCACTTCGGCGAGCTGGGCCACGTAGTCCAGGATGCGCGAGAGCTGGCGCTCCAGCTCCTCCGCCGCGGCCTCGTCCACCGCGAGCTCGGCCAGCGCCGCGATCTTCCGGATGTCGTCCCGCGTGACGCTCATTCCCAGTCCCTCTCCAGTCCGGCGTATGCGGCCAGCAGCTGCTTGAGGCCGACCGTCTCGTCGTCGAACTCCACCGCGACCTTGAGGTCGCGCCCGCGCCCCGCGACCTGCCGGATCGTCCCGCTGCCGAAGCGCCGGTGTTTCACTCGCTCGCCCGGACGGTACGCCGGGGCGTCGTCGTTGCGCTCGGTCTCCTCGTGCTCCCACTCGGCCACCAGCGCGAGCGACGCGGGCGACACCTCGCGCGGGCCGCCGCGCGAGGGCGCGCGGCGCGGTTCCCGCGCCACGCTCCACGACGGGCGCGTCACCCGCTCCTCGACGAGGGAAGGCGGCACGTCGTCGAGGAACCGCGACGGCGCCGAGGGGAGGAGGCTCCCGCCCCGCCGGCGCGCGGTCGCGTAGGAAAGGAAGAGCTTGTCCTTGGCGCGCGTCACCCCCACGTAGCAGAGCCGGCGCTCCTCTTCGACCGCCTCGGGCGTGTCGGCGCGCGAGAGCGGGAAGAGCCCCTCCTCCATCCCGGCGATGGCCACCAGCGGGAACTCGAGTCCCTTGGCCGCGTGCAGCGTCATCAGCGTGAGGCCGCGGACATCGTCGTCCGCGTCGGCGCTGGTGGTCAGCGTGGCCTGGGCGAGGAACCGCTCGAGCGGCGTCCCGTCGTCCTCGGCCACGGCGCCCCACTCCTCGGACCAGGCGGCGGCCGCGTTGATCAGCTCGTTCACGTTCTCGAGCCGCTCGGGGCCCGTCTCGTCCTCCTCCAGCAGGTACCGCTCGTAGCCGAGCCGTCCCACGACCGCGCGCAGCGCCTCCGCCGGCTGCAGGGCCGCGAGGTCGTTCGCCATGCCCTCGAGCAGCGCGGCGAACTGCTCCAGCCCTTCGCGCGCCTTGGCGCGGAGGTCCGGCACCCGGCCCGCCGCGGCGGCCGTGCGCGCGTACGACCAGCCCCACGTCGCGGCCCAGGTCCCCAAGGCGACGAGGCTCGTCTCCCCGATGCCCCGCCGCGGCACCGCGATCGCGCGCCGGAACGCCTCGTCGTCGTCGCGATTCACCACCAGCCGGAGATACGCGAGCACGTCCTTCACCTCGCGGCGCTCGTAGAAGCTCACCGCCCCCACCACGCGGTAGGGGATGCCGTTCCGGCGCAGCTCCTCCTCGAAGGCCCGGGTCTGGGCGTTGGTGCGCACCAGCACCGCCATCTCCTCGAAGCTGTGCTCGCTGCGGCGGGCCCGCTGCGAGAACTCGCGCACCAGCCACTCGGCCTCGTCGCGCTCGTCGGCGGCGCGCACCAGCGTCAGCGGCTCGCCCTCGCCGCGGATGGTCCGCAGCGTCTTGCCCAGGCGGCCGGTGTTCGCCGCGATGATGCTGTTGGCCGCCTCCAGGATGGGACGGGTCGAACGGTAGTTCTCCTCCAGCCTGACCAGCTTCGCGCCGGGGAAGTCGCGCTGGAACTCGAGGATGTTGCGCAGGTCCGCGCCGCGCCAGCCGTAGATGGACTGGTCGTCGTCCCCCACCACGAAGAGGTTGCCCCCCTCGCCGGCGAGCGCGGCGAGGAACCGGTACTGGGCGCGGTTGGTGTCCTGGTACTCGTCCACCAGGAGGAACTGGAAGCGGGACCGGTACACGGCGAGGCGCTCGGGATGCTCGGCGAAGAGCGCCAGCGGATGCAGCAGCAGGTCGTCGAAGTCCATCGCGTTGGCGCGCTTCAGCGCGCGCACGGTGGCGGCGTAGACCAGCGCGACGTTGGCGTGCCAGGGATCGGTGGCTTCGGCGGCGTACGCCTCCGGGCCCAGCATCGCGTTCTTGGCGTGCGAGATCTCATAACGCACGGCCCGGGCGGCGTAGAGCTTGGGCGGGAGGCCGAGGTCGTCGATCACCCGCCGGACGAGGGACTCGCTGTCGTCCTCGTCGTAGATCGTGAACGCGCGGGTGAAGCCGAGATGCGGGGCCTCGCGCCGGAGCAGCCGCGCGCAGATGGCGTGGAAGGTCCCGATCCACAGGCCGTCCGGCGCGCGTCCGAGCAGCGACGCCACCCGGCCCTTCATCTCCGCCGCCGCCTTGTTGGTGAACGTGACGGCGAGCACGCGCTTGGGATCCACGCCGTGGAGGTCGATGAGCTGCGCCAGCCGCACGGTGAGGACCCGCGTCTTCCCCGAGCCGGCGCCGGCCAGCACCAGCATCGGCCCTTCCACGTGCGCGACCGCCTCCTGCTGCGCCGCGTTGAGCGGGATGCCGGTCACGCCCTTCCCGCCTGCCGCTCCGCGGCCGGCCCGCCCGCGCGCGGCAACCGGATGGCGAAGCACGCGCCCGCCTGCGCCGGCTCGAGGCGCACGGTGCCGCCATGGCTCTCTTCGACGATGCGCCGCGCCAGCGCCAGGCCCAGTCCCCATCCGCCGCGCTTGGTCGTGGCGCCCGGCGAGAAGAGGGTCGAGCGCACGTCGCGGGGCACGCCGGGACCGTCGTCCGCGACCGTGAGCAGCAGGTCGTCCGGTTCGTCCGCCACCGTGAGGGTGATGTGCCCGCCCCGGCCCGCCAGCGCGTCCACGGCGTTCTTCACCAGCGCCTCGACGGCCCACTCGAGGAGGAGCGGGTCTCCCGACAGGACGGGCGAGGCGCTCATGACGTGCACGTCGAGCGCGATCTGGTGCGCGCGGGTGGGCAGGCGCGGGCGGAAGTAGGCGGCGACCGACTCGGCGAGGGCGCCGAGGTCCAGCGGCTCCCGGCGCGCCGGCTGGCCGATCCGCTCGAAGCGGCGCGAGACCCGGTCGAGGCGCGCGTAGTCGGCGGCGAGGTGCTCGGCGATGTCTCCGGCGCCGCCCTCGGGATGCTCCCGGAGCTGTTCGATCCACCCGGCCAGGGAGGAGAGCGGCGTGCCGAGCTGGTGCGCGGACTCGCGCGCCATGGCCACCCAGACCCGGTCGCGCGCGCTCCGGACCGCGGCGCGGTAGGCCACACCGCCGGCGGCCAGCACGGCCACGAGCGCGGCGAGCTCCAGCGCGAAGACCAGGCGGAGGTACGCGCGCACCGGCGGAGAGCCGAAGTGGATGGTCCCGACGGCGGGCTCGCGCACCGGGACGTTGACCCGGTCAAGCTGGGCCGCGAAGGCGCGCAGCTCGGGCGAGGCGAGCGGCATGGGCCGCGGGAGATTGGCGGTGTCGGTCGCGACGCCGGCGGCATTCGTGATCACGATGGGGATGCCTTCGGCGCGGATCTCGGTGGCGAGGGAGAGGAGCGCCTCGGTGGCGCCGCCCTCGCGGGTGTTCACCAGTCCGGCGAAGACGCGGGCGTAGAGCTGGGAGGCGCGCCGCGCGTCGCGGGTGAGGTGTTGGGCGACGACGGCGGCGAAGACCAGCGTCAGCGCGGCGGCGAGCACCGCCAGGGACCAGACGGTGCGCGGGCTCGGCGCCCCGGCCGGCCGGGCCGGATCACGCGGCGCCGGGGCCAAGGCGGTCGGTTCCCATCAGGGGCACGAGCGCCGGCGGGACGCGCACCGAGCCGTCCGGCTCCTGGTACGTCTCCAGGACGGCGATCAGCGAGCGGGCCATGCCTAACGCCGACCCGTTCAGGGTGTGGACGAATTCGGGCTTCGCCCCGCGCGCGGGCCGGAAGCGGATGTCCATGCGGCGGGCCTGGAAGTCGGCGTAGGTGGAGCAGCTCGACACCTCCAGCCACTTCCCCACGCCCGGCGCCCACGCCTCGAGATCGTACTGCCGGTGATTGGCGAACCCCATGTCGCCCGCCGCGATGCGGACCACTCGATACGTCAGGCCGAGCCGTTGCAGCGCGGTCTCGGCGTGGCGGGTCAGCTCCTCGTGCGCCGCGAGGCTCGCCTCGGGCCGCGTGAACCAGACCAGCTCCACCTTGTCGAACTGGTGCACCCGGAGGATGCCGCGGGTGTCGGCGCCGTGCGCTCCCGCCTCGCGGCGGAAGCAGGGCGTGTAGGCCACGTACCGCTTCGGCAGCTCGTCCCCGGCGAGGATCTCGCCGCGGAACATGTTCGTCACCGGCACTTCCGCCGTCGGGACGAGGAAGAGGTCGTCGGAGGTGCGGTAGAGGTCTTCCTCGAACTTGGGGAGCTGGCCGGTCCCGGTCATCGTCTCGCGGGTGACGAGCAGCGGCGGCGCGACCTCGGTATAGCCGTGCTCGCCGGCCTGGAGCTGGAGGAGGAAGGTCACCAGCGCGCGCTCGAGCCGCGCGCCCGCGCCGACGTACAGCGGGAACCCCGAGCCGGAGAGCTTGGTGCCGCGCTCGAAATCGATCAGCCCGAGGCGCTTCGCGATCTCCCAGTGCGGCTGGCGCGCGGGGCCGGCGGGCAGCGGCTCACCCCAGGTCCGGACCACTTCGTTATGCGTCGCGTCGCCGGCGGGGACATCGTCGGCCGGGAGGTTGGGGACGAAGTGCAGCCGTTCGCTGAAGGCGGTGTCGGCCTCGCGCGCGGCGGTCTCCGCGGCCCCCACCCGCTGCGACAGGCCCGCCAATCCGGCCAGCAGCGCGCTCGCGTCCTCGCCGCGCTTCTTCCGCTCGCCGACCTCACGGCTCTTGGCGTTCTGCTCCGCCTTGAGCGCGTCCGCCTCGCCGATGGCGCGCCGCCGCCGGTCGGCCTGGGCGCGCAGGTCCTCGAGGAGCGCGTCGAGATCGGCGCCCATCGCGCGGCGCGCGAGCCGCTCGCGGGCAGCCGTGAAGGCCTCCGCGTCCCGGAACACGCGCGGGTCGATCATTCAGTCCTTGGGAATGCCGGGCGCGAGGCCGCGGTAGCCGCAGTTGGGGTCGACGCGGATGCGGAGCACGACCGATCGCTGGGCGCGGTCGATCGACTCCACCCGGAGCTTGGCGTAGTAGGGGCGGCTGATGCCGAAGTTGCACTGCTGCAGCCGTGAGGCCAGCAGCACGACGTCACCCGAGGCCACGACCAATGGCGCCTCCCGCTCGTAGCCGGAAGTCGGCGCCAGGGTGATCGCGTCGAACGCGGAGGTGGTCCGCTGCACGCCGCCGTCCAGCAGGAAACCCAGCGCCCCGCGCGGCAGGATGACGAGATCCGTGTCGGTGCCGGTGCCGGGCACCAGGTCCACCGCGAAGTCGAAATCGACGGTCCGGTCGGTCCGCGCCACGTCCTGGGTGATGAGGTTGTACGCCGACGCCGTCCGGACCGGCGTGGCGGTGGCGGCGAAGAGCGTGACGGTGTCCTCCACCGTCAGCTGGCTGGCGGGCGGCAGCGCCAGCGGATCGCTGCACGCGAGCATGAGGAGCCCGGCGGCAGCGAGGAGGGGCGGCAGCCCATGGAGGCGGGGTCGGATCGGGTCGTCGGACATCGCTAACCAGCGAAGAATAGACGAGTTGCGAAGCGGGTGCAACGGGCGCGCCAGCTTGACACCGGCCTTCTTCCGGCCTACGATTGGGCCCCGAACCCCTGGAGGAGCACCGGTGGCGAGCATCCGCGACGTCGTCGAAGCGCTGGGCCGGCGCGATGGCGTCGATGCGGTGATCATCCTGGGGAACGACGGCCTGCCCATCGACAGCCGCACCGCGAACGGCACCGACGGCGACCTCCTCGCCGCGCTGATCCCCAACATCATCCAGGCCGCCGACCAGCTGGGCCTGCACTCCTCGCGCGGCCCCCTCACCACCGGGGTGCTGGAGTACGCGGGCGGCCTCGCCGTGGTGGCGACGCTCTCCAAGGACGCCAAGCTCATGATGCTCCTCCGGCCGCGCACCAACCTCGGCCCGCTGCTCTACGATCTCGCCCGTTTCCGCGCGGAGATCGCCGGGCTGCTGTAGCGGGGGTGAGCACGCCGCACCACCTCCTCGTCATCGATGACGAACCGTTCGTCGGACGCATCATCCGCATGCAGTTCGAACGCGGTCCCTACCGGGTCTCGACCGCGCCCGACGGCCCCTCGGGGCTCACCTTCCTGCGCGAGCACCCGGAAGTGGACTGCGTCCTCGTGGACCTCAACATGCCCGGCGGGCTCACCGGCCTGGACGTGATCGCGGAGGCGCGGCGCGACCCGCGCTTCGCGACCACCACCTTCGTGGTGCTGACCGCCGCGGGCGAGAGCGCCGCCGCCGACCGCGCCCGGGAGCTCGGCGCCGCCGCGTGGATCACCAAGCCGTTCTCGCCGCGGAAGCTCTTCCGGCAGATCTGCGCCATCATGGGCGACGAGCCGCCGCCCGACACGCTGGACGGCTGATGCGCTGGGCCGTGGTGCTCGCCGGCGGCGTGGGGTCCCGTTTCTGGCCCCTCTCCACCGCGCAACGCCCCAAGCAGCTCCTGCCGCTCGCGGGCGAGCGGCCGCTGCTGGTCGAGGCCGTGGAGCGGATCCTCCCCCTGGTGCCCGCGGACCGGGTGCTGGTGGTGACGTCGGCCGCGCTGGCCGCGCCGATCCGCGACGCCCTGCCCGCGCTCCCCGCCGCGCACGTCCTCGCCGAGCCGTTCGCGGCCTCCACGGCGCCGGCGCTCGCCTGGGCGACCGCGCTCGCCGCCGCGCGCGACGCCGACGCGACCATCCTCTCGCTCCACGCCGACTGGACCGTCGCCGACCCGGCCACCTTCCGCGCCGTGGCCGGCCGGGCCCTCGACCTCGCCGAACAGGGCGACGTGGTGGTCACCGTGGGCGCGCGCCCCACCCGCCCCGAGATCGGCTACGGGTACATCGTCCCCGGCGCGCCGTTAGGCGGGATCGACGGCGGGCGCCGCATCGCGCGCTTCGTCGAGAAGCCCTCGGCCGAGCGCGCGGCCGAACTGATGCGGGAGGGCGCGCTCTGGAACACCGGCCTCTTCGCCTGGACGGCCCGGCGGTTCCGCGAGGAGGTCCGCGCCCACACGCCGGAGCTCGCCGCCGGCCTCGAGGCGCTCGATCGCGGGGACGCCGCGGCGATGTACGCGGCGGTGAAGCCGGTCAGCATCGACGTCGGGCTCTTCGAGCGGACATCGCGCGGGGCCGTGATCGAGGGCGCGTTCGGCTGGGACGACGTGGGCTCGTGGGCGGCGCTGCCGCGGGTGCGCGGCGCCGACGCCGCCGGCAACATCGTGGTCGGCGACGGCCACGTGGTGGACGGGACGAACTGCGTCGTGTGGTGCGACGACGGCACCACCGTGGTGAGCGGCGTGTCGGATGTCGTCGTCGTCCGCGCGCGCGGCATCACCCTCGTCACCACCGCGGCCCGCGCCCCCGAGCTCAAGCAGCTCCTCGCCCGCCTGCCCGACCGGGTGGCGGGAGAGAAGGGAGCGTGACGGTGCGGCTCTACCTCTACGACGATCCGGCGGACGCTCAGCTCTTCCTGCCCTTCACCCACTCCCGCCCGATCGGCGAGCTGCGTCACGGCGCGTGGACGCTGCGCGAGCGGTGCGCCGACGTGACGGGCATGCCGGTGACGGGACACCTCGCGGCGGCGCACCTCGCCGCCTTCGCCGAACCCGGCAGTCCCCCGGTCGTGCCCGCGCCCGACACGGCGGCCGAGCCGTGTGCCTTGCTCCGCTCCACGTTCATCCCCGCCGGGAGGGAACTCGCCGCGCTCGGCGACGTGGCCGCACCGCGGCGCCTGACCGATGCGCAGGGCGCCACCGTGGGAGCCGCGCTGCCGCGCGGCCATTCCTGGAAGGGCGCCAGCAGCATCGCCGCATCGTGGCCCGCCCAGGTCATCCCCGGCACGCGGCTCGCGGGCGTCTGGCAGCTGGTCGGGGACCTCGTCCCCACGCTCCGCACCGACCTCGACAGTGTCCGCGGCGCGCACCTCCCGACCCGCACGCCGGCCGGCTGCACCATCCTCGGCGATCCGGCGGGACTCATCGTGGAGGAGGGCGTACAGGTCGAACCGTTCGTGGTCCTCGACCTGCGCCACGGCCCGATCTGGATCCAGGCGGGCGCCGAGGTCCGCTCGTTCTCGCGGCTTTCAGGCCCGCTGGTGGTCGGCGCGGGCACGCGCATCGTCGGCGGCCAGCTGAAGGACGCGAGCCTCGGTCCGATGTGCGTCGTGCACGGCGAGGTGTCGAACACGGTCTTCCTGGGGTACGCCAACAAGGCGCACGACGGATTCGTGGGCCACACCATCGTCGGGCGGTGGGCCAACCTCGGCGCGGGCACCACGACCTCGAACCTCAAGAACACCTACGGGCCGGTGCGCCTGACGCTCGGCGGCGCGCGGCACGAGACGGGGCTCACCTTCCTCGGCTCGCTCGTCGGCGATCACGTGAAGACGGCGATCGGCACCATGCTCCCCACCGGGTGCGCGATCGGCACGGGGGCGAACCTGTTCGGCTCGCGGCGTCCGGAGGCCGTGGTGGCCCCGTTCGCCTGGGGCAACGACGCGCTGGAGACCCTCACGTGCCGGCGGTTCCTCGCCGTGGCCGAGCGGGTGCTGCCACGCCGCGGCGTCGCGGTGGACGACGCGACCCGCGCCTACCTCGGCGCCGTCTGGCAGGCCGCGACGGGCACGGCCGGATGCGACTGACGGTCCTCGGCTCCGGGAGCCGCGGCAACGCGCTCCTGGTCGAGGCCGACGGCGCCGCCCTGCTCGTGGACGCCGGATTCTCCTTCAAGGACCTGAAGCAGCGCTGCGACGCGGCGGGATGCGACCCCGCGTCCGTGCACGCGATCGTGCTCACCCACGAGCACGGGGATCATGCGCGCGGCGCCGGGCGCGCCGCCGCGGCCTGGCGCGTCCCCGTGGCCGCGAGCCGCGGGACGCTTCACGCGCTCGAAGGCCGCCTTCCCCTCACGCCGCCGCCGATCCCGCTCCATGCGGCGCGCGCCCGCGCCATCGGCCCCTTCACCGTGACCGCCTACCCCACCGCGCACGACGCCGCGGAGCCGGTGATGCTCGTGGTCGAGGACGCCCAGGGGTGGCGGCTGGGCGTCGCGTACGACGTCGGGACGCCGACCACCGCACTGCGCCACGCGCTGCGCGGGCTCGACGCGCTGGTGGTGGAGACGAATCACGACGAGGTCATGCTGCGCGCGAGCGGGTACCCGCCGTCGGTGCGGGCCCGCATCGCCGGGCACAGCGGCCATCTCTCCAACCGTCAGGCGGCACTGCTGATCGCGGAGGCGGTGCACGCCGATCTCGGCGCGGTGGTGCTGGCGCACCTCTCCGACCGCTGCAACACCAGGGAGGCGGCGCTGCGCGAGGTCAGGACGGCGTTGCGGGGTTCGGTCTTCGGCGGGAGGATCGTGGTCGCGGCGCAGGACGCCCCGACCGCGGCGATCGAGATCGGCACCTCGTCAGCGCAGCTCGCCCTACCCCTGGGCCGGCGGCGCTGAGGCCGGCGCCGCGGCCGGCGCCTCCACGGATTCCCCGCTCAGGGTCGACGCCCTGGGCTCCCACTCCGACATCATCTTGGCGAACGAGCGCGCGAGCTCGGCGTCGAACTCCGTGCCGGCGCGTTCCTCCAGGTAGGCGAGGACTTTCGGGGCCGGCCAGGCGGCGCGGTAGGGACGGTTGGTGCGGAGCGCGTCGTAGACGTCGCACACGTGCACCAGCTTCGAGCCCTGGTGGCAGTCGCGCGGGTACTCGAGCTTGGGGTAGCCGCCGCCGTTGATCATGATGTGGTGCTCGTAGGCCACCACCGCGGCGAGATCGAGCTTCTCCTCCGACTCGATGATGATCTGCGCCCCGAAGATGGGGTGCTGGTTCATGATCTCCCGCTCGTGCGGCTCGAGGCGGCCCGCCTTGTTGAGGATCTCCGCGGGGATCTTGGTCTTGCCGATGTCGTGCAGCAGTCCCGCGGTCCCGAACGAGCGGACGTCGCGCGCGCCCAGCCCGATCCACTCCGCCAGCCCCATCGCCAGGGTGCAGACGTTGAGCGAGTGCGTGGTGGTGTACTCGTCGTAGCGGCGGATCTGGAGCAGCGGCAGCACGATCTGCTGGTCGCCGTGCATCGCCGCCGCCAGCGACCGGACCACCGCCTCCGCCTCCGCCAGCGGCAGGTCGTTCCCGGTCACCATCTCCTCGTGAAGCCACTGGACCGTCTCGGCTTCCTCCTCGAACGCCAGGCCGACGCCGGCGGTGGCGATCTCCGGCTCCTGCGTCAGCTCCTTGATCCCGACGGAGCCGAACCGGATCGGGCCCGCCACCCGGTCGCTCCCGGCGGACTGCTGGAGCGCGGAGAGCGTCAGGCGGGCCAGCACCTCGCTCATGAAGCCCTCGAACTCCTCCCGCGTCACCTCGGTCTCGAACTGGAGCCGCTGGATCCCCGCGCTCGCGAGCCGATTGCTCCAGTCCCAGCCGCGCAGCTCGCGGATCGGCTTCTGCCCCAGCACGACCTCGTCGCCGAGGAAGGAGAACGACGCCCGGCGGTCGATCGCCTGGACGGCGCGCAGGTTCGCGTAGGCGTTGTCGATGATCCCCTCGCGGGCCGGATGCCCGTCCGGGTACAGGGTCATCGTCGCCAGGGCCTGCGCGAAGGAGGTCAAGAACTTGATCGCTTCGGAGACCGGCTCGCTCATGCCACTCCCTTGAGTGCCTGCGCCGCGGCCCTCGCCACCGCCGGGTCCCGGCCGCCCGCGGCGGCCTCGAGCCGCTCGCGCGCCCGCCGGTCCGACAGGAACGCGCCGAGGGCGGCGAGCGCGGCGAGGAACTCCGGCGTCGCCTGGGACGCCTTCATCGCGTCGAGGATGCTGCGACGCCGAATCTCGGTCAGCTTAAGCAGCGCATCCAGGGCCAGCCGCCCGCCGTGCGTGGCCAGCGCGCGGATGGCGGCCACGCGCAGCTCGCTGTCGTTCTCGTCGTCCGACGCGATCGCCACGACCAGCGGCACCGCCGGCTCGGGGCAACCGCCCTCGCTCGCCGCCGAGAGCGCCAGGCGCTTCATCCGCTCGTCCTCGTCGGCGAGCGCGGTGCAGATGGCGCGGGTGCGCTCCGCGGGGTGGCGGAAGAGCACCCGCATCGCCTCACGACGCACCCGGGAGTCGGCGTGCTGACGGAACGGCGTCGCGTCGAGCCCCGGCGGACTCTGCGGCAGCTCGGCCGCGAGGTAGAGGATGTTCCGCACCACGTACCAGCGCTCGTCGGTGAGGCGCGCCGCCAGCAGCGGCCCCATCCCATCGGGCATCCGGAGGAGGCGGTCGATGAGGGCGCGCCGCACCTGCCGCGACTCCGATTCGGCGAGGACATCGAGCATCGGCGCCGCCGCGGCTTCGCCGAGGGGCACCAGGAGCTGGTCCACCAGGGCCATGTCGGGGTGCTGGGCGGAGAACAGGAGCTTGAGGGTGTCCGGGTTGACGACGCGGGCCCGTATCAGGGCGGTCGCCGGATTCGCGCGCGGGGCGCGCTGGATCAGCTCGAGCACCGTGCTCAGCTTCCCCGCCACCAGCATGTCGTCGATGGCCCGCGCCACCGGCGGACCGGCCGCGCCGCTCTCGCACGCCATCTGGAGGAGCCGCTCGGGCTCGGGGGTGAACTGGGCCTCGGTGGCCGTCACCAGGGTCGGCTGGACCTGCGACATCTTCTGGAGCGCGGCGGCGTAGCCGTCCGGATTGGGATCCGCGAGAGCCCAGCCCTGGATCAGCTCGCCGATCTGGTCGCGCAGGCCCGCCTCCGCGATGATGCGGCGCGGCGCCGGTCCGCGCTCGGCGTGGTGGCCGAGCTTGGAGAGCATGCGGAGCATCGCCTGGCTGATCGGCGCGCCGGTGCCTGACGCCGCGCGCACCAGGTCCACCACCGCGTCCACGGCCATCCCCTGCGACGCGTCGAGGATGAACTGGCGGCGCTGGCCCAGGTCGCCGCCCATGTCGAGGAGCCGCTCCAGGGTCCGCGGCTCCAGGGTCGTGATGAGGCGGCTCATCTTCTTCTTGAGCGCGACGGCCCCGCTGCCGCCCGCCGTCTTCAGCTCCTCGGCGATCTGGAGGAGGTAGCCCACGATCACCTGGTCGTACGCGGTGCCCCGCTCGTGGCCTTCGATCGCCTTGGCCACCTGCGCCGGCTCGGCCGGCGCCGCCTCGAGCGCGGCCGACGCGGTCGGGTTCGCCATGGCCGCGTCCAGCTCCGTGTCGGTGAGGGGACGCGGCTCCGGACGGAAGGCATGGGGCTCGGGCGGCTTCTCGTCGTGCCTCACGTCCTCCGAGGCGAGCGCCGCGCGCGCCAGACCCACCCAGAGCTGGGCGCCGCGCCCGCCGGTGACCTCGCCCTGCGGAACGCCTTCCTCGCCCACCAGCTCCAGGCGGTCATACGTGAGCGGGTAGAGCTTGAGGTGCGGCCACGTCGCGATCTTCGACAGGGGGCGCAGGCCGAGCGGCTCGCCGGCGCGATCGGCGTCCTCGGCGATCAGCTTGAGGGCTTCCTCCAGCTCGTCCCAGCTGACACCCCGCGTGAAGGACACCGCGCCCAGGTGATGGCGGTGCAACCGCTCGGCCAGGTCCCGCAGCACCGGGTTGCGCGGATCCGTCGCCACGCCCTCAATGACCAACTGGTCGCGTGCCACACCGAGGGACAGCGTGCCCCGCTCGGCGAGCAGTCCGCCGAGCCGCGACGCGACGGTCTCCGCCGCCGGCCCCAGGGTCGGATGGCCGCCCGGGTACATGGCGTGTTTGTGGAGCGCGATCGAGAACTCGATGAGGAAGTCGGCCAGCTCGCGCGGGAGCGTCGCGCGCTGGGTGGACGCACGTGGACTGTGCGGCGCGGCCGGGCTGGCGGGCGCAGCAGGAGCAGCAGTCGGGGGTACGGACGGGTCGGACAAGGGACTATCAAGATAAGCTGCTTGCGGCACCGTCGTCACGCGTGCAGACTCGTGGGGCGCAAGGTCGGTTCGCCAATGCGCCCCAACCCGTCGTCCCGCCACCTGGAGCCTAGCTCGTGCCCCGAATCCGCTGTTCCGCGCGCCATCTTGCTCTGCTGGGACTTGTCGTGGCGCATTCACGCGAGGCCCTCGCCCAACGGCCGCGCGCCATCCGGCCGCTGCACACCTTCTCGATCGTCGCGGTGGACTCCGCCACGGGCCAGATCGGGGTCGCGGTGCAGTCGCACTGGTTCTCGGTCGGCAGCATCGTGAGCTGGGCGGAACCCGGCGTGGGCGCGGTCGCGACCCAGTCGTTCGTGAACCCGGCCTACGGGCCGCGGGGCCTGGCGCTGATGCGCACCGGCGTCACCGCGCCCCTGGCGCTGCGCGCCCTCCTCGCCGCCGACCCCGACTCGGCGGTACGGCAGATCGGGATGATCGACGCCGCCGGCCACGTCGCGTCCTATACCGGCCAGCGCGACATCCCCGAGGCGGGGAGCCACGTCGGCCGCTGGTACGCCGCCCAGGCCAATCTCATGGCGCGCAACACCGTGTGGGAGGCGATGGGCCGCGCCTTCGAGACCACCCGCGGCGACCTGGCCGACCGGCTCCTGGCCGCGCTCGACGCGGCGCAGCGGGAAGGCGGCGACATCCGGGGGATGCAGTCCGCGGCGATCGTTGTCGTCAGCGGCGACCGCTCGCTGCCGCCGTGGGACCGCATCTTCGACCTCCGGGTCGAGGACAGCCACCAGCCGATCGTCGAGCTGCGCCGGCTGCTGCGCGTGGCCCGCGCCTATCGCAACGCCTCCGCCGGCGACGACTACGTCACGAAGAACCAGATCGACTCGGCCGTCGCGGCCTACTCCGCCGCCGAGGCGCTGCTCCCCGACAGCGCGGTGAACGGCGAGCTGGTCTACTGGCGCGCCGTCACCCTCGCCGACCAGCGCCGCGTGGACGAGAGCATCCCGCTCTTCCGTCGCGCGTTCGCCCAGGACAGCGGCTGGGCGACGCTGCTCTGGCGGCTGCCGCGGGTGGGGCTCCTGCACGCGGACTCCTCGGTGATCGCGCGGATCGTGCG
>JBGPHD010000011.1:0-33004 GCA_041484135.1 Gemmatimonadota bacterium
CGCTCGCGGAGGCGGTGCGTCTTGCCGTCCAGAGCCAGCCGGCGATGGTGCAGGCGCGGCAGGACGTGCGCGTGGCCGGTGCGCAGGAGCGGCAGGCGTTCGGCGCCTTCCTGCCGACTTTCAACGCCAACATGAGCACCAGCAAGTCCGGTTCGCAGCGCATCGACGCCACGACGGGACGTCCCCTCAGCACGGGGATCCCGTACAACGACTCGTACGGCTTGTCCGGGAGCCTCGACCTCTTCACCGGGTTCCGGCGCGGGGCGAACCGGCGCGCGGCGTCGGCCACGAGCGACCTGCGCGAAGCCACGCAGCTCCGGCAGGAATACGCGATCATCCTGTCCACCAAGCAGGCGTACTTCAACGCCCTCGCCGCCGCCGAGCTGGTGGCGGTGGCGGAGACGCGCCTCAGGCGGGCCGACGAACAGCTCAAGCTGACGAGCGAGAAGCTGCGGCTCGGCGCGACGACGCGGTCCGACTCCCTGCGCGGGCGGGTGGAGTACGGCAACGCCCAGCTCCAGCTGATCCAGGCGCGCGCCGACCTCAGGAACGCGCAGGCGAGCCTCGCCCGCGCCATCGGGATCGAGGGGCTCGTCATGCCGGTGCCGGACACCGCGCTCGAGGAGCGGCTCGGGCCGCTCGACACGGCGGCGCTCCGGCGCGAGGCGCTGGGCACCGCGCCGTCGGTGCGTGAGGCGGAGGCGAGCGCCACCAGCGCCCGGGCGACCCTCAGCGCGAACCGCTCCGCCTATCTGCCGACCCTGACGGCCACCGGCAACAGCAACTGGGCGCGCGCCGACTCGGCGTTCCTCGGCGGCTCGCCGTTCACCCGGTCGTGGTCGGTGCGGCTCCAGCTCTCGTACCCGATCTTCAACGGGTTCCAGCGCGAGACCAACGTCGTCGTCGCGGACGCCAACGCCACGGCCGCCGACGCGCGGCTGCGCGACGCCCGCCTCGCGATCGACGTCAGCCTGACGCAGACGTTCGCTGCGCTCGACGCGGCGAGCCAGAAGATCGACGTCGCGCGCGTCTCGGTGGCCGCGGCGGAAGAGGACCTCCGGATGCAGCGCGAGCGCTACCGGCTCGGCTCGTCCACCATCGTCGAAGTCCTCACGTCCCAGGTCGCCCTGGACCAGGCGCAGGTGGACCTGGTCCGCGCCCGCTACGACTACCTCGTCGCGCGGGCCCAGATCGAAGCACTCGTCGGGCACTCGCTGTGAGCGGGCGCCCTGGCCATAGCGGAGTACCCATGCGTCGCCTGATCCTCGCCGCCCTCGGGGCGGCCCTGCTCGCCGCCTGCAAGAAGGACACCCCGCCGCCGCTCTTCGAGGCGGTGGCGGTGGAGCGCCGCGACATCGTGGTCTCGGCCGAGGCCGCGGGCAGTGTCGAGCCGATCCTGGTGGTGGACGTGAAGTCGCGCGCCTCGGGCACCATCCTCCAGATGCGCGCCGAGACGGGCGACATCGTGCAGGCGGGCGACACCATCGTGGTGGTGGACAAGCGCGACCCCAACAACGCCCTGGCCCAGGCCAACGCGGACATGGAAGTTGCCCAGGCCCAGCTGGCCAACGCCGACGCCGCCAAGCGTCGCGCCGACCAGATGTTCGCCGCGCAGGTCCTGAGCGAGCAGGAGCACGAGGCCGCGAACCTCACCTTCGCCAACGCCCGCGCGCAGGTGGTGCGGGTCCAGGCATCGTTGCAGAACGCGCGGGACCAGCTCACCGATACCGACGTGCGCGCGCCCATCACGGGCACCATCATCCAGAAGAACGTCGAGGCGGGCCAGGTCATCGCGTCCGCGACGCGCGACGTCTCGGGCGGCACCGTGCTGCTCCGCATGGCCGACCTCGGCGAGGTCCAGGTCCGGACCCTGGTGGACGAGACCGACATCGGCAAGATCCAGCCCGGGCTCCGCGCCAGCATCACGGTGGACGCGTACCCCAACCGGCCCTTCGAGGGCACCGTCCTCAAGATCGAGCCGCAGTCGGTGACCAACCAGAACGTCACCATGTTCCCGGTGCTGATCCGCATCAACAACGAGCAGGGCCTGCTGCGTCCCGGGATGAACGCCGAGGTGGAGATCCACATCGGCCAGCGCCAGGGCGTCCTGGCGATCCCGAACGCGGCGCTGCGCACCACCCGCGACGTGGGCTCGGCGGCCCAGGTGCTCGGCCTGGATCCCCATGAGGTGGACCGGACGCTGGCCACGGCGGACTCGCTGGAGCGTGCCCACCCGCAGCTGGCGGGCCGGACCGGCGCGCGGCCCGACTCGGCGACGGCGAATCCCGGCCGCGCCGCGGCCCCGCGCCTCCCCGAGCGCCGCATCGCGGAAGGCGGCAACCCGGCGCGTCCCGCCGCTCCTCGCGCCGGCACGCCGACGCCACAGGGCGGCACGCCGGCCGCGCCGGGCGGGCAGGGCGGCCCCGGCATGGGTGGACGGCCGGGCGGCTTCCAGCTTCCCGACGGCGTGACGCGGGAGATGCTGCAGGAGATCCGGCGCAAGCGCGAGTCGGGCGAGACCCTGACCCCGCAGGAGTCCGTCGCGTCGGCCCGGATGCAGGCCATGCGCCAGCAGTTCCAGCAGCAGGGTGGCGGCACGCCGGGCGGGACGCCTACCGGGATGTCCCCGGGCGCCGCCGGAGCGGCCCCGGCGGGCGAGGAATCCGGGTCGGGCATGCGGTTGCCTCCGGGCGTCACGCAGGAGCAGGCGACCGCCATCTTCACCAAGATGCGCAGCGGCCAGACGCTGTCGCCGCAGGAACAGTCCGTGATGACGCTGCTGCGCGCCCAGTTCGGGAGCGGCGGCGGGGGCGGGGGCGGCGGCCAGAACCCGCGCCGGCGTTTCGGGGCCGGCAACAACTACCAGTTCGGCGGGTCGTACATCGTGTTCGTCCAGCGGGGCGGGAAGCCGGTGCCGGTCCGCATCCGCACCGGGCTCACCGACCTCGACTACAGCGAAGTGATCAGCGGCATCACCGAGCAGGACACGGTGCTGCTGCTGCCGTCGGCGGCGCTGGTGCAGGCGCAGCAGGAGATGCGGCAGCGGTTCAACCGCATGACGGGCGGCGGCGGATTGCCCGGCATGCGCAACCAGGACGCCGGCGCCACCGGCGGGGCCGCCGGCGCCGCGCCCGGCGCGGCCGCCAGCCCGCCACGCGGCGGGAACGGCAGGCCCTAGATGTTCTCCATCGAGATCTGGAAGGTGGCCCTCGAGGCCATCCGGGTGAACAAGCTCCGCGCCTTCCTCACCATGCTGGGCATCATCATCGGCGTGGGCGCGGTCATCACCATGATCGCGCTCGGCACCGGCGCGAAGCGGTCCGTCCAGGCGAGCCTCTCCGCCCTCGGCACCAACATCCTCACCGTCACGCCGGGCCAGTCGTTCATGCGCGGCGTGGCCAGCGACCAGCGGGTGAGCATGACCGTGGACGACGCCGACGAGATCCGCAGGTCGGCGCAGCACGTCACCGCGGTGATGCCGGAGATCTCGCGCCAGCTCCAGGTCAAGCGGGGGAACAAGAACGCGAACATGTCCATCACCGGCACGGTGCCGGAGTACTTCCCCAACCGGAGCTACACCATCACCGCGGGCCGCGCGTTCACCTCGGGCGACGACGAGTCGCGCCGGCGCTACGCGCTGCTGGGCGCGGCCGTCCCCGACATGTTCGGGGTCAACGGCGCCTCCATGGTCGGCCAGGAGATCCAGATCCGCGGCATCCCGTTCGAGGTCATCGGCATCCTGTCCGCCAAGGGCTCGCAGAACTCGTTCACCAACCCCGACGAGCAGATCTTCATCCCCATCACGACGGCGCGGTATCGCACCCACGGCACCAACCGGGTACGCACCATCGGCGTCAAGGTGGACGACCAGAAGAACATGAACATCGCGATGATCGAGATCGAGCGCGTCCTGCGGCGCACCCACAAGGTCCGCCCGGGCGGCAACAGCGACTTCCTCATCCGCGACCAGACCGAGCTCCAGCAGACCTTCGCCCAGACCACCGAGACCTTCTCGTTCCTGCTGGCCTGGATCGCGATCGTCTCGCTGGTGGTGGGCGGCATCGGCATCATGAACATCATGCTCGTCTCGGTGACCGAACGGACGCGCGAGATCGGCATCCGCAAGGCGTTGGGCGCGACCAAGAGCGCCATCCTCACCCAGTTCCTCGCCGAGGCGCTGGTCCTGTGCATGATGGGCGGCACCATCGGCGTGCTGGTGGGCGCCGGCGCCGCGCAGGCGCTCGCCAAGTGGGCGAACTGGAACACCCTGATCTCGCCGTACGCGGTGGCGCTGGCGTTCCTGTTCAGCTTCGCCGTGGGGTTGTTCTTCGGCATCTGGCCGGCGCGGCGCGCCGCGGGGCTGGATCCGATCGTATCCCTGCGCTACGAGTAGCCTCCGGCCGCCTTGCTGACGGCATGGGCGCCCGCTGTTAGATTGCGCGCCCATGCTGCTCCCGCTGATCACCGTCGTCGCGCTCGCGCAGGACTCCGCCCAGGCCTATGACGGCCGCGCCCGCGCGCTCGCCGTCCGCATCCCGCGCGCCGACACCACGATCACGGTGGACGGCGTGCTCGACGAAGCGGTCTGGTCGCGCGCGGCCCGGCTCACCGGATTCTCCCAGTACCAGCCCGTGGACTCGCGTCCCGCCGAGGAACCGACCGAGGTCCTGGTCTGGTACGGGCCCACGGCCATCTACTTCGGCATCCGCGCGCGTGAGGTCCACGGAGAGGTGGTGCGCGCCACCCGCGCCGACCGCGACAACATCGGCGCCGACGACAACGTCCAGATCCTCCTCGACACCTACCACGACCACCGGCGCGCGTTCCTCTTCGGGGTGAACCCGTACGGCGTGCAGCAGGACGGCATCCGGAGCGAGGGATTCGCCCAGGCGGGCGGGGCGTTCCAGGGGGGCGGCGGGTTCGGCGGCGCCATCAACATCCTCGACGGGAACGTGGACCTCAACCCGGACTTCGTCTTCGAGTCCCGGGGGCGCCTGGTGCCGGGCGGCTACGAGGTCGAGGTCCGGATCCCGTTCAAGAGCCTGCGCTACCAGGGCGGCAATGAGCAGACCTGGGGCATCAACGTGCTGCGCCGCGTCCAGCACTCGGGCTACCAGGACTCGTGGGCGCCGGTGGTCCGCGCCAGCGCGAGCTTCCTCATCCAGTCGGGAACGCTGGAGGGGCTGCACGACCTCCGGCGCGGCCTGGTGCTCGAGCTGACGCCGTTCGCGACCGGCCGCGCCACCGGCGCGCCCGGCGCCTCGGGCTACGACTACGCGGACAGCGCGCAGTTCGGCCTCAACGTGCACTGGGGTCTCAGCCAGAACCTCGGGCTCGACGGCACCTGGAACCCCGACTTCTCCCAGGTCGAGGCCGACGTCGGCCAGGTCACGCTGAACGAGCGCTTCGCGCTCTTCTTCCCGGAGAAGCGGCCCTTCTTCCTGGAGGGACTCGAGCTCTTCGCGGTGCCGAACCAGCTGATCTACACCCGGCGCATCGTGAGCCCGGACGTCGGCGTCAAGCTCGCGGGCAAGGTCGGCGCGACCAACGCGGCGCTGCTCCTCGCCGCCGACGACACCTCCCAGTCGGCCACGTCGAGCCATCCCTGGTTCGCCGTCACGCGGCTGCGCCGCGACCTGGGCCGCAACTCCACGGTGGGCCTTGTCGGGACCTTGCGCGAGGACGGCGCCGACTACTCGCGCATCGCCGGCGCGGACATCCGCGTGATCCACTCGCGCCTCTACTTCGTGGAGTTCCAGGCGGTGCGCTCGTGGACCCGGGCCGCCGGCGCCGGCGCCCAGGGCACGCTCTACCAGGCCACCTGGGACCGCACCGGGCGCGGCTGGGGCTTCAACTACGGCCTCACCGCGATCTCGCCCGACTTCCGGGCCGCCGCCGGCTTCGTCAACCGCACCGGCATCGTGCAGACCCACGCCTTCAACCGGCTCACCTGGTACGGGCGGCGTGGCGGGCTCCTCGAGACCGCGACGAGCTTCTTCCAGATCTTCCGGATCTACGACTACGCCAGCTTCGGCTCGCGCGGCGCGCTCGAGGGGAGCGAGGGGATCCAGCCGAGCGCCACGTTGCGCGGCGGATGGAACGTCGCGGGCGGGTTCGGCCGGTCGTTCTTCCGCTTCCAGCCGACCGCGTACGCCGCGGACTCCGTGGTCGCGCCGCTCGCGGGCGGCGGGTCGGACACGGTCGCGTTCACCGTACCGGGCAAGCTCTCCAACCTCTTCAACGCGAGCGGGCGCATCACCACGCCGGTCTTCCGGCAGTTCAGCGGCACGGTGTCCGCGGGCACCGCGGCGGGCGTGATCTTCCAGGAGGCGGTGGAGAGCCGGGAGACGCGGGCCGGCGCGCAGCTCGACTGGCGGCCGATGCGGCAGGCGCGGGTGAGCGTGCAGTACACCCGGCTCGTGATCGAGCGCGCGAGCGACGGCAGCCGTTTCTCCACGGAGGACATCCCGCGGCTCAAGTTCGAGTACCAGGCGAGCCGCGCCATCTTCGTCCGCTTCGTGGGGCAGTACACGGCGCGCCGACGGGCCGCGCTGCTGGACGGGCAGGGCCGGCAGATCTTCGCCAGCGGGGCGGTCGTGGACGCCACCGCCTCGAACGACTTCCGCACCGACTGGCTCTTCTCGTACCGGCCAGGCCCCGGGACGCTGATCTACCTCGGCTACGGCGCATCCCTCAGCGAGCCTGACGCCTTCGCGTTCGGCCGCGACCTCGCGCGCACCAGCGACGGGTTCTTCGCCAAGGTGTCGTACCTCTTCCGGCTCTAAACCCGAGTCGTCCGCCCCCTGTTTCTGGCGCGCGGTTTGCGGGTATCATCGAATCGCAGGCCAACGGGAGCGCGTCATGTTCCACCTCTCCCTCTGGGCAGTCTTCCTGGTGTGGGGCGTCCTCGGGTTCGCGCTGTTCGCGGTCCTCCTCACGACCCTCGTCGGCTCGACGTTGCGCATGATCGCGGATCGCCGCGCGCGCCGCAGCACCATCTGGTGCCCGGTCTTCCGCCGCCGCTACGACGTCTGGGCCACGCCGCCGAGCTTCCGCGGCAGGCCCTTCGACGACCTCAGGCGGTGCGAGCACTTCGGCACCGACCCGGTGCGGTGCGGGAAGACCTGTCTGAAGACCGAGGAGCTTGCGGCCGCGGCGAGGACGAACTGAGCCGGCCGGACTGACGCCGGACGGGCGGATGCCCAGCCGGCCAAGGCGCCCCACGGACGGGACATTCTGGCGCGCCGGGGCGAAGCACGTTCCCCGCTCGGAATTGTGACCCAGAGTACGGAGCCCCTGCTGCCACCACGGGTACCATGCAGTGTGCGATCGCGGAGCATCCTCACCGGGGTCGCTGCCGTATCCTGCCTGCTCGGGAGTCTCCTGGTCGGAGTTCCCACTCGAGCGGCCGCGCAGGCGGACACCGCGCGCGTCTCCTACCGCACCCGCGAGATCGTCTTCATCACCGCCGGCCGCGCCGAGCGCCTGGCGGTCGGCGACACCATCGAGCTGCTCGCCGCGGGCAATGCGGCCCCGGCCCTGGCGGTGGTGGTGAGCGCCGCGCTGCACACGGCGAGCGCGCGTCTCCTCACGCCCGAGGCGCCGGTCGCCGTGGGAAGCCTGGTGCGCTTCATCCCGCGACCCGAGACCGAGGCTGCCGCCCCGGCCGACACCTCCGTTCCCGACACCGTGAGCGCCCCGCCCGCAGCGCCTGAGCCCGCGGCTCGACCGCCGCGCGTCGCCTGGCACGAGGGGGGGCGCTGGCGCGGCGGATTTCAGCTCGACCAGATCGCCACGTCGAGCGGGGGCGCGCGGTCTCTCACCTCTCAGCAGACGGTCGGAGGCTTCTCGCTTACGGCACCGCTGGCGCGGGGCTTCGAGCTTCGGACCCGGGTGAGCGGGAGGTGGCGCGGCGGCGCGGCGGGCACCACGACCGGGCTCGAGGGGTTCAGCGCCATCGTCTATCAGCTCGAGGCGCGGCTCGCGCCGGAGGGCGGGCGCTGGAGCATGTCGGTCGGGCGCTTCGTTCCCACGGCCACCGCGGGGCTGGGCTTCACCGACGGAGGGCTCCTCGAGGTGCGGATCGCACCGGGCCAGCACGTCGGCCTCATCGCCGGGTACGTGCCCCGCGTGGACCGCCTCCGCCCGTCCTCCGCGGCGAAGCGCGCGGCCATGTACTGGGCTTTCGGCGAGGGGGGCGCCCTCTCCGGCTCGCTCGCGGCGACGGCGGAATGGGAGTACGGCCTGCGGCGGAAGACCGTCTCCGCCCAGACCTACTGGCGGGCCTCGAGCGGCGTCGCGCTCTCCCTCTACGGCGACGTGGACCTCGGCGTCCCGTGGCGGACGGGCGGTGCGCAACTGAGCTCGCTCTACGCCAACGTCCGGGCCTCGTTGCCGCTCGGATTCCGCGGGGGGCTCGGGCTCGAGTCCCACCAGGCGGTCCAGCTCTGGGAGACCTTCGTGCCCGGCGACACCACGCCGCCGCCCGGACGGCTCAACGGCCTGTCACTCTCGCTCGGGCGCGGACTCGCCGGCTTCGCGATCGATCTCTCCGGGACCTACCTCAAGCGGGCCACCGACGCGGCGCCGACGTATCGCGGCATGCTCATCGTCTCGCACCGGGGCATCTACCTCACGGCCACGGGCCAGCATGGGGACCTGTTCGACTACGGAGCGGTCAGCGCGCGCTGGCTCCTGCCGTCGCGCGGTCTCGGTCTCAACGCCTCGCTCGGCGTGAGCGCGAGCATGACGAAGAGCGCGGGCGGCGGGTTCAGCCAGAGCCGCATCAGTCTCCAGCCCGAGCTGTCACGGCGGTTAGGCGGCGGTCTCTTCATGTCCGCCGGCGGCGACGTCGGCTCCTACGCCGGCCGCACCACCACGTACCTCCACGCGGGCCTGTCGTATCGCTTCCGCTAGGCCGTCCTTCGCGGCCGGAGCGCCGTCCCTCGCCGCCCCGGCGGGCGTGGCGCGGTGGATCGACCGCGTCGTCATCGTGCTGGCCGTCCTCACGGCGGGCGCGGTCTGCGGATTCCTGGTCTGGGCGGGGCGCTACTACACGCTGCCGCTGTGGGACCGCCCCGACGCGCCGCTCCACCGCCTGCTCCGCCCGTCCGGGCTGGTGGGCCACGGTCTCGGCATCGCGGGCGCGGGGATGGTCATGGTCGGCGTGCTGCTCTACTCGAGCCGCAAGCGCACGGGCCTGCTCCAAGGCCGGGGGCCGATGCGCACCTGGCTCAACGTCCACATCTATCTCTGCCTGGTGGGCCCGGTGCTGGTGACGTTCCACACCGCGCTCAAGCTCCGCGGCCTCGGCGTGTACTCGTTCTGGTCGATGATGATCGTGGCGGGGAGCGGCATCATCGGCCGCTGGCTCTACCAGCAATTCCCGCGCACGATCAAGGGGAAGGAGATGACGCTCGAGGAGATCACCGAGGAGCAGGCCGAGGTGCGCGCCCGCCTCGGCGCGTTCGGGCTCCCGGCCGACCTGCTCGCCTCGGTGGACGCGATGGCCCAGCGCTCGGTGCGGCGGATCCAGGCCAGCGCCGGCGTGCTCGCGCTGCCGCTCCTCTTCGCCGACGACGTCGCGCGCCACGTCCGCATCCGGGGACTGCGGCGCCGGCTGCGGAAGGCGCGTCATCTCGCCCGCCACGAGGCCGACGCGCTCTTCGCGCTCCTCAACCGGCAGGTCGCGACGGTCCGCCGCATCGCGTTCCTCGGCACGTTCAAGCGCTTCTTCCTGTACTGGCACGTGACGCACCTCATCTTCTTCTTCGCGATGATGGTGCTGCTCGTGCTGCACGTCGCCGTCGTCGTGTTCTTCGGCGCGGCGATGGCGGGCGGATGAGACGTGCCGCCCTCAGGCTGGTCATGACGGCCGCGGCCGTCCTGCTGCCGTTGGCGCCCCTGCGGGCGCAGGGTCTCGCCTCCCCCGGGCCGCTCTCGAGCGCGCACGCGCGGCTCGACGCCATCACCCGGTGCCTCGCCTGCCACGAGGCGGGCCGCGAGCTCTCCGGCCGCAGGTGCCTGGCGTGCCACACCTCGCTCGCGGCGCGCATCCGGGACAACTCCGGCTACCACGCGGTGGCGACCCGCCACGGCGCCGCGCCCGCCTGCGGCACCTGCCACAGCGAGCATAACGGCCGGCCCTTCCGCCTGGTGCGCTGGCAGCCAGGCGGCACGCGCGAGCAGTTCGACCACCACGACACCGGCTGGCCCCTCGAGGGGGCCCACGCGCGGCAACGCTGCGAGGCGTGCCACCGCGCCGCGCTCGTCACCGTGGCGGCGGTGCGCGCCGACTCCTCGCTCTCGGTCCAGCGCACGTACCTCGGCCTCGAGACGACCTGCGCGTCGTGCCACCTCGACGAGCACCGCGGGCGGACCAGCCGCCGGTGCGAGGACTGCCACGGCGTGGACCAGTGGAAGCCCGCGCCGCGATTCGACCACGACCGGACCGACTTCGCCCTCACCGGGCGCCACCGCGACCTCCGGTGCGCGCAGTGCCACGTCGAGCGCCACGAATCGGCCACCGGGCCGGGCGGGTCGCGCGATACCATGTTCGTGGACTTCCGCGGCGGCCGCCCGGAGCGCGCCAACGCGCCCGCCCGGGCCCGCCCCGCCACCGGGGCCGCCGGCTGCACCAGCTGCCATGCGTCGCCGCACCGGGACACGGCGCGGATGGGCCGGTGCGAGAGCTGCCACACCACCGAGGGCTGGTTCTCGCTGCCCGACTCGCTGCGCAGCTTCGACCACACCAGGATCGGCTTCCCGTTGCGCGCGGCGCACGCCGCCGCGCGCTGCGAGAGCTGCCACCTCGGTGCGTCGGATGCGCCCCTGCCCAGCGGCGTGGCCCTGGTCCGCGCCAACTTCGTGCGCCCCTTCGCGCACCAGCGCATGCAGTTCGCCCGGTGCGACGCGTGCCACACCGACCCGCACCGGGGTGAAGTGACGCCCGGCCGCGACTGCGGCGCCTGCCACGACGAAGCGGCGTTCACGCCCACGCGGTTCAGTCTCGCCATGCACGACAGCACCACGTTCCCGCTCACCGGCGCCCACGTGGCGACGCCGTGCGTGGCCTGCCATCCGGCGGCGCCGGGGGCGGCCCGCGGCTCCGGCCGGGTCACGTTCCGCCATCCCGACCGCGCCTGCGCGTCCTGCCATCGGGACCCGCACGGCGGCCAGTTCGCCGCGCGCGTCGTCCCCGGCGCGCGTCCGGTCGCGGCGATGGCCGGCGCGCCGAGCGGAACGCGGTGCGAGGCCTGTCACGCGACCGAGGCGTGGCAGCCCGCCGGGTTCGATCACGACCAGACCCGCTACCCGCTGCACGGCGCGCACGCGCGCCTCACCTGCGCGCGCTGCCACACCGCGCCCGCCGGCGCCGCCCGCGCCCCGGTCCGGTTCGCCGGCCTGCCGCTCGACTGCGCCGGCTGCCACACCGACCCGCACGGCGGCCAGTTCGCCGCGCGTGCGCGCGGGGCCGTCTGCACCACGTGCCACAACGACACCGCGTGGCGCTCGCTCGCCTTCGATCACCAGCGGGACAGCGACTTCCCGCTCGACGGCGCGCATCAGCCGCTCGCCTGCAACGCCTGTCACAAGCCGGACGGCGCGCCGCCGGTCGTCCGCTATCGTCCCCTGCCGCACCGGTGCGAGGACTGCCACCGCGCGGCGCCGCCGGGAGGCCGCTCGTGAGAACGCGCCGATCAGCCTGGTTGACCCTTGCCGCCGCGCTCGCGGGGATCACCGCGGCCGCGCACGCCCAGGAGCCGGCCAACCCGCATCTCAACCTCGGGGGCCGGGCCTGCACCGCGTGCCATTCCACCAGCGGCTGGAGCGACGTGCGCTTCGACCACACCCGGACGGGGTTCCCGCTGCGAGGCCAGCATCAGACGGCGGCGTGCGCGAGCTGCCACGACCTGCGCGACTTCCGCGGCGCGGTCCGCGTGTGCGGGAGCTGCCATATCGACCCGCACCGCGGCGACGCGGGCCAGACCTGCGAGCAGTGCCACAGCGAGATCACCTGGCAGGTCGTCCGCGCCGAGAACGCGCACGCCCGCACGCGGCTGCCGGAGCTGGGCGTGCACGCGTCCCTCCGTTGCGAGGACTGCCACCGCCAGCGCGGGGTGCAGCAGTTCACCGGCCAGGTGGCCCCGTGCACCGCGTGCCATCAGACCACGTACGACGCCACGACCAATCCCTCGCATGCCACGCTCGGCTTCTCCACCCGGTGCGAGACGTGCCACCAGTTCACGACCTGGAACTTCGCGCTGTTCGCCTCGCACGACGCCATCTTCGGCATCTACTCCGGAAGGCACGCCGGCGTCTGGCGCGACTGCGCGACCTGCCACACCCAGCCAGGCAACTTCAGCGTGTTCACCTGCACCCAGTGCCACACCCAGGCGCCGATGGATCGCACCCACCAGGGGATCCCCGGCTACGGCTGGGACTCGCCTTCGTGCCTCGGCTGCCACCCCCAGGCCGGCAGCGGCGGTCTCGCCTTCCACGACGCGCGGTTCCCCATCCTGAGCGGCACCCACGCGGGCCAGTGGACCGCGTGCAGCGACTGCCACAGCAGTGCCGCGGACCGGCAGGTGTACACCTGCATGGGTGGCGCCTGCCATCCGCAGGCCACCTCAGACCCCGGCCACACCGGGATGACGGGGTACCAGTACGTGGCGGCGCAGTGCTACAGCTGTCATCCGGATGGACGGGCGGGGACCTTCGCGCAGCACGACGCCGTCTTCCCGATCAACACGGGAACGCACGCGGGCCAGTGGGCGGCGTGCACCGACTGCCACACCAATCCCACGGACCGGCAGGTGTACACCTGCATGGGCGGCGCGTGTCACCCCCAAGCAGCGGCGGACCCCGGCCACTCAGGGATCGCGGGATACCAGTACGGGGCCGCGCAGTGCTTCAGCTGCCATCCGGACGGGCGCGCCGGGACCTTCGCGCAGCACGACGTCATCTTCCCGATCAACTCGGGCACCCACGCCGGCAAGTGGGCCGCGTGCGCCGACTGCCACACCAATCCCGCGACCCGGCAGGTGTACACGTGCATGGGCGGCGCGTGTCATCCTCAGGCCGCGGTGGACCCCAAGCACACCGGGATCCCGGGCTACCAGTACACCGCGGCGCAATGCCTGACGTGCCATCCGGACGGGCGCGTCGGGACCTTCACGCAGCACGACGTGATCTTCCCGATCTTCTCGGGTGGGCACCTGAACCGGTGGTCGACCTGCGCCAGCTGTCACACCAATCCGGCCACGCGCGCGGTATTCACCTGCACGGGGAGCGGCTGTCATTCGCAGGCGCAGATGGCCGACACGCACCGGAGCGTCTCGGGCTACACCTTCGACCCGGCGGCGTGCCTGAGTTGCCATCCCGCCGGCCGGGCGCCGTGAGCGCTCAGCGGCGGCGCAGGGGCGTGCCGAACTTGGTCTCGAGGTCGACGCCCGATCTCTTGAGCACGTCGTAGGGGGGCGTCCCCCCGATCATCACGAAGACGTGGTCGTTCGCCCGCTCGGCCGGGGCCCCACGTACCTCGAGCCACACCCGGTCCGGCTCGATGCGCGTCACCCGCGCGTCCCGGAGCACCTCGATCCGCCGCGCCTTCTCGGCCGCCGCCAGCTGCTCGAGCAGGGCCGCGCGCGCGCTGAACTCCGCGCGCCGGTGGCACAGGGTGACCTCCACGCCCTCCCGCTCCGCGAGCGCCAGCGCGGCTTCGACCGCCGCGCTCCCCCCGCCCACCACCAGGACGCGCACGTCGGTGAACCGCTCCGGCTCCAGCAGCCGGTAGTAGACCTTCTCGGTCGCCTCGCCCGGAACGTCGAGCCGGCGCGGCGTGCCCCGCCGGCCGAGCGCGAGCAGGACGCACGCCGCCTCGATCGCGCCCCTGGACGTGCGGGCCACCAGCCCCGCGCCCGCGCGCTCCACGTACTCGAGGCGTGTGTCCTCCTCGATGGTGATCCCCCGAGCCGCCGCGAGCTCGCGCCAGAACTCGAGCAACGGCTCCTTCTCGACCTCCCGGCCCGGCAGCTCCCCGCCGCCGGGCAGCGAGACCGCGTGGGTCATCACCAGCTTGCGGCGCGGGTAATGCAGCATCGAGCCGCCTAACGAGCCCTGCTCGATGATGCGGAACGGGAGCTTCGCCTCCCGCGCCGCGAGCGCCGCGGCCAGGCCCGCCGGGCCCGCCCCCACGACGAGCACCGTGCCCCGGTCCCAGCGCCCCGGCGCCGCCCGCTCGGCGATGTGCCGTACCGCCTGGGTCGCCTGCCAGATGGCGTTGCGGATCAGCCCCATCCCGCCCAGCTCGCCCACCACGAAGAGGCCCGGCACGTTGGTCTCGAAGTACTCCGTGAGCCGCGGGATCTCGACGCCCCGCGTCTCGGTCCCGATCACCAGGCTGATCGCGCCCACCGGACAGACCCGCTCGCAGATGCCGTGGCCCACGCATTCGACCGCGTCCACCACCACCGCCTTGTGGCGATAGGTGGCGAGCACGTCCTGCTCCGGGCAGCCGCGCACGCACTCCTCGCAGCCGATGCAGAGCCCTTCGTCGATGAGGGGGTGGAGCGACGCGGTCTCGCTGGTCCCCAGGCGCTTGGCGCGCGCCAGCTTGGCCGCGATCTCCCGGTCGTGGCGGCGCTGGCGGAGCACGATCGGCACCGCGGCCCCCACGAGCAGCAGCGCGAACAGGACCACGCCGGCGAGCACCTCGAGTCCGCTCACGCAGGGAATCTGCATCAAATCACGCGTCGGGAACACCTTGCGGCGGGCGACCTTTGAGACCACAATTGCGACGCCACCCAAACCAGGCGGGTCATGGCCAACCGCCCGAAACTCGGGCTCGCGCTCTCCGGCGGCGGCTTCCGCGCGTCGCTCTTCCACCTCGGCGTCCTCCGGCGCCTCGCCGAGCTCGACCTGCTGCGGCACGTCAGCGCGCTCTCCACCGTCTCCGGAGGGTCGATCGTCGGCGCGTTGTACATGATCCACCTGGCCAAGAACCTCAAGAAGAGCGCGCAGCTCTCCCGCGGCGACTACCTCTCGCTGGTCAGTGACGTCCGGACCGACTTCCGCGCGGGGACGGCCGCGAACCTGCGGACCCGGCTCCTGCTCGACCCGCTGCAGAACCTGCGGATGTGGTGCACCACGTTCTCCATGGGCCGGCGGATGGCCCGGCTCTACCACCAGCATCTCTTCCGGAAGGCGGCGGTCCACGTCCGCGACGCGTGGGCCCCGGCGATCCCGCTCGACCAGTTCCGCATCGAGCCCGGCGGCAAGCCCATCGCCGGGGAGATCGAGGCGTACAACGCCGCCAACGCCGACCGGCTGCCGAAGTGGGTGATCAACGCGACCAGCCTCAACACCGGGCGCCCGTTCCGCTTCTCGCCGTCGGAAGTGGGCGACCCGGTCCTGGGCTCCCTGCGCTTCGACGACGTGGACAACGTGCTCGCGTACAAGGCGCTCCTGCTCTCCACCTGGAGCAAGCGCGGCACGATCAAGACCTTGAACCGGCTCCGGGACCAGGAGTTGGCGAACAAGCCCGAGCGTCGCGAGCGCACGTCGCGGCAGCTGGCCTGGTGGCTCGCCGTCGAGCGCGGCCTGGAAGTGGAGCGCGGACGTCCCGCCGACGCCAAGGCGGTCGATACGGCATACCGGGAGCGGCTGGCCGCCTGGAAAGGCGAGGTCGGCCGGGAAGCATCCTGGCTCGACGTGCTGCTCGAGGCCGATTGGGACGCCGCGCGGCGGCTCGCCACCGCGGACTTCAACCCGTTGCGCCGCGCCAAGGTCGCCGCCTGGTACCTGACCGACGGCGCCCGACGGGAGCCGCCCGTCACCGGCGGGGCCACGCGGGATCAGCACGCGGCCCGTCTCTGGGACGCGATCGAGGACATCGACGTCCTGCTCGCCGCCCGCCTGAAGAAGGCCGCGCCGACCGAGGGCCAGGGCCTCGCCGAGATCGCCGAGCTCTGCGTCGACCTCTTCTACTTCCGGAGCGCGCGCGCCTTCGGGTGGGGCGCCGGGCGCGCCATCCAGCGCCTCACCGTGTCGGAGGCGGTGGCCGCCTCGGCCAACTTCCCTCCGGTGTTCGCGCCGTTCGAGATCATCGGGCTCTACGATCCCGGCAACGTGTGGCGGCTCTCGCTCACCGACGGCGGGGTGCACGACAACAGCGGCGTGGACGCGCTCCAGGACGAGGAATGCACGCACATCATCGCCAGTGACGCCGGCGGGCTGCTGCACGTGGACCCGCGGCCCGGCGGGAGCCGCCTCATCGCGATGATGCCGCGCATCATGGGGTCGCTGATGAACACGGTGCGCGATCACCAGCTCGACGAGCTCAGGGAGCGGCGCCGCGTGAACGAGGCCGCGGCCGAGGCGACCTTCTGCAAGGGGCCCGCGATGATGGGGATCCGGGCCCGCTACCGCCTCGAATCCCTGTCGTTCTTCCACATGACGAGCAACCCGAACGACGGCGCGCCCGATGGACCCGCGCCCCATCCGCTCGCCGAGGACATCGCGCTCCTCAGGACCGACCTGGATGCCTTCCACAAGGACGAGATGGACGCCCTGGAGTACCAGGGCCACCAGCTCGCGGACCGGTTCGTGCGGCGGTGGATCGGCAAGGCGTTCACGTGCGACACGTCGCCGAGCAAGCTCCCGCCACTCAAGCTGCCGACGGGCGCCGCGCTCGACGCCGCGCGCCGGACGCTGCGGGCGGGCCGCCAGAGCTTCCTGCGCCCCCTCGCCCTGCATCCCTGGCTCGCCGCGCTCGTCGGCCTTCTCGGCCTGGCCGGCTTCGGAGCGCTCTTCTGGTTCGTGCGCTTCCCGGTGGCCGGCGTGGCCGCTTGGGTGCTCGGGCGCATCGCGGCGTTCGTGCGCTGGCCGCTGCTCTTCGGCGACCACCGGCTGTGGCTGGAGCACCCGCGCAGCGGCTGGGTCCTGCTCGGCGGGGCGGGGGCGTTCGCGCTGCTCTGGACGATCTGGCCGCGGGTCGAGATGGCGATGGCGCGGGCGCTCTCGGGCTTCGGGCCGCGCGGCATCCAGGTGGGCGCGATCCACGTGACCCGGTTCGTCGGCCTCTGGCGGCGCAACGTCTGGTGGGTCCTGGGCTACCTGCCGGCGGTGATGTCGCTGGTGGGAAGCGCGCTGGCCGCCGCGAGCTACGGGGTCTACCGCGCGACCCGGGGCAAGTGACCCCGGGTCCCATCGCCGGCGGCGAGGCTGCCGCCGGGCCTGACGGCTACAGGTCCCGCCTCTGGAACACGACGAGCGCCGCGAGCAGCGCGGCCGCCGTCACCGACCCGAGGACCAGCATCTCCGTTCCGTTGAGCCCTTCACGCAGGATGCGCGTCGGCTCGTAGTAGCGGAACAGCGAGAAGGCGCGCAACGCGGCGATGGGCTGCCACAGCCGCGCCAGGTAGTCGAGGGCGAACGAGAAGGACATCAGCGCCGAGGTCCAGGCGATGGCCGAGCCCCCGTCGCGCCGCGTCGCGCTCACCAGGAGCCCGACGGCTCCCCACGCCGCGAACAGCAGCAACCCCATGCCCGCTATCGGCAGGAACGCGGTCGCCGCGACGCCCAGCGACCGCACGGACGCGCCCAGCGTCGTGGCACCCCACGCCGCCGCGCACAACACCACCAAGCCGGCGACGATGACCAGGAAAGCCGCCGCGACCTGGTGCCAGCGCGGCACCGGCCGCGACGCGATCATGTCCATCGTGCCCCGCCCGATCTCGCCCGCCAGCGCCCCGCTCGAGACGCGCACGGCCCAGAGCCCGAGCAGCAGCAGGAAGATCGGGTGCCCGTAGCCGATGGCGAGGAAGCCGCGCGTCGTGGCGACGGCCGCGATGTCGCTCCCGGTCAGCGCCACCAGCTGCGGCGGCACGGCGGCCAGGATGGCGCTCATCCAGCTCGACTCGTTAGGTACCGGCGCCATGCGCGAGAGGATCGCCTGGAACAGGCCGAGGCCGACCGCCATCGGGAGGAGGGGGAGGCGGTTGCGCCGCCACTGGAACCCGAGCAGCCCCCACAGGCTCACCGGTACTGCTCCAGGAACGTCTCCTCGAGGCTCGGCTGCTCCACCAGCAGGTCCGCGAGCGGCATCATGCCGAGCCGGGCCACCAGGGCGGGCAGTTTCTCGCGGGAGACCATCAGCACCACCCGCCGCGGTTCCGCCGACGTGACCTCGCCGAACCCCGCCAGGTGCGCCGCATCGACGTCGTCCCGGAACTCCACCACCACCCGGCGCCGCGCCGCCCGCGTGAGCGCCGCCACGTCCCCGACGCTCACCAGCTTCCCCGCGCGCAGCATCGCCACGCGGTCGCACACCCGCTCCACTTCGGGGAGGATGTGGGAGGAGAGGAAGATGGTCGTGCCGCGCGCCCGCGCGTCGGCGAGGATGGCGTAGAAGGCCTGCTGCACCAGCGGGTCGAGCCCCTTGGTGGGCTCGTCGAGGAGCGCGAGCCGGGGCGCGCACTGGAGCGCCTGCACGATGGCGAGCTTCTGCCGCATCCCGTCGGAGTACGTCCCCACCGGCCGCGCCAGGACCTCGTCACCCAGCGTGAGGCGCTCGAGCAGGCCGGCGCGCTCCGTCGGCGCGCGCTTCGACAGCCGTGCCAGCAGGTCCAGCACCTGCCGGCCGTGGAGCTGCGGCCACAGCCTGGTCTCGCCCGGCAGGTACCCGAGGTCGGCGTGGACTCCGACGGCGCCGTGCGCCACCGGGCGCCCCAGCAACCTGGCGCTGCCGCCGCTCGGCCGGAGGAAACCGAGCAGCAGGCGGATCGTCGTCGTCTTCCCCGCCCCGTTCGGCCCGAGAAAGCCGAAGACCTCTCCCTCCTCGACCTGGAGAGAGAGGCCTTCGAGCGCCGTGACCCCGCCGAACCGCTTGCCGAGACCGCTGGTCTCGATCGCCGCGGCGCTCACCGGTCGGGCCCGGCCGCGGGGGAGCGGGACACGCGGTGCATCGCCCTCAGATCACGATGGCGTCGAGCGCGTCGTGCAGCTCGGCCGCGCTCTGGGGCCGGCTGGCGGCGTCCTTGCTCAGCGTCCGCAGGATCAGCGCCGCCAGGGCCTCCGGGACCTCCGCGTTGAGGCTGCGCGGCGAGGCCGGCGCCTCCTCCAGCTGCTTCGCCACCAGCGTGATGGGTGAGTCCGCCACGAACGGCGGCCGTCCCACCACCGACTCGAAGAGCACCACGCCCGCCGCGTACAGGTCCGCCCGGAAGTCCACGTCACCGCCTAACAACTGCTCCGGCGCCATGTACTCGGGCGTCCCGATGGCCATGCCCGCCTGGGTCACGCCTTCCGTGCGCACCGCGAGCCGCGCGATGCCGAAGTCCATCACCTTGAGCGTCCCCGAGGGCTCCACGATGATGTTCTGGGGCTTGATGTCCCGGTGAATGACGCCCTGCTCGTGCGCCACCTCGAGCGCGCGGCAGAGTTGCTTGCCCACCGTGAGCGCCACGCTGATGGGGAGCGAGCCGCGGCTCTGGATCAGATGCTTCAGGGACTGCCCCTCGACGAACTCCATCGTGATGTAGTAGAGCCCGTCCACTTCGCCGATGTCATGGGTGCGGACCACGTTCCGGTGCGTGATCTTCCGTGCCAGCCGGATCTCGTCCTTGAAGCGCTGCAGAGCCGCCGGGTCTCCCGCCATCTCCTCCGTCTTGAGGGTCTTGATGGCGACGGCCTCGCCCAGCTCGGTATCCCACGCGCGATACACCACCCCCATCCCGCCCACGCCGAGCACGCCCTTCACCTCGTACCGGTTGGCGAAGGTCGCCCCCGGCTCGAGCATCCCCGTCTTCGCGGCCACCGACCGCACCATCGTGGCCGACGCGGTCTGGCCGGCGGCGGTGTAGATGGGCTGCGTGACCTCGCTCGAGCGCGTGCTGAGGAACTCCACCAGTTGCTGCTTGGCCTTGAGCTCGTCCATCATGCTGGAGAACGCCGCCGCCAGCTGTCCGATCTCGCCGCCGGTCTTCACGTCCACAGCGCCGGTGAGGTCCCCCTCGCCCACCCGGCGCGTCGCCTCCAACAGCGCGCGCACCGGCTTGGCGATCTGCCGCGCGACGAGGTAGGCCGCCACCAGCGCGAGCAGGAGGCCGATGACCGCCGCGAGCACCAGCGTGCGCTGGATGCGGTGGAATCCCGCCAGCTCGGCGTCGAGGGAACGCAGGGCGAGGTAGCCCGCTCGCGGCTCCTCAGCGCCCGGGGTCTTCAGGAAGTGGTTGAAGCCCACCAGCAACTCGCTGCCGATGCGCGCCTCGATGCGGCCCTGGGCGCTGTCGGATCCCATCGCGGTGTCGGTGAGGTTCCGCGCGATGGCGCTGTCGAGCGCGAGCGAGCGCGGCACCGTGCTCGCGACGACGACCGGGACGCGGCCGTGCTCGCCCTGGCCGATGAGGTAGAAGACGATCTCCGACTCGGTCGCCCGCTCGACGTCCCGCGCCAGGGAATCGGTGACCTGGTGCGCGGCGAGCAGCATCGCCAGCACCACGCCGGAATTGAGGTCCTTGAGCGGCGTCGCTACGGCGAGGTAGAGCCGCGTGTCCGCCAGGCTCACGTACCCGGCGACCTGCCGGCCCTCCAGCGCCTGGCCGATCAGCGGCCCGCCCAGCGTGTCCCCGAATGCGCTCGGCTGGTCGGTGCGGGCGCGCAGGACGCCCTGGTTGTCGGTGATGAGCGTGTAGTCCGCCTCGAGGATCTCCTGGTACTGCTGCGCCTGGTCGAGCACCGTGCTGCGGTCGCTCCCCACCACGGCCGCGAGCATGCTGGCGTTCTGCGCCGCCGCGGCGGCGCCCCGCGCCAGCTTGGCGTTCTCGGCCTCGATGAACTTGCGCGCCACCTCGCCCGTCGTCGCCAGCCGGCGGTCCAGCGCGTCATTGGCCGCACGCCGCGCACCAAGGGACGTGAGCAGCAGCGCCCCGCCCAGCACCACCGCCACGACCAGCCCGGTCGCGACGAACACCCGCGTGGTGAGGCCGGGGCCCTTCACGGAGCTAGTAGCGCTCACGCGTCGTCCCGTAGACCTGGCCGTACTTGTTCTGGTGCTGGACCCACTGGTAGCCGCTGGCGTCCATCGTCAGCACCAGCCCCGTCAGGCCGCCCGCCGGCACCGTGATGGCCTGATCGATCTGGGGGGCCCGCTCGTGCCAGATGTGCAGCGTATACGTCCCCGCCGGCACGTTGGGGATGGTGAAGCTCCCGTCCGCACCCGGCTGCGTGAAGTACGCGTTGTCGCGCACGATGATGAAGGCGCTCATCCGGGGATGGATGTTGCAGAAGATGCGCACCAGGCCCGCGCGCGTGAACCGCCGGTTGTGCGCCTCGCCCCGGCCGTAAAGCCCCAGGTCGAACGCGTTCCCCTCGCTGAGCGAGAAGACGTTGTGGTTGAAGGGGTCGAGGTTCGGGAAGTTGATCGTCGTCCCCGAGGGGATCACCAGGACCCGCGGACGGAACTGGCGGCCGTCCAGCGACATCTCCGGGCGCGCGGGCGGCGCGCCGTGCGGCCCCCGGCCATCGAGGAAGATGACCGCGTCCCCGAGGTCGGGCGCGGCCCGGCCGCCGGCATCCGTCACCGCGAGCCGGCCGCTCACCTGGGCATCCGCACGCCCGGGCACGCCGGGCAGGAGCGCGAACGCCATCCCGGCGGCCACCAGTGTGATGCGCCGCACCGACCTCCGATATATCCTATTCATACGCACGAGTTTGCCCTTGCCGCCGGGCTCCGTCAAGCTCGGCCACGACCCACGGAGGTCCAGGTGACGCGCACCCGCTGCAAGGCCGGTCTGCTCCTCCTCGCCGGACTCTGCACGGCCCGGATGGCCGCCGCGCAGCAGCCCCCTCCCCCCGATTCCCTCGCCGAGCGCGTCCAGCGCCTCGAGGAGACCGTCGAGCGGCTCCAGCACCAGCTCGAAGAGCAGGCGCAGGCCAAGGTCCAGTCCCGGCTGCGCAACCGGGTCGAGCTCTCGGGGCTCGTCCTCATCAACTGGTTCTACAACGGGGCGCGCTTCAACAACGCCGACGTGCCGCAGTTCGTCGCGAATCCGCAGGACACCACCGGCCTCCCCAACAGCCACGTCGGCGGCACCGTCCGCCAGACCCGGCTCGGCATCGCCGTCTCGGGCGCGCGCGCCATCGGTGGCGACCTCTCCGCCGACCTCCAGATGGACTTCTTCGGCGGCCAGGTGGCGAGCGCCGGCGGCCGCACCCGGCCCCTCTTCCGCGTCAGGACCGCCGCGGTCAAGGTGGACTGGCCGCACCTCGGCCTGCTCGTCGGACAGGAATCGCCGCTCGTCGCGCCGCTCTCGCCCGTGTCGTTCGCGGCGACGGGCACGCCGGGCTTCGCCGGCAGCGGCAACCTCTGGCTCTGGATCCCCCAGGCCCGCCTCACGTTCGAGACCGGGAGCCGCGTGCGCTTCGGCCTCCAGGCCGCCGCCCTCGCGCCGATGCAGCCCTCGCCCCAGCCGGCGTTCGACACCCAGGCCGACAGCGCCGAGAAGAGCGGCCGGCCCACACTCGAGGGCCGCGCCTACGTCGGGTGGGGGAGTGAGGACACCGAGAGCCAGCTCGGCCTCGGCATCCACCGCGGCTGGATCGCCACCACGGGCGACACCTTGCTCTCGAGCGAGGCGTATACCGCCGACCTCAGGCTCGCGGTGGGCCCCAGGGTCTCCATCCTCGGCGAGGCGTTCTTCAACGGACAGGCGCTGAGCGGTCTCGGTGGAGGAGGGATCGGGCAGAACCAGGGCGCCGGCGACGCCCCGGTCCGCACCAGGGGCGGCTGGGTGCAACTCAACGTCAGGCCGAACTTCGCGTGGGAGCTGGGGGGCGGGTACGGCTTCGACGACCCGAACGACGCCGACCTCGCGGCCGCCGCGCGCTTCAAGAACGTGTCGTACGAGGGTCACCTCAACTGGCGTCCCGGCGGCGGCCTGCTGCTCGGACTGGAGTTCCGCCGGATCGAGACGACCTACCAGCCCGGCGTCATCTCAGCCAACCACATCAACTGGTTCGCGGGGGTGGCGTTCTAGTTCCTTCTCGCAGTGAACGTGCCTAACTGGAAGGTCGTGCCCGTCGCGGTCGAGACGTACCAGATGTCCCCGCTGAGCACCGTCCCCCGCCGCGCGCCCCGGAGCTGGATCGACGCGTTGCCCCGGGCCGCGGGGAACTGGATCACCAGGCTGTCGCCGGGGATGGGCCACCAGGCCGCGACCTGGCCGGCGCGGCCGCGCGGTGCCCGGGTGTACCCGGCGATCGCGATGGTCGCGGTGAACTGTGTCGTGGCCTCTACCCCGGAGAGCGGCGCGGCGAGCCGCGTCGACTCGAGCCTGAGGGTCGTGCCCTCGCGCGCCGCCGCCCCGCGCCGTGGCGCCGGTCGCCGGCCGCCCGGAGCCTGGATCTCCGTCCTGAGCACGTAGCTCCCGGTCGCCGCGGTGGGCGTGAACGTCGCCGAGGGAGCGGGCGCGGCCGGCGCCGGCTCGGGCGCCGGCACGGCGGGTGGAGCGGCGTGCGAGCACGCGGCCATCAGCACCAGCCCGCCCGCGGCGAGCCGTCCCAGCGCGCGCCTGCCCCTCTCTATCGCCACGATCCTCGCCGCCCGCATCAGTTACGCGTCCCCGCCGAATCCAGCTGGCCGATGGTCGCGGTGCTCGGCGGACGGAGGCGCCGCAGCCGGGCGGCCGTCGCCTCGGCGCCGCGCATCGCCCGCAGCACGTTGAGGCCGATGATCTTCTTCACGTCATCGTCGGTGTAGCCGCGGCGGAGCAGCTCGGCCGTGAGGCGCGGGAACGTGCTCACGTCCTCGAGTCCGCGCGGAGCGCACTCGATGCCGTCGAAGTCGCTGCCGTACCCGATGTGATCGATCCCCGCGACCTGGCGGATGTGGTCGATATGGTCCGCCACGGCGGCGATGTCGGGCCGGGCTGTCGGCTCCGGATTGGCGGACTCCCACGCGGCCAGCGCCCGCCGGTACCCCGCGTCGTCCGCCCCGAACTGGGCCCGGAGCTGCGCCTGCATGAGCCGGCGCGCCGTCGACCGCGCCGCCATCGCCGAATCCACGAACGTGCAGTAGAAGTTCACCATCACCACGCCGCCGTTCCGCGGCAGCTGGCGGAGAATCCAGTCGGGCACGTTGCGGGCGTGGTCCGCGACGGCGCGCGCCGACGAGTGCGAGAAGATGACCGGCGCTTCGGAGGTCCGGAGGACCTGCGCCATCACCGAATCGTCCACGTGGGAGATGTCCACCAGCATGCCGAGCCGGTTCATCTCCCGCACCACCTCGTAGCCGAAGGGCGTGAGCCCGTGGTGCAGGTGCGCGCCGACCCCCGCGTCGGCCCACGCGTTGTCGTTGTTCCAGGTGAGCGTCATGTACCGGACGCCGAGCTCGTAGTAGAGCCGCAGCGCCGCGAGCGAGTTCTCGATCGCGTGCCCGCCCTCGACCCCCATCAGCGACGCGATCCTCCCCAGCTGGTGCGCCCGCATGATGTCGTCGGCGGTGCGCGCCGGCATGAAGACGCTCGGATAGCGCGCCTCCATCCGCTTCACGATGTCGATCTGCTCCATCGTGAGCCGCGCGGCGCCGGAGTGGATCATCGTGTCGTAGATGAAGATCGACCAGAACTGCGCACCCACCCCGCCGGCCCGGAGGCGCGGGATGTCGGTCTGGAAGGAGGGGAGCGGGCCGGTCATGTCGTGATGCTCGAACCCCATGACCCGCTGGGCGCGCATCTCCCAAGGATGGTCGTTGTGCCCGTCCACCATGGGCACCTCGCGGTGCAGGCGCAGCGCGCGGAGCATGAGAGAGGAGTCGGGACCCTGCGCTGTGACCGGCGCGGCGAGGAGGCTGAGGCCGAGGAACGCGATGGTGGTCTTCATGGCTTGGGACGATAGCCGCTCCCCGCCGGAATGCACAACGGGCGGCCTCGAGGGGCCGCCCGCGCGCTTGAACGCCTCTTGAGCTTCTAGAAGAGCAGGTACGCGGGCATGAACACACCGTTGAGCACGTCGACGAAGGCGAAGGCCTGGATGAAGATGCCGAGCAGGGCCAGCCTCTCCGGGTTGGTCAGCGTGTGCCCGTTGGCGCCTTCGAAGGTCGTGGTGGAACCCTCCCTGACCACCGTCGCCACCAGCGTGCCGTTGTACCTGATCTCGAGGTTGGCCGTCGTAGCGGTTCCCGTCCCCACCAGGCGGATGGCATTCCCGCGGCCATGGCTGACGGTGACGTCGATCGTGGCGCCGCTGTCGTCACCGCTGACGAGGATGTCGATCACCACGCCGTTCGAGCCGGCGACATGGTAGTCGATGTCGATCTGGCCAGCGCCTCCGACGTCGAGCAGCGTGGTCTCGAGGTCGAAGTCCACGCGATTCGCGCCCGTCACGCCGCGCAGGTACCCCACCGCGGACAGGGTCAAGCTCGTCTGGGTCGTGACGGCGCTGATCGCGTAGTCCGCCACGGTCTGTGTCCCGAAGCGCACCAAGACGCCGATCTGGTCGGCCTGCGGCGTGCTCTCGTCCGTGAGGTCCACGTTCCCGATCGGTGTCAGCGGCGCTTCGTTCGGCAGGCCCGTGGCCGGGTCCACCGAGTAGAGGATGAAGCGGACGCCGGACGCCGGGGCCCCGGTCAGCGCGCTCTGCACGTAGATGTCCTGCGCCGAGTCCCAGGTGTAGGTCTTCCCGAGCACGTTGGCCGGGAAGAGCGCCTATGCACCGCTCGGCCCGCGCACCGAGGCGAAGAGCCGCATCGCGGCGCGCCGCGCTTCGATGGTCCGCTGGAAGTCCACCCGGTCCAGGCCCACGGAGCCGCTGAGCGGAGCGGGCGCGGCAGCCCGGAGCGCCGAGACGGCCGCGAAAGTCTGTCCGCCGAGCGCGCCGAGACTCTGGAAGGCGGCGTTGCTGGCAAGGTCGCTCGCTACGGAGCTGACGCTCGTCGAGACATCGGACGGGTCCACATCCCCCGGGCCGGCGGTGTCGCTGCCGCATCCGGCGAGTCCGGCGAGCAGGGCGAGCGCAGCGATCGGTGTGAGGCGTCTCCGTGAGAACATGAGCACTCCTTGAGTTGGGTCCCGACGGTCGGACGGCCATGCTACACTGTCCCTTCCCGCGGCGACCGTGACGCACCTTACAAATCTACGAGAACGGGCTCCCGCGAGGGGAGCCCGTTCCATCCTGCTTCCGCCGGCGTCAGTCAGACAGCCGCGGGCTTGGCCTTCTCGATCTCGTCCGCCGCCTGGCGCAGGATCTCGATGATCCGCTTGGTGTAGGCGTCGTCCGCGCCGGCGCGCCAGGCGTGCCGGTACGCCAGCCCCGCCACCCGAGCGAACACCTGGTTCAGGTCCGCCATCGACCCGCCCGCGAAGCCGCGCACCGCGTCGCGAACCCGATCGAAGATCTCGTCGATGGTGCCTTTGTGCTCCTCGAGGAAGCGCTCACCGTCAGGCGTGATGTGGTAGACCTTCTTCCCTTCCTCCTCCACCACGCGCACGTAGCCCTGGTCCTCCAGGAGCTGGAGCGTCGGATACACCGTGCCCGCCGAGGGCGAGTACCAGCCGCCCATCTTCTCCTCGAGCGCCTTGATGATCTCGTAGCCGTGCCGCGGCTTCTCCTTGAGCAGGCGCAGGATCACGTACTTGAACTCGCCCGACTCGAACATCTGCTGCCGGCGCCGGCTCCGCCTCGGCCCCCCCTCGGGAGAGCAGAAAGCCCAGAAGCGCGGACCGAAGCCCGCCCCGAAGACGTCGCCGAAACCCCAGTCATCCCGTGTCATGTCGTATCCTCCCGCGCGCTCTATCGTGCGCTATAGCGTACGCAGTAACGTACGATATATCGCACGATATGTCAAGACGGTCGCCACGAGGGTCGTAGCTGGGACCCCAGCTAGGTTGTTGGCTTGTCTGCTGCGGGAACGGCTTCGCCGACCTGCTTGCCGAACACCAGGGGGACGGCGCTGTCGTCGCGCCGGGCCTCACGGTCGAGCCGCATCTGCTTCGCGGCCCGGAGCTCGGCGCGCCCGAGCCATGCGAGCGCGATGACCGTCAGGATGTACTTCGCCGACGCCTTGTAGGCCGCCACGTCGAAGGTCCACTGCGCGTCCTTCACGTCGGGGACCGCGCGCCGGATCTGGAGGACGTCGAGCGCGAAGCCCGCCAGCGTGAGGACCAGGAGAACGGCTACGATGATGTTCAGGATGCCCAGCATGCGTGCCGCGCGCCGGTGGCCGGCGAACACGGAAACGGCGCCCGCGATGAGCACCGCGAGGAGAGGCGTCAGCAAGAACCCGGAGAACAGGCCCACGCTGCCATAGCGCCATTGCTCGTCGGCCCAGCGCAGAGGCCAGATGTTGAGGAGGAAGTCGCCGAGCGGGACCGCGACCAGCAACAGCGCGAAGAAGTAGCTCGGTCCTGCGAGATACTTCAGCGCACCATCACCGTTCCTGTCCAGGGCGCTAGACGTCGCGCTTGAAGAAACCCGCCAAGCCAAGACCGAAGATCCCGCTCCCGAGGAGCAGGACCGTCGCGGGCTCGGGCACGGTGTTGTGGGTGAGGTACTCCTGCTTGCCACCCACGCCGTTCCGGGTCTGGGTGTCCGTAACGATCAACCATTCAGCCAGATTGACGCTCTGGTAGTTGGACGCCGTTCGCGCCTGGCTGAGCCAGGAGGCGCCGTTGGCTGCCTGGCCGATGTTCGGGGTGCCGGGCGTGGTGAGGTTCCAGATGGCGTAGTCGATGCTCCCCCACTCACTCTTGGGCTGGAGCGTGAACTGCTTCGCGAGCCAAGCGGCCTGCTGGTACACCGTCCGGTTGTTGAAGCGCGTCTGGCTGAGGTCGGAGTAATTGAGTGGCGTGAAGTTGGCGGTCCACACGTCGCCGACCCGGATCTCGTTCTGATAGTCCACGCAGAACAGGTCGATGGTGGGCTGCCCGGGCTGGGAAATCACCTGCCCGGTGTACGGCCCCACGTAGACGCCGCGGAAGACCGTCGAGCCGCCGCTCTGGAACCTCAGAGTCTTGGTCGTGACCTGCGCCGCTGCCGGCGAGGTGCCCAGCAGGAGCGACGAGACGAGGACGACTGAGGCAAGTGTCTTCACGCGAACCACCTCAAAAAGGGGTTGCCGCACCCAGCGGCGACCCAATTGTGGGCAGATTCCATGCCCAAGCCAGCACGCCCATCGGCAGAACTGTGACGGATGCCACACGTTTGCAAAGCTATGTGGTTCAACGGGATACGATTGACAGATCACATCCATCCAACCACCAGAATACCGACAGTCCACCTCCCAAAGCCCGCGGTGTGGCGTGCCCGCAGCGACGGGCACCGCAATGGCTGCGGGCCCGCCGCACGCCGTCTCGATCATGCCCCCATGATGTCAGCATGCTGTTCGCGCTTCTCAGCCCACCGAGAACGGCCAGGGCCAGTGGGGATTGGCGCCGATGAAGATCGCGGCGCCCGCCAGCGTGATGTTCTTCCAGAACTGCGCGTCCTGGTTCCCGCGGGCCATCATGTCGGTCTCTTTCCAGTACGCGTGCATGACGATCGACACCGGGACGAGGAAAGCCACGAGGATCGCGGCGCCGATCCGCGGGTGGTAACCGAGCAGCATGCTGGAGCCGCCGGCCAGCAACATGAGTCCGGTCACGATCACGGTGGCCTCGGGCATGGGCCCGTTGCTCACCGCCGTGTAGTACGCCGCGATCCCTTTCGTCTTGGTGAGGTGCCGGATGCCGGCGAGGATGAAGTAGAAACTGAAGAGCACTCGGCCCAGCAGGTGCGCGAGCTCGTTCAGAGCCATGGTGCCGTCTCCCGCGAGGGTGAGATGGCACCAATCCTCGACCGGCGCGACCTCCTGTCAATAGCGGATGATGCGTCCTATTGGCGACACGGCGCGTGCGGATCGCCCCTCGGCCCGTCCACCAGTGGCCGGTGATCGAGGTTCGCGACGGCCAGCGCGGCGGCGCGGACCAGGTTCGTCACCCGGGCGAAATCGTCGTAGTCGATGTACTGCGCCTCGTCGGTGACCTGGTGATAGTCGAGGTGCAGGCCGCGGGAGAGGGAGACCGACGGGATGCCGTAACGGGCGTAGCTGTAGTGGTCGGCCCGGCAGTAGTACTGGCCCGGGTGGCCGGGAGCGTCATAGGTGTAGTTGAAGCGGAACGGCACCGCCTCGCGCGCGTTCACCGCCTCGAGCAGGTCGCCGAACTCGCGCGAGAGCCTGCGCGAGCCCACCACCTCCAGGTACTGGGGCCCTCCCTCGCCGGGCACGTCCATCGCGGTGCCGCGCCCGATCATGTCGTCGTCGATCTCGGCCACGATCGAGTCCAGCGGCACCGTGGGATGGTCGGTGAACCACTGGGAGCCCACCAGCCCGCGTTCTTCCGCGGCGTGGGAGACGAACAGCAGCGAGCGACGGGGGGGCGGCCCGGCCGTCAGGGTCCGCGCGATCTCGAGCAAGGCTACCGTCCCGGAGCCGTCGTCGTCGGCGCCGTTGTAGATCGAGTCGAGGCGTGGCGCGTGCTGCGCCCGCAGGCTGTCCAGTATCCGTCCGATGCGGGCCGCCTGCTCCGGGCCCGGCGTGGAGTCGGGTGAATCAGCGCCCTCGACGCGCATCACGCGGTTGTGGGCGCGGAGGGAGTCGTGATCCACCGGCGACCCGCTCATCCCGACATGGTCGTTATGCGCCGTGATCGCGACATAGGTGTTGCGGAGCGCCGGATCGCCGCCGCGCAGGATGGCGACCACGTTGCGGGCCGGGTACGGGAGCGAGCCGCGGATGACCGCGATGGCGCCGTGGACGGTGCGGCCGGCCGTACCCGGTGTCATCGCCGCCGGGTCCCCGCCCAACAGGGCGGCCGCGGCCGACGACGAGAGGACGAGCCCCGGGGCGCCGTTGGTGACCCGCGTGGTGTCGGTCGTCATGCTGCCCGCCACAGCCCGCGCCACGAACCCGGGCGGGAGGAGGTCCATCTCCGCGACGGCGAGCGCGGCCGCCTGCGCAAAGCGCGGGTTCGCCCCCATGCCCTGGGGACGCAAGTACGCCCGGCGGCCGTTCGCCGCGGGGCCGACGATCATCACGACCACCCTGCCCGCGGCCTGCTCCGCCGAGATCCAGGTGGACGGGTTGTTGGCCGTGCCGCCGAAGATGACCTGCACGCCTTCAATGGGCTTGGGAGCCAGCGCGAGCCCCACCGGCAGGAAGTCGGCGCCCAGGGCGAGCCTCCGGCCATCGACCTCGATGCGTGAGGCGGGATCGGGGGCGAGCCTCACGAAGGGGACCGTCTGGAAGTAGGTCCCGCCCTCGCCCGCCGGCTCGAGACCGAATCTCCGGAACTCCGCCGCGATCCAGTCGGCGGCCTTGAGGTTGCCGGGGGATCCCGTGTCGCGCCCGCCCATGGAATCGTCGGCCAGCGCGAAGAGCCGCGTGCGGAGATCGGCCGCGCGGATCGGCGGCGCAGCGCGACCGCGGCCTGGGGACTGCGCGAGCGCGAGGGCCGGAAGGCACAGGAAGGTCAACGCCAGTCGAATGCGAGACACGGGATTCCGTCGGTCGGAGGAGGTGGGAAAGCTAGAAGGCGCCTCGCCCCAGCGCGACTGGCGCGTTCGTCATGGAACGCCAGGGCCCGGCCGCGCCACGCTCGCGTGAATGCGGCGGCGGCGGATATCTTCTCGCCCGACCCGAACCGGGATCCGCATGTCTCCGACCCACCGCATGGCCGCCGCCGTTTTCGCCGCGGCGATGCTCGGCATCACGACCGCATCGGCCTTTGCCCAGGCCACCTTCGACTTCTACGCGCGGGGCCCGTATCGCGCCGAGGTGCCGCGACCGGCCCAGTTGCTGGGGTACGAGCCGGGCGCCTTCCACACCAACTACGGGAACATGGAGCGGGTGATCCACGCCATCGCGCAGGCGGCGCCGGACCGGGTGCGGCTCCTCGAGACGGGGCGCTCGGAAGAGCGGCGCACGCTGTATCTCGTCGTGGTGTCGAGTCCCGAGAACATCCGCCGCCTGGACGAGATCAGGGCGCAGACGGCCCGGCTCGCGGACCCGCGCGCCACGACCTCCGCGGACGCCCAGGCGATCATCGCGTCCCTCCCGGTCACGGTCTGGCTCAACTACGCCAACGACGGGAACGAGACGGCGGCCTTCGAGGCCGGCATGCAGGTGCTCTACCAGCTCGCCGCGTCCAACGAGCCCGCGACCCAGAGCGTCCTTCGCGACGCGGTGATCCTCATCCGTCCGGCGCACAACCCGGAGAGTCACGAGCGCTTCGTGGCCTGGTACAACGCCTTCGGCACCGGCGTGCCCGACCATGCCGCGATCGAGCACGACGCGCCGTGGGGGATGAGCACCAACAACAACCACTTCCAGATCGACCTCAACCGCGACGCGCTCGCGGTCTCCCAGCGCGAGACGCAGAACGAGGTGCGCACCTTCCTCGAGTGGCACCCGCAGGTCTTCGTGGACCACCACGGGCAGACGACGCAGTTCTACTTCCCGCCCTGGGCGGTGCCGGTGAACCAGAACGTGCCGGCGCAGACCGCGCGATGGACGGAGACGTTCGGCCGAGAGAACGCCGCCGCGTTCGACCGCTACGGGTGGCAGTACTACGTGCGCGACGTCTTCGACCTCTTCTACGCGGGGTACTGGGACAGCTGGCCCGCGCTCAACGGCGCGACCGGCATGACCTACGAGACCGACGGCGGCGGCGACCTGGGCCTCAACTGGTTCCGGGACGACGGCTCGATCGTGACGTTCCGCGATGGGATCGCCCGGCACGTGACGGCGGGGCTCGCCACCGCGGAGACCGCCGCGCGGAACCGCGTCGAGCGCTTGCGCGACTATTACGACTTCCGCCGCACCGGGATGGAGGAGGCGCGCCGCGAGCCGATGAAGCGGGTGGTCATCGTTCCCGGGAGCGACCCTCGACGCGCGGCGGAGCTGGTCGAGATCCTGCTCAGGGACGGGATCGAGGTGAGCCGCGCCTCGGCGCCCTTCACCTCGCTCCTCGCGCATGACTACCTGGCCGGCGCGTCGGGCGGGCGGGCCGCCCGCCAGAGCTTTCCGGCGGGCGCGTACGTGGTGGACCTCGCCCAGCCGCAGAAGCGGCTGGCGAAGGCGATCCTCGAACCCTCCGCGACGCTCGACGCCGACTTCGTGCGCGAGCAGCTGGCGCGCCGCACCCGCAACGCGCGCCGGGGCGAGGACACCGACCACGAGGGGGACCAGTTCTACGACGTCACCGCGTGGTCGCTGCCGTACACCTTCGGGGTCGAGGCGTACTGGACCGAGGACACGGCCGCGGTCACCCGCCAAGCGCTGGCCCTCACCGACTCGGCGGACGTCGCGGCGGGGCTGGCGCCGGTGGGCGGCGTGGCGGGGCGGGCCCGCTCGGCGTACGTCTTCCCGAACGACCGCAACGGCGCCGGCGCGCTCGCGATGGCGCTCCTCGGACACGGGTACCGCGTGGCCGTCGCGACCCGGCCCCTCCGCGCCGACGGGCGCAACTACCCGCGCGGCACCTTCGTGGTGCGGGTGGAGCGGAACGCCGAGTCGCTGCACGACAGCATCGGGCCGTGGGCGCGCGGCTTCGGCGTGGACGTCGCGGCGGTGCAGTCGGCCTTCCCGGACAGCGGCAGCGTGGGCATCGGCGGGGAGGGCGTGGTCTCGATCCACGCCCCGCGGATCCTGGTGGGCGCCGGCGAGGGTGTCTCGGACACCGAGTACGGCGCCCTGTGGTTCTTCCTCGAACGGGTCCTCCACGTGCCGTTCACCCCGGTGCGCCTCTCGGCGTTAGGCGGCATGGACAACCTGGACGACTACAACGTCCTGATCCTGCCCCACGGGTCGCCGGGCCGCTACGAGAGTGAGCTGGGCACGGGAGGCGTGGAGCGGCTCAAGGCGTGGATCGAGCACGGCGGCGTGTTCATCGGCTGGAAGGGCGGCGCGCGGTTCGCCATGCGGAGCAAGGTGGACTGGACCTCGGTGCGGGTCGTGGGTTCCGACGACGAC
>JBGPHD010000012.1:0-32311 GCA_041484135.1 Gemmatimonadota bacterium
GCACCTGCGCGCCTTCCTCGACAACCCGCCGCGCGGGACCGAGGCGCTGCGGTGGATCGAGCACGCCGAGCGGGCGCTGCGGGAGATCGAGGTCGCGACCCCCGCCCCACCCAGAGCCGCCGCGGGGATGGAGGGCGCCTGACGCCCCGCCACGCCACCTTGGCCGTGGCGTGGGCGCTCGTGATCCTCGGTTCAGCCTGCAAGGGTTTCACCGAAGGCCGCGACCAGCCCGTCGCCATCGAGTTCGTCGGCGTTCCCGACTCCATCGCTGTGGGCGACACCATGCCGGTCCCGGTCCGCGTCTTGAATCGCGCGGGCGACTCGATCCCCGGCGCTCCGGTCACCCTCACCTCCCTCAATCCCGACACCCTGGGCGTGGACAGCGCCAGCCAGTCGGTGTTCGGGCTCCTCCCCGGACCCGCGAAGATCGTGGCCCGGTCGGGGGCGCTGCTCTCCAGTCCCTTCAACATCCGGGTGAAGCCGTAGGGGGGTTACGAGGGCCGGGTCCGGGCCGCAGATTTGCGAGCGGTTGAAGAAAGAGAAGCGTTGAAAGTCGCCCTTCCCGGAGGCTCCGTGCCCGCGCCGATCCCACCCGGTACCCTCACACAGCTCTTCTTCGAGTCGGTGGACCGCTTCGGCTCCAAGCCGGCGGCGCTCCGGCACAAGGTGGAGGGGCGGTGGCGCGACATGACGCACGCGGAGCTGGAGCAGCGGGTGCGGCACGTCGGACTGGCGCTCAAGCGGCTTGGCGTCAAGCGGGGCGACCGGATCGGCCTCCTGTCGGAGAACCGCCCCGAGTGGGCCATCGCCGACTTCGCGGCCCTCTGTATCGGGGCCACCGACGTCCCCTGCTACCCCACCCTGCCGGCGCCGCAGATCAAGTACATCCTGAACGACTCGGGGGCCGTGGCGGTCATCGTCTCCAGCGCGGTCCAGCTCGCCAAGGTCCTGGAGATCCGGGCCGGGTGCCCGGCCCTGAAGCACATCATCGCCTGCGACGCCGACGCCGTCGGGACCGGCGTGATGCCGCTCGCCGACCTCTACGCGAGCGGGGCGGCGGCGGACGCGTCGGGTGAAGGGAAGACCTTCCGGCAGGACGCGCTCGCCGCCAGGCCCGACGACCTCGCGACCATCATCTACACCTCGGGCACCACAGGCGACCCCAAGGGGGTCATGCTGGTGCACGACAACATCTACTCGAACTGCATGGCGACGGCGCAGGTCATCCCGATGACGCCCGAGGACTCCACGCTCTCGTTCCTCCCGCTGTCGCACATCTTCGAGCGGATGGCCGGCCACTACGGGACCTTCTGCCAGGGCTCGACCATCAATTATGCCGAGAGCATCGACACCCTGGTCGCGAACCTCGGCGAAGTGCGGCCCACGGTGGTGATGTCGGTGCCGCGGGTCTACGAGAAGATCTACGCCCGCGCGCTCGAGAACGCGCTCGCCTCGCCGGTCCGGAAGCGCGTCTTCTTCTGGGCCAAGCGGGTGGGTGAGCGTTATGCGCAGCTCGTCCTCGAGGGGCACCGGCCCCCCGGCGGGCTCGCCTTCCAGTACGCCATCGCGAACAAGCTGGTCTTCTCCAAGCTCCAGGCGCGGGTCGGCGGGCGGCTGCGCTTCTTCGTCTCCGGCGGCGCGCCCCTCCCCGCCGACATCGCGAAGTTCTTCTTCGCCGCCGGCCTCCCCATCCTCGAGGGCTACGGCCTCACCGAGACGTCGCCCGTGATCGCGGTGAACACGCTCCAGTTCAAGCGGCTCGGCACGGTAGGGAAGATCATCCCCGGCGTGGAAGTGAAGATCGCGCCCGACGGCGAGATCCTCACCCGCGGCCCGCACGTCATGAAGGGCTACTTCAACAAGCCCGAGGCCACGCGCGAGGTCCTGGACCCCGACGGCTGGTTCCACACCGGGGACATCGGCGAAGTGAGCGCCGACGGCTTCCTCAAGATCACCGACCGCAAGAAGGACCTCATCGTCACGGCGGGCGGGAAGAACATCGCGCCGCAGCCGATCGAGGCGCTGGCCAAGAAGAACAAGTACGTGGCGAACGCGGTGATGCTCGGCGACAAGCGGAAGTTCTGCATCATGCTCATCGTGCCGCAGTACGAGCACCTCGAGCCGTGGGCCAAGCGGCGGAACCTCGGCTTCAAGGACCGGCGCGAGCTGATCCTGCTGGCGGAGGTGAAGGAGAAGATGGAGCGCGAGGTGCACGAGATGCTGCACGACCTCGCCAAGTACGAGATGCCGAAGAAGATCCTGCTGGTGGAGAACGACTTCTCGATCGAGGCCGGGGACCTGACGCCGACGCTGAAGGTGAAGCGCCGGGTGGTGGAGAAGCGGCTGCAGCGGGAGATCGACGCGCTGTACGAGGAGCCGGAAGCCGCCGCGCGCTGACCGGTCCCCGGCGGAGCGGCCGGGTCCGTCCTATCCGATGGTCGCGAGGTCCTCGGCCGGGGCGCCCTCCACGGGCAGGCCCGCCTTGCGCCAGGCGGCGATGCCGCCGGTCAGGTTCTCGACGTTCCGATACCCCCGCAGCCTGAGCACGCTCGCCGCGATCGCCGAGCGGGAGCCCGACTCGCACTGGACGACGACGGGCCGGTCGCGCGGGATCCCGGCGGCGCGCGCGTGCAGCGAGCCTAACGGGATGTGCGTGGCGCCCGCGAGGTGCCCGGCGTCCCACTCCGACCGTCCCCGCACGTCCACCACCAGGACCTCGCCCTTCGCCAGCCGCGGCGCCAGGGCCGCGGGCGCGACCTGCGGCACGGTCTCGAGCGCGCGGCCCGCGGCGCGCCAAGCGTCGAACGCGTCCCCGCCGAAGCACCCCGCCACGTCGTCCATGCCGATCATCGCCAAGTCGCGCAGCGCCTCGCCGATGCGGGGATAGCGTTCCTCGTCCGCGAGCAGGTGGAGGGGCGCGTCGTATCCCAGGACCGATCCCGCGTAGGTGGGGAAGGAACCGCTGAGGGGGATGTTGATGGTGCCCGGCACGTGGCCCGAGGCGAACGCCGCGGTGCCGCGCACATCGACCACCACCGCGCCCGCCGCCAGCCGCTCGGCGAGCGCCGCGCCGGGAAGTCTCACCGGCGCCGGGAACCCGCCGAGGATGGGCGGCCCGTCCCGGTTCAGCCGTTTCATCTCGGCGAAGTACGCCGGGGGCTCGGGCTGCCCCTCCAGCACCATCCGCACGAAGTCCTCTTCGCGCTCCGTGGCCAGGCCCCAGTTGGCGAAGCGCTCGTAGCCCAGCGTGGTCTGCGGGACGGCACCTAACGCCTTGCCGCAGGCGGACCCCGCGCCGTGCGCCGGCCAGAGCTGCAGGTAGTCGGGGAGTTGCTTGAAGCGCTGGAGCGACCGGAAGAGGTCGCGCGCCCCCGCCTCCATCGTGCCCACGATCCCGGCCGCCCGCTCGAGAAGGTCGGGGCGGCCCACGTCGCCCACGAAGATGAAGTCGCCGGTGAAGACACCCATCGGCCGATCGGTGGACGCCCCGTCGGTGATGGTGAAGCACAGGTGCTCCGGCGTGTGGCCGGGGGTGTGCGTCACGCGCACCACGATGTTGCCCACCTTGAACGTGTCGCCGTCCTTGGCGATGGTCGCGCCCGCTTCCTTCGCGAACGCGTACTGCCAGTCGCGGCCGCCCTCGCCGGAGAGGAACAGCCGCGCGCCGGTGTGCTGCGCCAGCTCGCGGCTCCCGGAGAGGAAATCGGCGTGGATGTGCGTCTCGGTGACGTGGGTGAGACGCAACCCTTCCGTGCGCGCCGCGGCCACGTACTGCGCGATGTCGCGGTTCGGATCCACGACGAGCGCCTCGCCGGTGCGCTGGCACCCGACCAGGAAGCTCGCCTGGGCGAGCTTGGTATCGTAGAACCGCTTCAGCAGCATGGCGCCCCCAATCTAGCCGCGGCCTTTCTCGCCTACCAGCAGCCCGTCCGCCCGCGCCAGCACGGCGATCCCCTCGGGCCCGGCGGCATCATGCTCGATCACGATGCGGAGGCCCGGGAGCAGCACGCGGACCGCCTCACCGAGCCACGGCTCGACGGCGTGGTCGGCGCCGATGACGACGGCCCGCACCGACCGGGTCTTCACCGGGATGGCGCGCGCGGCGCTCAGCACGGAGAAGGCGGCCGACGGGCGCACGTCGGGCCGAGGGTTCACCCCGAGGAAGACCACGCCGGGGACGAGCGCCGCGATGGCCTCGCCGTGACGGCCCGCGGAACCGAGCAGCAGCGCGTAGCCGCCCTTGCCCTCGAGATCGAGGAAGGCCTGCAGCGCGACGGCGTCGTAGCTCGGGCTCACGGCAGCTGGCACGGGCACCGCCCTCCCACCGAAGTGAGCGATACCGTCCACGATCGGGTACTCGGCGTGACAGACCGGACAGCCGATGCCGCCGCGCACCACGCTCCGCCCGTCCATCTCGATCGGGACGCATACGACGTACGACTCCTCGTGGCCGGCCGGACAGCAGAGGATCTCCGTTACTTCAATGAACACCTAGGGGCGGAACTCCACCCAGGTCACCTTGCCCGCCTCGACGCGGATGCGACGGAAGATCCTGTGATGATCGATCTCCACGCCCAGGACGTACTCGCCGGGGGGCACGTCCGAGACGGCGAAGTGCTCGCCATAGGCGGGATCGGGGTGGTTGTGCTCGCCGTAGGTCTCGGCGTAGCTGAACGGCGTCTCCTGCGGCTCCGGCTTCACGATGCCGTAGATGCGCGCCTGCGGCACCGGCGCGCCGCGCGCGTCCCACACCTGGCCGGCGACGATGCCGGTTCCGGGGAGCGGCTCGATCCAGAGCTCCGGGTTGCGGGTGTAGGTCGGGTAGCGGACGGAGGGATCCACGATGAAGCGCGCCGAGTCGGTCGGCGCGGCGTGCACCTCGAGGTGCAGGTGGTCGTTCGTTGCCCGGCCGGTGCTCCCCACCAGCGCGATGCGCTGGCCGCGGGTGACGCGCTCCCCGACCGTGACGAGCAGGCGCGAGTTGTGGTAGTACGTGGAGAACACCGTCAGGCGGCGGCTCTGCCCGTTCTCCATGACGGTGAGAGCGCTGTCGTGCCGGATGGCGATGGTGTTGCTCCCCTGCTCCGCGGGCCCGGCGTGCACGACGATGCCGGCATCGATGGCGAGGACGGGCGTGCCGGCGGGGTTGTTGAACTCCACGCCCTGGTGCTGCTGGAAGTAGCCGCCCATCGTCGCGCCGTAGCGGTAGGTCTGGTCGATGTACGGCTGGTCGGTGGGGGCGATGGGCCGGGCGAACCAGGTGTGGCGCGGCGGGGCGGGCGCGCGCACGCCGGCGGTGTCGCCCGCGGCGGTGCACGCCTCCGGCTGCTGCCCGAAGAACCCGCAGGCGGTGCCGAAGAGCGTGTCGCCGGGCTGGTCGCCGAGGGGCGGCAGCACCGCATAGACGTCGCGCGCGCGGGCCGTGCCCGACGCCTGGACCACCAGGCCCATGCGCGCCGCGAAGATGGCCCCCGTGTTGCTGGCCCCGGCGCACAACACGCCGTCGCACCCCGCGAGCGCACGCACCGCGCGGCCGTTAGGTGGCGCGCCGCGCATCAGCACGTTCATGCACTGCCAGAGGGCCGGCTCCTGCCGGCGCTTGGGCCGGAGCCCGCCGGCGCAGGTCTCGCTGCCGAGCACCGCGGGGACGACGGCCCGCGGCGCGACGATCACGAAGATGGAACGCACCCGCGCGCCCAGGGCGGGCGTGGGCGAGGGATAGGTGGGCACGTAGCGGCCACCCGGCCGCCACTCGCCCACGCCGCGGAGGGTGGAGACCCAAAGCGTGCCGAAGCGTCCCGGCGCCACCGTGAGCACGTAGCGGCTCGGCAGGGCGCCGGTAACGCCGTCCATGACGGAGTCCCAGGTGGCGCCGCGGTTCCCGGTAAAGCGGATGCCGTCCGCCGTGGCGACGTAGGTCGTGTCGCCGCGGCGCACGATCCCGTTCGGCGCCACGTACTGCCACCGCGGCCCGAGCTGGCCGAACTCCCAGTTGCGCCAGGTGCGCCCGCCGTCGCGCGAGAAGCCCCAGCCGTTCCCGACCGTGCCGTACCACACCTCGCGCCCCTCGCCGAACGCGAACGCGTGCACGAAGTCGAACGAGATGGACCGGCCGGTGGAGTCGCCGCGGATGCGGCGGATGTTCTCCCATTGCCGCGCGCCGGGCCGCAGCACGAAGATCCCCTCGCCGTAGGTGCCGACCCAGATGGCGCCGTCGGGCCCCCGCGCCAGCGCCAGGATGTGCACGCCCCATCCCGACGAGTCGGGGAGCGGCGGCAGGTGCGGCGCACCCGGGTTCTGGGGCGGGATGTACGCGACGGGAGGCGGCACGGGACGACGCTGGGCGGCGAGCGGCGTCGCCGCCGCGGCCAGCACGAGCGCGAACGTACGGACGGCGCGCATCAGAGCCTCGGCACGATGTGGAACTCGGGGATCACGACGCGTTCGGGACGCGTGGCGACGAACAACACGGCCTCGGCGACATCCTCGGCCCGCAGCATCTGCTTCCGCTTGGTGAACCCGGGGCGCTCGTCCGGCCCGATCGCGTCCCACAGCTCGGTGTCGGTGGGGCCCGGGGAGACCAGCGACGCGCGGACGCCGGTGCCCGCCAGCTCGGCCGTGAGTACCTCGTGCAGGCCGCGCACGCCGAACTTGCCGGCCGCGTACGCCGCGTTGCCCGGGAAGCCGCGATGGTCCGCGATGGAGCCGATCGTCACCACCAACCCGCTCCCGTGATCGATCATCGCCTTGAGGAAGGCCCGGAGCACCACGAAGGGCCCGACCACGTTGGTCGCGAGCTCGGCCGCGAACTCGACCGGCGACGTCTCGACCAGCGCCTTGAGCAGGAAGGTCCCCGCGTTGTTCACGAGGATGTCGGGCGCGCCGTGCGCCTTGAGCACCCGCCGCGCGGTCCGCCGCACCTCCTCGGGCCTGGTCACGTCGCACCGGAGGTCGGTGCGCCGCTCGGCCTCGGCATCCATCAGGCTGCGCGCGAGGCGGACGACGTGCGCGCCGGCGCCCTGCAGCTCCTCGGCGATGGCCAGGCCGATCCCGCGGGACGCGCCCGCCACCACGGCCGTCTTGCCGAAGAGCGGCGGCCGGCTCATACCAGGCTGAGGCCGCCGTGCGCCAGCCGCAGGAACTCGTCGCGGGTCTTGGAGTCGTCGCGGAAGACGCCCCGGAGCGACGAGGTCACCGCCTTCGAGTGCTGCTTCTCCACGCCCCGCATCATCATGCAGAGGTGGTGCGCCTCGATCACCACGCCGACCCCCGCCGGGTCGAGGCTGCACTGGAACGCCTCGGCGATCTGGTCGGTGAGCCGCTCCTGGACCTGCAGGCGCCGGGCGTAGAGGTCCACCACCCGCGCCACCTTGGACAGGCCCACGATCTTCCCGCTCGGGATGTACGCGACGTGCGCCTTGCCGAAGAAGGGGAGCATGTGGTGCTCGCACATCGAGTAGAAGTCGATGTCGCGCACCATCACCATGCTCTCGTGCTCCTCCGCGAACATCGCCCCGCGGATGATGTCGCACGGATCGGTCGCGTAGCCGGAGGTCAGGAACTTCATGGACTTCGCCACGCGCTCGGGCGTCTTCTTCAGCCCCTCGCGCTCCGGGTCCTCGCCGATCCTGCGGATCATCTCCGCGACCAGCGCTTCGAATGCGACATCCGACAGGTCCACTCAGCCTCCGGTGTACTCGACCAGGTTCCGCTCCGTCTCCCACAGCACCAGGCGGGAGAGCCGCCCGCGCGGGATCACGGGCGTGAGGAGCCGCCAGCAGACCAGCACGATGTTCTCGGCGGTGGGGATCGTGTCTTTGAACTCGGGGACGTCGAGGTTCAGGTTCTTGTGATCGAAGCGCCGGAGCACGTGCGTCTCGACCAGGTCCTTCAGCGTCTTGATGTCCACCACGTAGCCGGTCAGCGGATCGAGCGTGCCCGTCACCGACACGTCGAGGTTGTAATTGTGACCGTGGAAGTTGGGGTTCGCGCACGGCCCGAAGAGCCGCGCGTTCTCGGCTTCCGGGAGCGCCGGGTTGTGGAGCCGGTGCGCGGCGTTGAAGTGCGCCCGGCGGGTGACCGTCACCTCTGGAGGCATGGCGTCTGCTTGTTGGGTCCGGGATGGGCCGTTAACTTCGCCGCCGAAAGATAACCTGAATCATGCCCGCCCCCCGATGAACGTCAAGGCGCCGAGCGCGCTCCTGCCGCACGCGACGGGCGGCGCCGCCGCCGCGCTCACGTCGCTGTGGACGTTCCCCTCGATGCTGCTGTCGGCGTTCCTGGTGGCGTGGGGCGCCGAGGCGGCGCAGTTCCTCATCTCCCAGGGCCTGGCGCTGGCGGCGCTGGCGTGGCTCCAGACCCTGCCCGAGTTCGCGGTGGAGGCGGTCATCGCCTGGGACGCGGGGAAGGACCCCTCCCGCGCGCACCTCGCCATCGCCAACCTCACCGGCGCCATCCGCCTGCTCATCGGCCTCGGCTGGCCGATGATCTTCTTCGTCGCGGCGTTCTTCGGCCGCAGGACGAAGCCGGGACTCCCGGAGATCCTGCTCGAGCGCGAGCACGCGGTCGAGGTCGTGGGCCTCGCGCCGCCGCTCCTCTACTTCGTGGTCATCTACCTCAAGCGCTCGATCTCGGTGGTGGACGCCGCGGTCCTGCTCGCGCTGTACGTCGCGTACCTCTGGGTCCTCTGGCAGTGCCCGCCGCACGCCGAAGAGGAGCTCGACGAGGCGCCGGCGGTGTCGCGCTGGGCCTACCGGCTGGGGGGGCGGCGGCGCACCGCCGCCATCACCGGGCTCTTCGTGCTGGGCGGCGTCCTGCTGTACCTCACCGCGCACCCGTTCCTCGAGTCCATGCTCAGCGTGGCCGCGCTGCTCGGCGTCTCCGAGTTCGTGTTCGTGCAGTGGGTGGCGCCGTTCCTGTCGGAGTTCCCCGAGAAGCTCTCCGCCTTCTACTGGGCGCGGCGGGTGACCAAGGCGCCGATGGCGCTGATGAACATGGCCTCGAGCAACATCAACCAGTGGACCGTGCTCGCCGCCATGATCCCGCTGGTCTACGGCTGGTCCTCGGCGACGGCGGGCCACGGCTGGCAGCCGTTCGCGTTCGACGTGGAGCAGCAGGTGGAGATCGGTCTCACCGTGGCGCAGTCCATCCTCGCCATGCTCCTGCTCTGCAACATGAAGTTCAACTGGTTCGACGCGGCGAGCCTCTTCGTGCTGTGGGCGGTGCAGTTCTTCGTGCCGCACCTGCGGGAGGAAGTGACGGTGCTCTACCTGCTCTGGTGCGTGTGGCTGATCGTGCTGTTCGCCACGAAGCGCCGGGACTTCGCGGCGCCGCGCGTCTTCCTCGCGGTGTTCCGGGAGAACCGGCGCCGGCGGTCGGGACAGCGCTAGCGGTGGCGCACCAGAGACACGAAGCCCCGGCGCGGGGCCGGGGCTCGGAGTGACAGGGAACGGAGAGGATTATTGAAGCCCGATTGTAAGGACTGGCCCCGCGCATCAGGTTCCGCCTACCCCCGTGAAGGGGCGTGACGTACGCCGACGTATATGGGACCTAACCGGACATGTTGGCTCAATAATTAGTCTCTCCGCCCCCATTTCTCAGTGTCCTGTGCTTAAGGTAGGGTCCGTCCCAAGGAGCGTCAAGACGGAAAGACCGGCGGGGTATCGCGTGTCGGGTTGCGCGCGACACCCTGCACCCTACACCCTACACCCCATGCGTTTCCGCCGCCTCGGCAAGACCGGGTACACCGTTTCGGAGATCGGCTTCGGCGCGTGGGGCATCGGCGGCTCCCTGTGGCAGGGGAGCGACGACGACACCTCGCTCGCGGCGCTCGAGGCCGCGCTCGAGGAGGGCCTCGATCTCATCGACACCGCGCTGGCCTACGGCGACGGGCACAGCGAGAAGCTGGTGGCGCGCGCGCTCGCGGGCGGGACCGAGGCGGTCACCATCGCGTCCAAGGTGCCGCCAAAGAACCTCCAGTGGCCGGCGCTCCGTGACGTGCCCCTCGCGAAGGTCTTCCCGGCCTCCCACGTGCGCGCGTGCGCCGAGCGCAGCGCGCGGAACCTCAAGCGCCCGGTGGACCTCCTCCAGTTCCACGTCTGGCGCGACGAGTGGCTCCTCGACGAGGAGTGGCCGAGGGTCGAGGCCGCGATGCGCGCGCTCATCCAGGAGGGGATCGTCCGGGCGTGGGGCATCTCGATCAACGATCACGATCCCGCGAGCGCGCTCCAGGCGGTGCGCCGGTGCGACCTCATCTCGAGCGTGCAGGTCATCTACAACATCTTCGACCGGTCCCCGGAGCGGGAGCTGTTCCCGCTCTGCCGCGCGCGCGACGTCGGGGTGATCGCGCGGGTCCCGCTCGACGAGGGCGGGCTCACCGGGACGATCGGCCCCGGGACCACCTTCCCGGCGCACGACTTCCGGAACGACTATTTCGGGGGCGTGCGGAAGGCGGAGGTGGCGGCCCGCGTGGCGCGCCTCGAGCCGGTGCTCCTCACCGAGGCCTCCACCCTGGTGGACGGCGCGCTGCGCTTCTGCCTGAGCGATCCCGCGGTGAGCACCGTGATCCCCGGCATGCGGACCCCCGCCCACGCCCGGGCCAACTGCGCCGTCTCCGACGGGCGGCTGCTCTCGGCCGGCCTCCGGGACGCGTTAGGCGCCCATGGGTGGGAGCGGAACTTCTACGACGACTGACTGGACGGCGGCGGCGCCGTCACGAGGGAGTGACCGATGAACCTGACGCTCGCGGTGGCGCTGGCGGCCCTGGTGGCCTGGATCGTCCTCGGCTTCGTGGTCCCCGTCGGGGCCGGATGGGTGCACCTGCTGCTGGCCCTGGGCGTCATGCTCCTGGTCCGGCGGGTCGTGACCGGGAAGCACGCGTGGTAGCGGACGGGAGGCGGAACGTCGAGAGCGGCACGCCCTGGGAGCCGGTGGTGGGCTATTCGCGCGCGGTGCGGGTCGGGAACATCGTCCACGTCTCCGGCACCACCGCGACCGACGCCCACGGCAAGCTGGTCGGCTACGGCGACCCCTACGCGCAGGCGGTGCAGGCGCTCCGCAACATCGAGGCGGCGCTGGCGAAGGCCGGCGCGCGCCTGACGGACGTGGTGCGCACCCGGATGTACGTGCGCCGCATCTCGGATTGGCAACTGGTGGGCAAGGCCCACGGCGAGGTCTTCGGCGAGATCCGGCCCGCGACCTCCATGGTGGAGGTGAGCGGCCTAGTGGACCCCGAGATGCTGGTCGAGATCGAAGCCGAGGCGATCGTCGCGGACTAGGGGTGCGGCGCGCTTTGTTGGCGCCGCCGGTACGCAAGGAACTGGCGGATGGCGACGACGGCCTCGGGATCCTGGCTGGTGATCCGCAGCGCCGCGCCCCGTGGCAGGATCTCCGTGCTGTAGGCGATCGCCGTGCGCTTGGCCGCCATGACGGCCGTGCCCGGCACCTCCGTCCCCGGCGTCTGACCGGGGCGCACGAAACGCCCGTCCGCGAAATGGCTCGCCAGGTCGGCCAGCTGCCGCCGGATGTCCGCAGCGCCTTGCGGGTCGTCACCGTCGCGCTGCAACTCGATCCTCCCGCCGTCCGGCAGATCATCGATGCGCGACCTGGTGGCCATCGAGGCGGCCGCCGTCGCGGGCTGGCCGCGCCGCTGCGTCTCGGCGAGCGCGCTGTCGTGCTGGCGCCGCTGCTCCGGCGTGTATCCCGGCGGCGGCGGGGCGGACGGTTGCGGCGGCCGGAGCGCCGCCAGGCTGTCCCGCGCCCGGACGCGTCGCGCGGCGGCGATGGCGCTGTCCCACGGATCCTGGCGTGCGGCGGGCATGGGCACCGGGGCCACGTGCCCCTGGGTGGGCGCGGAGCCGGGCTGGCCCGCGTGCTGGTCGGCCGGCAGCGGCTGGGCGTGCGGCGCGCCGTGACCCGCCCCGGTCGGCGGCTGGCCCTGATGCTGAGCGGCGAGCGCGGCCGGGGTGAGGAGCAAGCCCGCGATCATCGCGGTGACGGCAGGACTGGCGCGCATCATCCCTCCCACGGTGGACATCGACCCGGTCGTCAGCATACCCCGCAACCCGGGCCACGGTCCCGCTCGGGCGCGCGCGCGGCGATCGTCAGATCTCCCAATTCGACCAGAGCACGCCGGCGGGGGGCCGGCGCTCCGGGAAGCCCGCGAGCGTCATCCGGAGGTCGGACCACCTGACGCGGAAGCCCCGGTCGATCAGCCGGCCGTACAGTTCGCCGTACGCCGACTGGCAGCGGATGGCGAGACGGCGGCCGCCGCAGCGATGGGCCCAGGCGCCGGCGGCGCCGATGGCGACGAACAGCGCCTCCTCGTCCAGCGCGCCGACCTTGAGCACGCGCACCTCGTCGCGGGTGCCCCCTTCGGCGAGCGGGGCCGAGTGACACAGGAGGAAGGCGGCGAGCCCGCCCTCCCGGTCCACCGTGATGACGTCGCCGAGCGCGAGGTCCAGGGTGAGCTCGATCTCGCGGGAGAAGTCGGTGCCCGGCGCGAGGGTCGCGACGAGGCGACCGATCTCCGCGATCCGCTCGGTGCGCCGGCCCTGGTCGAGGTCGGTGAGGAGCGCGGCCTCGCCCTCCCGCCGGCCGCGCGCCGCGGCCTCGATCGTCATGGTGAGCGTGAGGTGCCCCGGCACGAAGCCGAGGCGGCTGTAGAAGCCGATGTTGTCCACGGTGCGCGGCATCGTCTCGAGGCCGATGGTGGTGGCGCCGCGCGCCTTGAGCCACTCGCTCGCGGTGGACACGAGCTCCCGGCCGAGCCCCGCCAGCTGGCGGTCGGGCCGCACGCACAGCGGCCCCATCCAGCCCTCGGCGCCGGACCGGTGGGCGATGTTGAAGGCGACCAGCTTGTCGGCCTCGTCGCGCCAGGCCATCGCGCCGTCGCCGGCGTCGGCGATGGCGTAGCGCCAGATGGCATCATTGAGGAACGGGACCCGGACGCCCACCAGGCCGTCGCGGCGGTACCGGTCGGTGAACGAGTCCGAGAAGAGACGGTTCATCGCCGGGATGTCGCGCTCGGTCACCGGCAGCGGCCCGTGGGCCGCGCGCTCAGGCCGCCACATCCGCATCGGCGCCTCCCAGGAGCGGGGGCGGCGGCTGTCGCTCCTCCGCGACCTCCGCGCTCCCCGTCGCCTCATCGTAACGCACCCTCAAGACACGGTCGAGGCTCTCGCGCACGCCCTCGATGTGGGTGATGAGCACGACCTGAGGGAAGCGCGCCTCGAGCGCCCGCAGTAGGTGGACGACCTGGGCGCGGCGCGGCTCGTCGAGGGAGCCGAAGATCTCGTCCAGGACGAGCAGGGCGAGCGGCTGCCCCGACCGGTCGGCGATCATCTGGCTCACGGCGAAGCGCAGCACCAGGTTGGTGAGGTCCTCCTCGCCGCCCGAGATCACGGTCTGCGGCTCGCCGTCCTCGAGGACGGTGACCTGGTACGCCTCGTCGAGCTCGAGGGCGTCGTAGCGGCCGTCGGTGAGCGCGCCGAGGAAGTCGGCGGCGAGGGCGGCCAGCTCGGGGCGCATCTCCTGGTTGAGGTCGGTGCGCAGGTCGCCGAGGGCGCGGTCCAGCTCGTTATGCAGGCGGAGGTCGCCCTGCACCGCGGCGGCGCGCGCCGCCCGCGCCACCGCCTCCTGCTCCGCGCGCTCCGCGGCCGCCAGCGCGTCCGACGCGCCGCCCAGCTCGGCCCGGGCCACCGCGACGTCCAGCTCCGCGTGCCGCCACGCCGCTTCGAGCCGCTCCATCTCGCGGGCCGCGGACTGGTACGCCTCCTCCGTGAAGGCCATGGCGCTGAGCTCGCGCTCCACCAGGGCCAGCGCGCCCACCGCGCCCGCGCGCCGGCCTTCGGCGTCGTGCAGCTCCGCCGCCAGCCGCACCGCGCGTTCCGCCTCCGCCGCGAGCCGCTGGGCCCGCGCCGCCTTCACCTCGAGGTCCGCGACGGCGCGGCGCAGGGTCTCGCGCAGGGCCGCGTCGTAGCCGGTACGGAGCTGCGCCACCTCGGCCGAGAGACCCGCCGCGCGCTCGTCCAGGCGCGCGAGCTGCTTGTCCAGGTCGATCGCCTCCTCCGCGGACCGGGTCGCCACCGCCAGGGCCTGCGCCCCCCGCTCCACCGCCTCGGCCAGCTGCCGGCGCCGCGTGTCGATCGCCTCCAGGTCGGCGGGGACGGCCACCAGCTGGTCCATGCGGGCGCGGAAGTACTGCCCGTTGACCCGCACCTCCTCGAGCTGCGTCTCGATCAGCTCCAGCACCGACCGCAGGTGATCGACGCCTAACGGCCTCCCGCAGGTCGGGCAGATGCCGGTCTCGCCCGCTTCCCGGATCCGCACCCGCTGCGCCTCGAGGTCCCGGTACTGGTCGAGCAGGGACTGGCGCTTGGACTCGGCGTCCTGGCGCTCGCGCACCCAGGCCGCGTGCCGCTCGCTGTACCCGCGCTCGGCCTCCTCCTGCGCCCGCCGGTCGGTCTCGAGCCGCAGCGCGGCGTCGCGCGCCTCCGCCGCCGCCGCGCGCGAGCCCGTGAGCCGCTGCTCCAGCTCCAGGCGCTGCCGCCCGATCTCCAGGAGCTGGGTCTCGAGCGTGTCGCGCCGCGCCGCGTCCCCCGCCAGCGCGTCCTGCTCCGCGAGCGCGACGCGCCGCTGCTCGTATTCCGCCACGGCCGGCGCCAGCGCCAGGAGCTCGGCGCGCGCCGCGGCCGCCGCCGCGTGCTCAGCCTGGAGCCGCGCGACCAGCTCCACCACCTGGCGCACCCGCTCCTCCGACACGCGCCGGTCGGTGGCCAGCGCCCCGTAACGCTCCCGGAGCTCGTTCATCTCGCGGAAGACCGGCAGGTGCTGGTCGCTCGCCGCCTGGGTCGCCGCCAGCGCGTCGGCCGCCGCCTCGAGCCGGCGCGTCGCCTCCTCGCGCGCCGCCGCGCGCCGCTCGCGCTCCTGCGCCAGCACGCCGGGATCGGGCCAGCCCACCTCGAGCGCGCCGAGCTCCGCCTTGAGCTCGCTGCGCCTCTGCCGCACCCGCTCCTGCGCCAGCCGCAGCTTGTCGTAGCCCAGCAGGCGCGACAGGAACTGGCCCCGCTCCGTGGGCTTCATCGAGGCCATCAGGGCCAGCTCCTTCTGGCCGGTGAAGTAGGTGTTGAAGAACTCGTCGCGCGTCATGCCGAGCACCCGCGTCAGCCGCGCCGACACCTCGTTCAGCGTGGTGGCGATGGGCTGCGGCCCGCCATCCAGGAAGAGGTCCGCGCCGTAGAGCGTGCGCACCACGCGGTACTCGTGCGCGCCGATCCCGAACTCCAGCTCGACCTTCACCTCGGAGCGCGGGCGCGCCCGGCGCCAGCGGATCGAGTCGCGCGTGCCGCGCGCCGCCTCCATGCCGTAGATGGCCCACGCGATGGCCTCGAGCAGCGTGCTCTTCCCGGCTCCGTTGGGCCCGATGATGCCGGTGAGCCCCGGCCCGAACTCGATGTCGGTGTCCCGGTGCTGGCGGAAGTTCAGCAGGTGCAGCCGCTGCAGGCGCACCTCAGACCTCCCCTTCGGCGAGCGCGCGTTCCACCTCGTCCATGTACGACCGTCCCAGCCCGACCAGCCGGCGGCGATCGAGCTCCGCGTCGAGCGGACGGCGGCCGAGGTACTCCGCCACCACCTCCGGCAGGGTGCGCCGCGTGCCCGGGACGGCGCTGCCGGCCGCGCGGCGCACCGGCTCCGGCCGCCGGAGGTCGAGATGGAAGTGCAGCGCCTCCGCGCGCACCGCGCGCACGGCGGCGTGATCGAGCGCGTGGGCCAGCGCGCGCGGCACGTTCTCCACCACCAGCCGCACCACCGCGCCCGCCACCCCGCCCGCGACCTCGGCCAGCCGCCCCTGGATCGCCGCGTCCAGCTCCGGCGCCGTCATGCCGTCGGCGTCGAGCCAGGCCAGGTCGTGCACCGCACGCGAAGGCGGGAGCGGCACCCGCTCGACCACGCCCGTGTCGAGCTCCGCCACGAGGATGCCCTTGGCCAGGCCGCGCTGCCGCTCCTCGCGCGCCTCGCCCCAGATGTTGGGGCTGGTGTACTCCAGCGAGCCGCTGTACCACGCGTTCGGTGCGACCGGGTGCGACACGTGATAGTGGCCGAGGGCGACGTAGCTCCACTCCTCGGCGTGCAGCTCCTCGGCGCCGATGCGGATGCCCCCGAAATCGCTCGACCCGTTGTCCGGGAAGAGGCCCGCGATCTCGGGATGGCAGACCAGGATGTTGTGGCGCGCGCCGGGATCGGGATGCCAGTCGCGGCCGCCCTGGCCGAGGAGCGCCGCGTGCGGCACGGCGAGCACCGAGAGGCCGAGGGGCGGCACCGCGATGCGGCGCGTCCGGTCGTCCACCACCTCCACGCCGAGACTGCTCATCAGCTTGAGGATCGAGCCCGCCTCGGTGGAGCGCGGCGTGTCGTGGTTCCCGGCGATGAGCACCACCGGCGCCTCGGGGAGCGCGCGCCGGAGCCGGGCCAGCTCGGTGAAGGCGAGGATGATGGAGCGGTTGGTGGGACGCACCGCGTGGAAAAGGTCGCCCGCGATGATGACCACGTCGGGCGCGCGCGCGATGACGGCCTCGATGGCACGCCGGAACGCGGCGGCGACGTCGGTCTCGCGCTGGTTCATGCCGCCGGCGTCGAGGCGCTGGAACTGGCGGAAGCCCAGGTGCGCGTCGGCGAGGTGCGCGACCCTCACGGCGCAGGGCCTGGCGCGCTCAGCCCCGGCCAGCGCCGAAGGCCGCCTCGCGGTCGGCCTTCGAGTAGACCCGGAAGGCCGCGATGGTGTTGGTGCGGACGATGCCAGGCACCGTCACGAGCTGCTCTGTGACCACCTGCGCGATCTCCTCGAACTGCTTCACCTTGAGGATCGCGATCAGGTCGAAATCGCCGGAGACCGAGTAGACCTCCACGAACCCCGGCAGCTCGGCGATGGCTTCCGCCGTCTCGGGGATGAGGTCGCGGGAACAGCGGATCTGCACGATGGCGGTGATCATGACGACGGCTCGTCGGCCGGGAACGGCGGCACGCTGGTGAGCCAGAGGCCCGCGAGCTCGTCCTGCTCGTCCACTTCGACCAGCAGGCCGTCGGCGACCCGCACCAGCTCGATGCGGCGCGCCGGCCCCACCCGGACATGGAAGATCGATTCGGCGGCGTTGGTCTCGATGGTGAGCGCGGTGTCCACCTCGACCGCGGCCACGGTGGGCTGCGAGCGACGGGTCGGGAGGACCACGTCCCCGTCTTTCACGTCCGGCGGCTCGCGGAGCGCGGCGTTGGTCCGCACGTCGGGCCACACCACCACCTCCACCCCGCAGATCGCGCCGCCCGCGACGTCGAGCAGGATGAAGGACCCGTCGCTCCCTTCCAGCTCCACGGAGCCCGTGAGCCCCGCCCCCCCCTTGTCGGCGCCCTTGACGGCGCCGGTCAGGATGTCGGTCTCCGGGTCCCAGCGGTAACTGATCCGGGGCAACTTGCCCTTGCGCGGGGCGATGCGCGCTCCGAGCGGCATCCGGCCTCCCTCTATCGTGAGTCGGCTCGCGGCGGCTAATATAGACCGCACCCACAACCTTCAGCCAGAGAAGCCGGATCCGTGCAACGACGCGAGTTCCTCGCCGCCTCGGCGGCCACCTTCGTGACCGCGCAACTCGACCGTCCCGCTCGCCATTCGCACCCCGTCCAGGGGCCGCCCCCGCGGCTCACGCCCGCGGCGTATCGCGCCCGCCGGCAGCGCGCCCAGGAGGAGATGGCGCGCCGGAACATCGACCTGCTCTTCGCCACGCCCAGCGTGAACTTCCAGTACCTGGTGGGCTACAACCCGGGCCGGAGCGAGCGCCTCATCGCGCTGCTGCTGCCCCGGTCCGGCGAGGCCGTGCTCGTCGCGCCGTCGTTCGAGGTCGAGCGGATGCGCCGCGGCGGCACCATCGACGACGTGCGCGGCTGGGAGGAGCAGGAGGACCCGTTCGCGCTGGCGGGCCGCGCCGCCGCGCCCTGGCGGGGCCCGCGCGTCGCCATCGAGCCCAGCACCGAGTACCAGACCGCGCTCCGCCTGGCCGACGCGCTCCGGGGCCGAAGGCTCGAGAACGGCGGGCCGGTCTTCGAGCGGCTCCGGATCGTCAAGCAGCCCGAAGAGCTGGCGTTCATCCGCGCGGCCATCCGCATCACCGAGGACGCCCTCACGGCCACGTTCGCCGCGCTCGCCGTGGGCGCCACCGACCGCGAGGTCGCGGCGATGGTCTCGCGCGAGATGACCGCGCGGGGAGGGAGCGGCGGTGGGCTGGTGCAGTTCGGGCCCGGCTCTTCGCTGCCCCACGGCGGCACCGAGGGCCGCCGCCTCGAGCGGAACACCCCCGTGCTGATGGACGTCGGCTGCCGCATTGAAGGCTACACGTCCGATATCACGCGCACCCAGTGGTTCGGCGACGCGCCGCCGGCGCGCTTCGTCCAGGTGTACAACACGGTGCACGACGCGCAGACCGCGACCATGAGCCTGGGCCGGCCCGGCGTCCAATGCCAGGAGATGGACCGCGCAGCCCGCCGTGTCATCCGGGACGCCGGCTTCGGCGCCTTCTTCACCCACCGGCTCGGCCATGGCATGGGGATGGACGGCCACGAGCCGCCCTACGAGGTCGAGGGGAACACCCTGGCGCTCGAGCCCGGGAACGTCGTCACGGTCGAGCCCGGCATCTACCTGCCTGACGAGTGGGGTGTGCGCATCGAGGACGACTGCGTCGTCACCGCGGACGGCTTCGAGGTCATGAGCCGGCGCACCCAGAAGCTCTGAGCGCCCTCGTGCGGTGACCGACACTTTCGACCGGCTGCGCGCGGCGCTGGCGGGCCGGTACGACCTCGAGCGCGAGCTGGGCCGCGGCGGCATGGCCACGGTCTACCTCGCCGGCGATCTCCGCCACGAACGGCGGGTCGCCATCAAGAGCCTGCTGCCCGATGTCGCCTCGGCGTTAGGCACCGAGCGGTTCCTGCGCGAGATCAAGGTGGCCGCGCGGCTCCAGCACCCCCACATCCTCCCGCTCTACGACTCCGGCGAGGCCGCCGGCCTCCTCTTCTACGTCATGCCGTACGTCGAAGGCGAAACGCTCCAGGACCGGATGGCGCGGGACGGCCCGTTGCCGGTGGCCGAGGCGGTCCGCATCGCGCGGGACGTGGCGGAGGCGCTGGAGTACGCGCACCAACAGGGGGTCGTCCACCGCGACATCAAGCCCGAGAACATCATGCTCCGCGGCACCCATGCCGTCGTGGCGGACTTCGGGATCGCGGCGGCCATCGGCGAGGCGCGCGGCGCCCGGCTGACCGAGGCCGGCCAGGCGGTCGGCACGCCCGCGTACATGAGCCCCGAGCAGGCCTCCGGCGAAGAGGTCGACGGCCGGAGCGATCTCTACAGTCTCGCCTGCGTGCTCTTCGAGATGATCACGGGCGAGGCGCCGTTCATGGGGGCCAACCCGCAGGCGGTGCTGGTGCAGCGGCTCCTGGAACCGCCCCCCCGGCTCGTCAGCCCGCGCGAGAAGGCCCCCGAGGCGCTGAACGCCGTGCTCCGGCGCGCCCTCGCCCGGGCGCCGGGGGAGCGGTACCCGACCGGCGCGGCGCTCGCCGACGCCCTGGCGGCGGCGGTGCCCCTCACCACCACCACGACCACCGTCGCCGTGCTGCGCCGGTTCGGCCGCCTCCGCGCGGCGGGCGTGGTCCTCCTCGTCCTGGCGTTAGGCGTCCTGGTGGTGGCGCGGCGGGCCGGCCGGAGCACGGCCGCCGCGCCGCCCGGCGGCCCGCGCATCGTGGTCCTGCCGTTCCAGAACCTCGGCACCGCCGAGGACCAGTATCTCGCCGACGGGATCACCGACGAGATCACGGCGCGCCTCGCCAGCGTGCGCGGGCTTGAGGTCATCTCGCACACCAGCGCCCTGCACTACCGCCACGGCGCCCAGCCGCTCCGGACCATCGGCGCCGAGCTGCGCGTCCAGTACGCCCTGGAAGGCGCGATCCGCTGGGAGCGCGGCGCGGCCGGCCAGAACCGGGTGCGGGTGACGCCGCAGCTCATCCGGGTCGCGGACGACGCGCACCTCTGGGGCGAGGTCTTCGACACGGTGATGACGGGCGTGTTCGACGTGCAGGCCGAGATCGCGGGTGAGGTGGTGCGCGCCCTCGGGGTGGCGCTGCTGGAGCCCGAGCGGCGCTCGCTCGCCGCGCGACCCGTCGCGGGCGTCGAGGCGTGGGACTTCTACCTGCGCGGCAACCAGTACATGAACCGGAGCGTCACCGAGACCGACACCCGCGCGGCGCTCGAGATGTACCAGCGGGCCCTCGCCCTCGCGCCCGCGTTCGCGCAGGCGTGGGGCCGGCTCGCGGTGGCGCACGCGCAGCTCTGGTGGTTCGATTTCGATCCGAGCGCGGCCCGGCTCGACTCGGCCCGGCACGCCGCTCAAGAAGCGGAGCGCCTCGCCCCCGACCTGCCGGAGACCCAGCTCGCCCTCGGCTACTACCAGTACTGGGGCCGCCGCGACTACGCGCGCGCGCTCGAGCACTTCGCCCGCGCCGAGCGCGCGCAGCCGCACAGCAGCGAGATCGCCCAGGCCCTGGGGTTCGTCAGCCGCCGCGCCGGCGCGTGGGACAGCGCGGTCACCCATCTCGAGGCCGCCTCCGAGATGGACCCCTTTAACAACCTCGCCTTCTACGAGCTGGGCGGCACGCTGATGGTGCTCCGCCGCTACGGCGACGCGCGGCGCGCTCTGCAACGGGCCATCGACATCGCCCCGGACGATCCGGGCGCCTACGCGCGCATGGTCTGGCTCGCCCTGGCCGCGGGCGGCGACCTCGCCGGCGCCCGCGCCGTGCTGCTCTCGGCCGAGCAGCGGATGGGCCCCGAACGCCTGCTGGCGCACTTCGCGGTGCGCGGGTTCGTGCACGCCCCGTTCTCGCGCGTGCTCCTCGTCGACAGCGTCTATCGGGAGATGCTGGGCCGCCTGACGTTGCGCGCCGCCGGCGTGGACAGCGCGTCGTATCATGTGTTCAAGGCGGACTTGCTGGCTTTCCGCGGAGACTCGGCCGGCGAGCGCGCCCACCTCGATTCGGCGCTCGCGGTGCTGGCGCGACGGCTCAGAGCCGCCGTCCCCGACTACTCCATGTACGCGATCCTGGGACTCGTCGAAGCGGGATTGGGGCGGCGGGAGGACGCGGTCCGCGACGGGCGGCGCGCCGTGGCGATGGTGTCGCATCCGGTGGACGACCTCAGCCTCGGCATGACGCGCGCGAATCTCGGGGTGATCCTGGCGCGCGTGGGCCGGCCCGATTCGGCCATCGTGGAGCTGACCGCGTCCCTGGCGCGTCCCAACTGGTTCTCGGCCCGGGTCTTCGCGCTTGACCCCGCCTTCGCGTCGTTGCGCGGCGACCCGCGCTTCCGGCGACTGGTGGCGGGACCGTAGGGCCGGCGGCGCACTCGGCGCCGCCCGACCGGAGCCGCCCTACTTGACCATCGTCTTCTTGAACAGCTCCTGCACCATCCCCTCCCGCAGCGTCTTGGTGACGAACACGATCTGCCCCACGTGATACGCCCAGTGGTGGCTCATCCGCAGCAGGCACGTGACCACCGGCATCGTGGTCTCGATGTTGCTCGTGTTGGCGAGCAGCCGCGCCTCATCCAGCCCGGCGATGATGCGCTCCGACTCGGCCGCGGTCTCCTCGAGCATCTGGCGCAGCTTCGCCTTGGGGACGGGTCCCTTCTCCGCGAACTCCTGGTCGCGGTCGCGTACGTAGCCGCTCCCCCCCACGCCGCGTCCGAGGAAGTGATGCGTCGAGCCGCAGAGGTGGATCACGAGGTTGCCGACCGAATTGCTGGTGCCGTTGGGACGCCACCAGATCTGCTCGTCGGAAAGCAGGTCGAGGCATTCGCGGATCTGGGCGGGCAGCTCGAGGACCATGCGGTTCTTCGCGATGGTGGTGACGGAATCCGAGAGGGCGCTCATCAGTCGACGGTCTCCGGTCGTTAGGCGGTCAAGTGGCTGAACGGGTTCTCACTTCCCTGCTCCGTCCGCAGCCGGACGAACTCGCGCACCAGCCGGTCCATCCCGTCGGCGAGGGCGGCGTCCGAGGCCGCGTAGCTCATCCGCACCCAGCGGTCGTCGCCGAAGGCGGCACCGGGGACGAGCGCGAGGGCCTCGTCGGCGATCAGGCGGCGGCAGAACTCGGTGGCCGTGGGCACGTGCCGCGTGAAGACGTCGTCCACCCGGAAGAAGAGGTAGAAGGCCCCCAGCGGTTCCACGTACTCCACTCCCGGCAGCTCGGCGCGGAAGCGGGCCACCAGCGTGTCGCGGCGGGCGCGGAACGCGGCCGTCATCGCCTCCACCTCCGCCTGCACGGCGTCGTTGCCGAACGCCTCCGCCGCCGCCCACATCGCGATGGTGTTCGCCCCCGAGGTGGTGTGCGACTGCAGCGCGTTCATCGTCTGGGCCAGCTCGCGCGGGGCCAGGGCGAACCCGATGCGCCAGCCCGTCATCGCGTAGGCCTTGCTCGCGCCGTCCACGAGGACCACGCGCTCCAGCAGGTCGTCGCCGAGGTCGAGGAACGAGGGCGCCGGTCCCGGGCCGTAGTGGATCCGGCGGTAGATCTCGTCCGCGATGATCCACACGCCCTTCCGCTTCGCCCACTCGGCGATCGCCTTGAGCTCGGCCAGCGTGTAGACGGCGCCGGTGGGGTTGGTCGGGGAGTTCAGGATGAGGCCCTTCACCGACTCGTCGTAGGCGCCGTCCAGGTCCCGCACCGAGACCTTGAGGCTCCACTCCGGATCGCCGGGGATCTCCACCGGGACGGCGCGCGCCAGGTGCACGATCTGCGGATAGCTCGTCCAGGCCGGCGTCGGCACGAGCACCTTCTCGCGCTGGCCGAAGAGGCAGAGGCAGGCGTTGAGGAGCGACTGCTTCGAGCCGTTCGAGACCACGATGTTGTCGGCGTTGACGGCGCGCCCGCCCGAGAGCAGCGCCAGCCGCCGGGCGATGGCCGCCCGGAGCTCGAGGATCCCCTCGGTGGGCGCGTACTTCGTCTTGCCGGCGGCGATCGCGCGGGCGCCGGCGTCCGCCACCAGCTTCGGCGTGGCGAAGTCCGGCTCGCCCGCGCCGAGGTCCACGACGTTGACGCCCTCGGCCTTGAGGCGGGCCGCCTCGCGCGAGACGGCGATCGTGGCGCTCGGCGCGAGCGCGGCGACGTTGCGGGAGAAGAGGGCGTTGCTCATGGGATGATCCGGTGCTCGCGGAGAATGGTCACCACGGAATCTATCGGCAGCGCGGTGACCGTGCCATGCGCGCCGCGCACCGTCTCGGCGCGGAAGAGCGAATTGAGGATCGCCTCCTCGACGGCCTCGACCACCGCCTCGAAGAGGGGCGACATGGCGTCGTTGGTGAGCGCCTCGCTCTGCCGGGTGCGCTGCCCCGGCGCGAGCGGGCCCCGCCGCACCGCCGGCGCGGTCGAGAAGGCGAGGGCGAAGTCGCCGCTCCCGTTGGTCATCGGCGAGCCGGTGCGCGCCACGCCGAGGAAGGCGCGCTGGGCGAGGCGCTCGAGCTGGCGCGGGTCGAGCGGCGCGTCGGTCGCGATCACGATCATGATCGAGCCGTCAGCGTTAGGCGTTCCGGGCGCCGCCCCCGCGACTCCGCCGGGACCGCCGGGCGCGAGCTCCTCGCGCAGGTAGTACTGGCCGAGGCGGCGGCCCACCGGCGCGCCGCCCACGATGAGCACCCCGCCGAAGTTCGTCTGCACGAGCACGCCGGCGGTCCAGCCGCCCAGGCCCGCCGGCAGCCGGCGCGACGCCGTGCCGATGCCCCCCTTCCACCCGAACGCCACCGTCCCGCGTCCCGCGCCGACGCTCCCCTCCTCCACCGGGCCCTCGCGCGCCCCGCGCAGCGCCGCGAGCACGTGCTCCGCCGTCACCGGCCGGCGCCGGATCGCGTTGAGTTGCCCGTCGTTGGTCTCGCCCACGACCACGTTGATGGAGCGGACGTCCTCGTTGCCGGGGAGGTCGAGGAGCCAGGTGAGCACGGCGTCCGCGGCGCGCGGCACGCACAGGGTGCAGGTGAGCACGATCGGCGACTCGAGCTCGCCCAGCTCGCGGATCTGCGCGATGCCCGTGAGCTTGCCGAAGCCGTTCCCGACCGCGACCGCGGCCGGCACCTTGTCGCGGAACAGGTTCCCGCCGTGCGCCAGGATCGCCGTGACACCGGTGTTGATGGAGTCGCCCGCGGTGACGGTGACCTGCCCGACCCGCACCCCCGCGACGTCGGTGATCGCGTCGAGCGGCCCTCTCGGGAGCACCCCGATGACGAGGCCGATGTCGGGGGCCCGGGGCCGCGGGCGCTGCGCGCGGACGAAAGCCGGCGGCAGCAGCGCGAGGAGGAGGAAGGGAGTGCAACGCACGCCCCAATGAACCGCGCGGCCACGGGCGGTGTCAACATGCTATCCTTCACCATCCATGGCCTCGAAGATCTGGCGCGCGCTCATCCTTGTCCTGCTGGCGGTCCTCCTCGCGTGGCTCCTGCCCCGGCGTACCGGCGAGCGGCACGGAGGACCGTTGGGGCGGGAGCCCACCGCCGCCGTGTTCTTCGCCGTGCCGCCCGACTCGGCGTTCACGGGTCCCGTCGTGGAGGAGCACACGGTGGGCGCGTACACCATCCGCATCTACGCCGACAGCGCGGAGAACGAACGGATCGTCGACATCCAGCGGGCCGGACGCCGCGCCTTCGCGGCCCGCGCCGCGATGATCGCGCTCCACGACGTCGGCCGGGACCTCACCGGCGACGGGGTCCCGGACTTGGTGGTCGAGGAGTTCACCGGCGGCATGCACTGCTGCACGCAGGCGGTCGTGATCGGGCTGGGCGACGCGCTCCGCGTCCATGGGACGATCAACGGCGCCGACGGCGACATCGTGTTCGGGGACCTCGACCACGACAGCGTCCCCGAGGTCACGGTGCGCGATTTCCGGCTCGCCTATTGGCGCGACTACGATTTCGCGGACACCCAGGCACCCGAGGTGATCTTGCGCTTCCAGGACGGCACGTACCGGGCCGCCTGTGACCTGATGCGGGAGCCGGCCCCCGACTCGGCCACCCTCGCCGCCAAGGCGCGGGAGCTGCGCGACGACTGGGACGGCGGCGATCCGCCCGCCGATCTCTTCGGCTACGCCGTGGACCTCGTCTACCAAGGACAGGCGGACGCCGCCTGGCGGTTCCTGGACCTGGCGTGGCCGGCGTCCATCCCCGGCAAGACCGAGTTCGTGCGCGACCTGCGTGCCGAGCTCTCGAACGGCCCCTGCTGGAGCGAGCCCCCACATCCGAGGCCCACCACATGATCCCGAACGCCCGCCACGCCGTTGCCGGCTCGCTCCTCGCCACGCTCGCCGTGGCCCCGGCGCGCGCCCAGAACCCCACGCCGCCGGCCTGGGATTCCGTCGCCGCGATCCTCCAGACGACCACCACCGCGACCGGCGGCTACTATCGCTACAACCTCCCCCGGGCCGACCTCACCGTCCGCATCGGCGACGTCACGGTGGCGACCGCGCTCGCGGCCGGCGCGTGGGCCGGCTTCAGCGGGACGCCGTCCGACGCGACGATGATGGGGGACCTGGTGCTCCTCGCCACGGAAGTGCGGCCCGTGCAGGCGGAGCTCCTGCGCCAGGGAATCGCCGTCATGGCGGTGCACAACCATCTCGTCGGCGAAGAGCCGAAGCTCACGTACCTGCACTACCACGCCGAAGGGCCGGCGACGGACCTCGCCCGGCGGCTCTCCGCCGTGGTCTCCCTCACGGGGACGCCGCGGCCGGTGGCGGCGCAGGCACCCGTCCCCCTCACCATCGACACCACGATGGTCTTCGGCGCGCTGGGGCGCTCGGGCCGCGCGCGCGGCGCGGTCGCCCAGGTCACCCTGATCCTCGTGCCCGACTCGGTCACGATGCACGGCCGCGTCGTCGTCCCGGCGATGGGCTACGGCACACCCGTCAACGTGCAGGCCGTCAGCGCCACCCGGGCCGTCGCCACCGGCGACTTCTCCGTCCCCGCCCGCGCCGTGGGGCCGGTGACGCGGGCCCTCATCCAGCGCGGTATCACCATCACGGCACTGCACAGCCACCTGGTGGGGGAGTCCCCGGTGGTCTCCTATATCCACTTCTGGGCGGACGGGCCCCTGGCCGACGTCCTGGCCGGCCTCCGGGCCGCGGCGGACGCCGCCCGGTAGCGCCCCAGAAGCGCCTCTTGACAATAGTCGTTGCAACGGATAATATCCCCCCATGAGCCTGCGGGACGAGATCAAGCAGCGGCGGCCCTTCCGGAGCCTGGAGGAGGAGGTGTCGTTGAACCTCCACCGGACCGCCAACGCGCTGGGCCAGGCGCTCGGATCGGTGCTCAAGGACGACGACCTCACGCCCACCCAGTACAACGTGCTCCGGATCCTGCGGGGCGCGGGGAAGGACGGGCATCCGTGCGGCGAGATCGCGAACCGGATGATCACCAAGGATCCTGATGTCACGCGGCTGGTCGACCGGCTCGTCAAGCGGGGGCTGGTGCGGCGCGACCGGGACGAGGCCGACCGGCGCGTCGTCGTGACGCGCATCACGGCCGAGGGCCTGAAGCTCGTCGGCCGGCTCGACGGGCAGGTGGACGAGGCCCATACCCGGCTCCTCGGCCATCTGGGGACGAAGAAGCTGAAAGCGCTGGCGGCGCTCCTCGAGGCCGCACGCGCCAAGGCGGCCGAAGCCTGAAGCGCCCGGCCCTTTTTTTCGGGAAATGCTTGTTGTCACGATAGATGTTTACACACAAGAGGAGGCAACACCATGATCACGAACGGCATCCCCACCTGGGAGATCGACGCCAGCCATTCCGGCGTGCACTTCAGCGTCCGGCACCTGGTGGTCGCGAAGGTCCGCGGCCGCTTCACCGCCTTCACGGGCACCCTGGCCTTCGATGAGGACGCGCCCGAGCGTTCCTCGGTCGAGGTGCGCATCGACGCGGCGAGCATCAACACGGGAGTGGACCAGCGCGACACGCACCTGCGCTCGCCCGACTTCTTCGACGCGGAGCAGTTCCCGGCCCTCACGTTTCGCAGCCGGCACGTCGAGCGCTCGGCGGGCGGCTTCAAGGTGACCGGCGACCTTACCATCCGCGGCGTCACCCGCGAGGTCGAGCTCCCGGTCGAGTACGCCGGCCACACCAGGGACCCCTGGGGCGGCGAACGGGCGGGCTTCGCGGCACGGGTCGCGATCGACCGCAAGGACTTCGGGCTCACGTGGAACCAGCTTCTCGAGGCCGGCGGTGTCGCCGTCGGCGACAAGGTGGAGATCGAGCTCGAGATCGAGGCGGTGTTGAAGGCCGCCGCCGAGAAGCCCGTGCTGGCGGCAGCCGCGGCGTAAGCGCCCTGGATCACCGGTACCGGCTGCGGGGGCGGCGGTCTACCTGACCGCCGCCCCCGTCGCTACCTTTGGCTTCGAGCCGCCTTCTTTGACATCTGACAGGGGAAGCTTCCGTGGACGCCGCACCGGTCATCTCGCGTGGCCACAACGTGGCCGCATTCGTCCCTCCCGTCACGGAGGCCGCCCTTCCGTACGTCTTCGCCATCCTGGACCGACGCATCCTCATCGTCACCGCCGACGCCGATCGCGCCGTCGCGCTCGCGGACGGCCTCGCCGCCGCGCTCATCTCCGCGGGCCGCACCTCGTTCGCCGTCTCCGGACTCGCGCGCGCGGTGAAGCGCCTCGCCGCCGGGGAGCCGGACGTGCTGCTCGCGGGCGCGGCCGACGCGGGGGCGCTGCTCAAACGCTCGGCGCTCAAGCCGACGGTGTTCGGCGCGGTGATCGTCGCCTGGCCGGAGCAGTTCGAGGACGACGACGCCGCCGCGCTCGAATCGCTTCTCGCCGAGTGCGACAAGGAAGCCCAGCGGCTCATCCTCTCCGCCGAGCCGGGCTCCGCGCTCGACCTCCTGGTCGAGCGCTACGCCTTCAAGGCGATGACGTTCGGGTTCCCGCCGGTGGAGGCGCCGGAGGGATGGGTGCCGCCGGCGCCGGTGGGGCCCGCCCGTTATGTGATCGCGCGCGCCGGCCGGTTCGCCGAGATGCGTCGCCGCGTGCTCGACGCGCTGGCCCCCGAGTCCGACGATGCCGTCGTCATCGCGTCCTGCCCGGAAAGCCGCGCCGCGGCAGAGGTCCTCAGCCAGGCCGCCGCGGGCCGCGAGCCGCCCGTGCTGGTCATCGAGTCCCATCAATTGGCCTGGATCCGCACCCTGTTCACTCCCCTTTCATCGCTCCGCCTGCCCTCGGCCGCGGACGCGGTGGACCGCCACGCGGAAGCGCTGCGCACCCGCATCGCCCGCACCATCGACACCGTGGACCTCGACCGCGAGCTCTTCCTGGTGGGGCCGCTCCTGGAGCGTTACGACCCGGCGGTGGTCGCGGCCGCCGCGCTCCGGCTTGCCGGTCCGGCCGGCCGGGAGGGCCGGTCGGGGGGCGCCGGCCTCGATGCGGCCGCCGCCGGGGCGGGCGCCGCACCGTCCTGGGCGAGGGTCTGGGTGGGCGTCGGGCGGAAGGACGGCGTGAGGCCCGGCGACCTGGTGGGCGCGATCGCGCATCAGGCGAAGGTCCCCATCGAGGCGATAGGCAGGATCGACGTGCGCGACCTGTTCTGTCTGGTCGAGGTCCGGGCGGACCTCGCGGCCAAGATCTGCGCCGACCTCACCGGCGTGACGCTGAAGGGGCGGCGGCTGGTGGCGCGGGTGGACAAGGGGCCGAGCCAGAAGCCGCCCCGCAGGGCCTGAAAACCAAGGCGCCACCACGGTTTCCCGGGTGGCGCCTTGGAGCGTAAAGCTCGATGCGGTGGCGACTTACTTCTTGCGCACCGCGTCCTTGAGGCCCTTGCCGGCGCGGAACACGGGGGCGATCGACGCCTTGATCGTGATCTCCTTGCCGGTGCGCGGATTGCGACCCTTGCGGGCGCCGCGCTTGCGGGTCTCGAAGTTGCCGAAGCCGGTGATCTGGACCTTCGCGCCCTTCTTGAGTTCTGTGGCCAGCACGCCGTTGGTCGCGAAGAGCGCCTCGACGGTGCGGCCGGCATCCGCCTTCGACATCTTCGTCTTGGCTGCCAGCGCGTTCACGAGATCGGACTTGTTCACCGGTTGGACTCCTTGGTTCGGAGGTGGGAAGGCGTGGGCTCGATGCCCCGGAGATGGCCAACAACCTAGGTATCTCCTAGTGTTTCCGCAATAGGCGAGTTTCGCGCTTGACCCGTCTCGACGGGGTTTTCATACTTCGTCGCTCGTCATCTCCCACCCGGACCAACGCATGTTCCACGGCACCCAACCCGGCTGGCTCGAGGTCATCAGCGGCGTCATGTTCGCGGGCAAGAGCGAGGAGCTCATCCGCCGCGTGCGCCGCGCCGTGATCGCGAAGAAGAGGATCCAGGTCTTCAAGTCACATCTCGACGACCGTTATGGGGGCGTGTTCACGGTGAGCAGTCACGACGGCACGATCGTCGAGGCGGAGCCGGTGAACTCGTCGCTGGAGATCATGGCGCGGGTGCGCCCCGACACCGAGGTCGTGGCGGTGGACGAGGCGCAGTTCCTCGACCAGGGCATCGTGAACGTGGCGAACGCGCTGGCCGATCGCGGGGTGCGGGTGATCCTGGCCGGGACCGACAGCGACTTCCGCGCCGAGGGCTTCGGCGCGATGCCGGCGCTGATGGCGAGCGCCGAGATCATCGACAAGATGCACGCGATCTGCGTGGTGTGCGGCGGACCCGCGACCCGCAACCAGCGGCTGATCAACGGCCAGCCGGCGCCGTACGACTCGCCGCAGATCATGGTGGGCGGCCGCGAGTCGTACGAAGCGCGGTGCCGGCACTGCCACCAGGTCCCGCGGAAGGACGAGCAGCAGCGTGACCTGCTCCACGAATGATCAGGGTCGGGCTCACCGGTAACGCGGCCGCCGGGAAGTCCACCGTGCTCGCGCTCTTCCAGCAGTGGGGCGCGACGGTGGTGGACGCCGACGTGCTCGCGCGGGAAGCGGTCGCGCCCGGCTCGCCCGCGCTCGCCGCCATCTACCAGCGCTTCGGTGCCGACCTCCGCCTCCCCGACGGCTCGCTCGACCGCACCGCGCTCCGGCACCGCGTGATGGCCGACGACGAGCAGCGCGCGGTCCTCAACGCCATCGTCCATCCCGAGGTCGGCCGCCTTTCGGCCGCGTTCGAGCAGGAGGCGCGCCAACGGGGCGATCGCATCTTCGTCGCGGACATCCCGCTGCTCTTCGAGGTCCTCTCGCCGGCGTCGTTCGACGTCATCGTGCTGGTGGACGCTCCCGAATCGGTGCGCCGGACCCGCCTCATGGAACAGCGCGGCTACAGCCGCGCGGAAGCCGACGACCTCATCGGCGCCCAGCTGCCGAGCCGGCTGAAGCGCGAGCAGAGCCACCACGTGATCGACAACACCGGCACCAAGGGCGACCTCGCGGCGCGCGCGCGCGAGGTCTGGCTCGACCTCGAGCGGACCGCGTTGCCGGTCGGCGGCTGACCCCCGTTTTTCTTGACTTCGCCCCGGGCCCCGGGTAGCGTTTGGCGGCCGTACAACCGCACGGAGCGCCGATGTCGAAGATCCCCGAGCACCTGCTCTATACCGAAGAACACGAGTACGTCCACCAGACCGACGCCGCCGACACCATCGAGATCGGCATCACGGACTACGCGCAGGGCGAGTTGGGCGATGTGGTCTACGTGGACCTGCCCACCGTCGGCAAGAAGTTCGGGAAGATGGAGCCGTTCGGCACCATCGAGGCGGTGAAGGCGGTCTCCGAGCTGTACTGTCCCGTCTCCGGCGAGGTCGTCGAGGTGAACGCCGGGCTCGAGGCGGACCCCGCCCTCGTCAACAAGGACCCCTACGGCGGCGGCTGGATGATCCGCCTACGGGTCAAGAACAGCGCCGACCTCAAGGAACTGCTCGGCCCGAACGACTACGCCGCGCACATCGGCCAGTGACGTGAGCGAGCCGGGCCCGCCCGGCTCGTTTCGCGTGCGGCCCACACGGACCACCACGCCATGATCGATCCCGATTCGTTCGCCGCGCGCCACAACGGGCCCCGCCCCGACGACGTGCGCGCCATGCTCGCCACGCTGGGCTACCCCACGCTCGACGCCTTCATCGACGCGGTGGTCCCGGCGGACATCCGCCTCAAGGGCCTGCTCGACCTTCCCGCCGCCCGCAGCGAGCGGCAGTCGCTCGCGGAGCTGCGCGCGATGCAGGGAGAGAACCAGGTCTTCCGCTCCTACATCGGCATGGGGTACCACGACACCGTGACCCCGCCCGTGGTGCTGCGGAACGTGATCGAGAACCCCGGCTGGTACACCGCCTACACGCCCTACCAGGCGGAGATCGCGCAGGGGCGGCTCGAGGCCCTGCTGAACTACCAGACGATGGTGTCCGACCTCACGGGGCTCGAGATCGCCAACGCGTCGCTCCTCGACGAGGCGACGGCCGCCGCCGAGGCGATGCACCTCGCGTGCGCGGCGTCGAAGGCGGAGTCGCCGGTCTTCCTGGTGGACGAGGCGTGCCACCCGCAGACCATCGCCGTGGTGCGGACCCGCGCCGAGGCGCAGGGCGTGGAGACCGTGGTCGGGGATCCCGGCACCTTCGCGTTCGGCGGCAACGTGGTGGGCGCGCTGGTCCAGTATCCGGCCACCGACGGGCGGGTCCGCGACTTCCGCGCGCTCGGCGCGGCGGCGAAGGCGGCCGGGGCGCTGGTCGCGATGGCGACCGACCTCCTCGCCCTGACCCAGCTGGTGCCTCCCGGCGAGCTGGGCGCCGACATCGCCGTGGGCAACTCGCAGCGGTTCGGCGTGCCGTTAGGCTACGGCGGGCCGCACGCCGGCTTCTTCGCCACGCGGGACGCGCACAAGCGCCTCCTGCCGGGCCGCATCATCGGCGTGTCGCGGGACAACGCCGGCCGGCCGGGGCTGCGCATGGCCCTCGGCACGCGCGAGCAGCACATCCGGAGGGAGAAGGCCACCAGCAACATCTGCACCGCCCAGGTCCTGCTCGCGGTCTGCGCCGGGATGTACGCGGTCTGGCACGGCCCCGACGGCGTGCGCCGCATCGGCGCGCGGGTGCACGATCAGGCGCGCCGGCTCGCGGCCACGTTGAGGACGTTAGGCTACCGGCTGGCCGGCGACGCGTTCTTCGACACGCTCGCGGTCGAGACCGACGCCGCGACGGCGACGAAGATCCACCAGGCCGCCGCGGCCAAGCGCATCAACCTGCGCCCGCTCTCGGCCACCCGCGTCGGCGTCGCCCTCGACGAGACCGTCAC
>JBGPHD010000013.1:0-31631 GCA_041484135.1 Gemmatimonadota bacterium
GTCATACAACCGGGATACCGGAGCGGCCTGTGAAAACTTCGCTAACCGTGCAGCGCGCGTTGAGCATCGCGGCCTCGGCCTGCGTTCTCGTCCTCGCGGCATGCGTGGACAACAGCAACGGCGGGACGACGACCCCGACCCTGGACGCGACCTACCTCGGGTACACGAACCCGGACACGAAGCAGACCGCGTGCGGCAACTGCCACACGAGCATGCAGCGGACCTGGATCACGACCGGGCACGCCAACGCGTGGCAGGATCTGCAGGCCAGCGGCGGCGCCGCCCCGGCGTGCTACGGCTGCCACTCGGTGAACGGCTCGACGAGCCCCGATTCCTCGGTGGCGGACAGCGCTGGGTTCTTCGCCGTCAACGCCGATTCGAAGAAGTTCTACTATGACGTGCAGTGCGAGTCCTGCCACGGACCGGGTGCCACGCACATCACGGCGCCCGACGAGAGCCAGCCGCTCTCGACGATCGTGGCCGGCGTGGGCGCCACCAAGGGGTGCGCGACGTGCCACAACGGCACGCACCACCCGTTCGTCGAGGAATGGGCGCGCTCGCCGCACGACACCGTTTTCACTCCGCCGACGGGTGTCCGGGCCGCGACTGGGGACGGGCCGTACTGCCGAGGCTGCCACACGGGCCAGGGCGCCATCGCGCGCTTCGATCCGCGGGCCCGCTATCAGGAGATGAACGCCGGCATCCCCGGGATCACGAGCAGCTGGCAGCCGATCACGTGCGTGGTCTGTCACGATCCGCACGGGACCGACAATCCGGCGAACCTCCGCTTCCCGGTCAACACGCCGGACCTGAGCACCAACCTCTGCATGCAGTGCCACAACCGACGGGCGACCCCCGACATGGTCTCCGAGTCGAGCGGACCGCACACGCCGCAGGGCCCGATGCTCCTCGGTGAGGCCGGCTGGGTCCCGCCTGGCCTCTCGGTGTTGGGCGTGTCGTCGCACGGCACTGACGCGAACCCGAACCTGTGCGCCGGCTGCCACGTGAACTCGTACCCCGTCAACAACCCCGACGGCTCGCTGTTGATCACCGCCACCGGCCACACCTTCGAGCCCATTCCATGCGCGGACGCCAACGGTTACCCCGACAGCACCGTGTCCACCTGTGCGCCGGCCGCGCGCACGTTCAAGGCCTGCACGAATTCCGGCTGCCACGGGACGCAGGATGCCGCGCGCAACGCGTGGCTGACGAGCACGGCCCGCCTCGACGCCCTGGTCCGGACGCTGTGGGTGGACGCCGACAAGGACAACGCGCTCGACGCGTTCCCCGCCGACAGCGGCCTCCTCGCACGCGTGAAGGCCACGAGCGCGACCGAGTTCAAGAACAACGACGGCACCCTCACAGTGGCTGAAGGCGCGTTCTTCAACGCCCGGATGCCCTCCGCGGACCGGTCGGGTGGGGCGCACAATCCGTTCTATGAGGAAGCCCTGCTCATCGCGACGGTCCAGGCACTGCGCGCCCAGTACACGTACCTGCCGCCGGCCCCCCCCGCAGAGCAGGAGCGGGTCGCCCAGCGGATGCGCGTGCTGCGGATGTCCTGGCGCTAGAGCTGCGAACCATCGCCTGACTGACCATCAGCGGGCCGGTCCCACCAGGGCCGGCCCGCTTGACGCCGAGCACCAGAGGAGACGGATTTAGTAGGAATGGCACGACTCTACCGAAGGGCGCTGGACGCATGGGGGCGCATCGGCCGCAAGTGGCGGGTGACGATGGTGGCGGTGGGGGCGCTCTTCCTCGCCGGCTCGTCGTTCGCCGGCTACCGGCAGTGGGAGTACATCCAGCACGACAACCGGTTCTGCACCACCTGCCACCTCATGCGGGACCCGTTCCAGCGGTTCGGCCGCAGCGCGCACGCCAAGCTCGAGTGCCACGACTGCCACCACGCCTCGCTCCCCGAGGAGCTGCATCAGGTCTACGCGACCCTGGTGCAGAACCAGTCGTCGGTCAAGAAGCACGCCCACGTCTCGAACGAGGTCTGCGGCCGCTGTCACGTGCTCGGGGACTCGACGCGCTGGCGGATCATCGCGAACACGGCCGGTCACCGCGTCCATCTCGAGTCGCGCAATCCCGCCCTGCGCGGCCTGCAGTGCGTGAAGTGCCACTCGGTCTCTCTCCACGAGTTCGCCTCCGTGGACCGCACCTGCGGCCAGGCGGAGTGTCACATCAACGTCCAGATCCAGCTGGGCGGGATGGGAGAGGTCGAGATCCACTGCACGACCTGCCACAACTTCCTGGGGAGGACGCCGGAGGGCCTGAGCATCGACTCGCTCGGCCGGCCCCTCACGCCGCGCGCGCAACAGTGCCTGAGCTGCCACACCATGCAACAGCGCGTGCGGGCATTGGAGATCGGCAGCGACCCGCACCGGGGCGTGTGCGGCGACTGCCACAACCCGCACACGCAGTCCAAGCCGCAGGACGTGAGCTGCACCAACGGCACCTGCCACGCGACGTGGCGGACCGTGGCCTTCCATGTCGGGGTGCCGCACCCGGAGCGCTGCACGACCTGCCACGTGCCGCACAGCTGGCGCGCCGAGGGCGCCAACTGCGTGCGCTGTCACGCCAACATCGAGCGCGAGACGCCCAGCCGCCGTGGGGCGTCGTCACCGCGCTCCGACGGGGAGGAAGAGGAGGCGGTCCAGGTCGCCAGTGCGTCGAACGCCGTGGTGGCGGCCCTGCTGCAGGGCACGCCCCGCGCGCGCGTCGGCGCCGGCCTGCCGCGCTTCTCCCACGGCGACCACCGCGCGCAGGCCTGTGCGACGTGCCATTCGAGCCGCGTGCGCCACGGAGAGCTGATGGTCCGCGGGCCCGCGGACTGCCAGCGCTGCCATCACCAGGGCGTGGGGCGCGAGCGGTGCGCCACGTGCCACGGCGGCGACCAGCTGCGGCGTCCGCTCGACCGCCAGGTGCGGACCTTCCGGCTGGCGGCGGGAGGGGCCCCCGTGACCCGACACGTGCCGTTCGACCACCAGCGGCACACCTCGGTCACCTGCGTGCGCTGCCACAGCAATCCGCTCACGCGCGCGCCGGACGGCGCTGACTGCGCGTCATGTCATGCCAGCCACCACCAGGCGTCGTCCACGTGCACCACGTGCCACTGGGCGGCGAACGCGCTCGCCAAGCACCGCGCCGCCGATCATCCCAATTGCGCGACCGCATCGTGTCACGGCGCGCGCGCCGCGGGACTGCCGAGCACGCGGGAAGCCTGCCTGACGTGCCATCGGGGGCAGACCCAGCACCAGCCCGGACGGGCGTGCGAGCAATGCCACCGCGTCATGGAGCCGGAGGGGCGATGAGAGTCGGCCGTTACGCCATCGCGCTGGTCGCACTCGTGGCGACGCCGCTGGCCGCGCAGTCGGTGCGCGTCCGCTCGGTGACCACGTCGCGTTTCATCGACCTCCGCCCGATCAGCTACGATCCCGCTTCGGGCACCTACCGCGCCGATCCGGTGGCCCGCGCCGCGCCGCTCACGGAGGACGTCGAGCTCTCGGCATGGGGGTTCCGGGTGCCGGGGCTCCGGGCGTACGCCCTCCTGCGCGGCCGCGCCGCGCTCGGGTCGGACCTCGCGTGGCCCCGCTCCAACGACCACTTCGATGCGCTGTACGCGTTCCTCGAGCTCGAGCGGCCGAAGTACCGCCTGCGCGCGGGACGGCAGCAGCGCGCCTCCGGCCTCGGCTTCTACGCGTTCGACGGGCTGACGAGCACGTGGCGCCCGCTGCCGACGGTGCGCGTCGAGGCGTATGGGGGCCGGGGACTTGCCCGGGGCTTCCTCGAGCCGGTCGGCAGCTCCGCGATCCGGTCGCTCGACCCCCTGCGCAGGGAGACCGGCACCATCCTCCTGGGCACCTCGGTGTGGACGGCGCCGTCGGCCGCCTCCGAGTTCTCGGCCGTCTACCAGCGTGAATTGCTGAGCGACCGCAGCGGGCTGGTGTCCGAGCGCGTCGCCCTGGACGGCCGCGTCGAGATCGCCGAGCGCCTCGTGCTCTCCATGAGCGCGGACGCCGACCTGGCGGCCTCCACCTGGGGGAAGGCGCGGATCAGCGCGCTCTGGCGCATCAACCGGCGGAGCTTCGCGGAGATCGAGGCCTTCCGTTACCGGCCGCTGCTCGATCTCACGACCATCTGGGGCGCTTTCGCGCCCGAGGCGCACCGCGGCTTCACGGCGAGCGTCCGGGTGTCACCCACGCCGCGCGCGACGTTCTCCACGGCGTACACCCTCCGGCACTACCAGCCCGTCACCGAGACCACGCCGTTCCTCGTGAACATCAAGGACAACGCGCACCTGCTCGCCACCTCGGCGCGCTGGCTCAGGGGTGACTTCGTCGTCGACGGGACGTACCGGCTCCAGCTCGGCTTCGGCGGGTCGCAGAGCAGCGGCGAGGTCGCGCTGGCGTACGCGCGGCCCGACGCGTGGTATCTCGGCGGCCGCCTCGCCGCCTTCCAGCAGGAGGGCGATTTCCGGGTCTCCGACGGGACCGTGTACGGCGCGGGACTCGAGGCGCGCGGGCCGGTGGGGACGCGGGCCTTCCTGCGCGGTGAGGTCATGAAGTACCTCCATCGCCGGCTCCAAGGCTCGACCGGCGCCGACTGGTCCCAGATGCGCGCGCTCATCTCCTTCGAGTGGGTCTTCGGCGCGAACCCCGACCGCCTGGGGGCGCCACGATGAGAACCGCCTTCGGGCTCCTCCTCATTCCCGCGATGGCCTTCGTTCCGGTCCGGGCGCCCGCGCCGGCCGGCACACCGTCCGCCGCCACGACCGTCATCGTCGCCGACTCGTTCCCCCACGCGCGTCACGGCCGCGTGTTCACCGGATGCTCGGGCTGTCACGCCGGCATCTCCAGCGGCGATTCCGCGACGATGCGTCCGACGCCGGACCTGTGCGCCGGCTGCCACGACGGATCCATACTGCCGCAGGTCGCGTGGACGCGCCGTCCGCCGCGGCCCACGAACCTGCACTTCGATCACCAGCTGCACGGCGTCTTCATCCAGGGGTCGGGGGACTCGGCCCTGCCCTGCGCCCGTTGCCACGCGGCGAGCGACAGCGCCCGGGTCATGGACGTGGGGCGTCCCCGTCCGGAGCGCTGCCTGGGCTGCCACGCCCCCGACGCCCCCGGCCACCTGGCGCAGGCGACGTGCTTCCCGTGTCACGTTCCGCTCGCCGAGGCGTCGGGCCTGGCTGCGGCGAGGATCGCCGCCTTCCCGAAGCCGCCGTCGCACGACACCGGGTACGTGATGGCCCACGCGGCCGACGCCGCCGACACCTCCGGCGCCGGTGGCACCTGCGCGACCTGTCACGCGCGCGAGTTCTGCGAGTCCTGCCACGTGAACGGGTCCAGGATCGACCCCATCCGCAACCTGCCAAGCGACTCGCGGGTCGCGACGCTCATGCAGGGCCGCCGCTGGGTGTACCCCAAGCCGTCGTACCACGAGGCCGGCGGCTTCATCCGCGTCCATGGGCTCATGGCGCGCGCCGACGTGAGCGAATGCAGCAACTGTCACGCGCGCGAGTCGTGCCTCGGGTGTCATCGCGCCGAGGAGCGCGTGCAGCCCGTCGCGGAGCTGGCCCGCCGCGTGCGCGGGGGCGCGCGCGGCGTGGACCTCACCGGGTTCCGGCCGCCGGACCACGCACCCGACCACCTGCTGCGGCATCGGGCGCCGGCCGCGGGCGGCGACGCCAGCTGCAGCCGCTGCCACGCGCCCACCTTCTGCGCCAGCTGTCACGACGCGAACGGGGCGCCACGCTACCACGGCGGGGACTTCGTGCAGCGGCACGCCCAGAGCGCCTTCACGCGGGAGAACGACTGCGCGACGTGCCACCAGGTCGAGGCGTTCTGCCGCAACTGCCACCGCACCACGGGCCGCTCCGGCACCGGCGCCCCGTTCGGCCGCTTCCACGACGCGCAACCCAACTGGGTCTTCGGCCACGGCGCGGTCGCTCGCCGCTCGCTCGAGAGCTGCACCGCCTGCCACGTGCAGAACGACTGCCTGCGGTGCCACTCCGCGAACGCCGGGTGGGGGGTGAATCCGCACGGTCCGGGATTCAGCCGCAACATGGAGAACAAGAACCCGGGGATGTGCCGGCTGTGCCACCTGAACGGCCCGCCGAGGTAGACGCCCGGCGCATCGCTCTGCGGCACCACCAACGAAACGATCCACCGGAGGGCATCAGGCCCGCCGGTGGATCGTGTTTTCGGCACGCCCGGGCAGTCCCCCGAGCGCCCTCCAACCACTACGGTCGGTGCGCCAGCGTCTTCAGGTAGGTGACGAGCGCCCGGATCTGGTCGGCCGTGAGTCTGCCCCGATAGGCCGGCATGTTCGGGCGCTTGCCACCGGTCACCACGCTGATCAGCACGCTGTCCGGGACCGCCCCGATCGCGTGCGGATCGGTGAAGTCGGGGATCGCGCCGAGCGAGCGCACCATCGCCGGGTTGGGCGTTCCGGCCGTTCCATGGCACGAGGCGCAGTTGCGCGCGAACAGCTGGGCCGCGTCGACCGGCGTCTGCGCCTGGGCGACGCCCGCCGCCGCGGCGAGCCCCACCAGGGCCAGCGTCATCACCACGTTCTTTCGCATCAGGTCCTCCCCGATCCAGAAGTGACGGAGTTCCGGCGGCTCCGTGCCGCCAGGAAATAGGTCGCCGCGAAGACGGCGACCGGCGCGAGCAACGTGATCACCCACAGCACCGGCACGCTCAACCTGAGCTCGCTGCTGAAGCCGGCGAGCGAGAGCGCCGCGATGAGCGTGATCCCGGCCAGGCCGGTCGCCAACCGGCCCGGGCTCTTCAGCGGGTCCTCCGCATAGTACAGGGAGGACGGGGTACGATCGAGCCAGGGCACGAGCAGGATCGCGAGGGCGATGAGACCCGGCACGAGCATCGCGCCGATGGCCTCCGACCCGATCGTGGCCCCGAGGAAGCGGAAGCTCATGCCGCCCGGGATGAGCCGCAGCGCGCCATAGACCCACAGCAGGTACCAGTCGGGCTTCACTTCCGGCGTCGCCGGGACCGGCGGACCGTAGTACGCGGACGGGTGCACCGGCAGGAAGGCCGACAGGGCCGCCAGGGCGGCGAGCAGCACCAGGAACAGCACCGCCATCAGCACCGTCTGCTGCGGCCAGAAGGGGATGCCCGAGATCTGGCGGCCGCCCGACCTGTCGGCGGCCTGATAGGCCGGTGCCTCGGTGTGCTTCTGCTTCAGCAGGATCACGAGGTGCACGGAGATGAGCGCGCTCAGGATGAGCGGCGCGTACACCACGTGGTAGGCGAAGAACCGCGGCACCGTGCTGGGCGAGGGGAAGCGGCCGGCGAACGCGAAGTCCGCGAGCACGCCGCCGGCCCAGGGCACCGAGCGCGCGATGCCGTAGGCGATCCCCGTGGCGGTCACCGAGAACTGGTCGTAGGGCAGCAGGTATCCCGCGAACGAGGCGCCGATGGTGATGCCCATCAGCCCGAGGCCGAGGACCCAGTTCAGCTCGCGCGGCTTGCGGTACGAGGCGGTGAGGAAGACCCGCAGCAGGTGGAGCGCCAGGGCGCCGATCATGAGGTGCGCGGACCAGTGGTGGATCCGCCGGATCAGCGTGCCTAACGGGTGCGCGTCGATCAGCAGCGTGCTGGCGTAGGCCGCCGGCATCACCGCCCCGGCGACGGTCACGTTCTCCGCCGACGGCTCGTAGAAGAGCGCCAGGTAGAGGCCCGTGATCACCAGCACCACGAAGCAGAACAGGGCGATTTCGCCGAGGAAGAACGTCGGGTGCACCGGGAAGGGCTTGCCGAGGTACTTGGTGCGGAACTTGTCGAGCGCGAGCCGCTCGGCGAACCAGGTCGCGAGCATCGGCGGCTACGTGGCCACGCCCACCGGGACCGTGAAGCCCCCGGCGGCGATGACCTCCCCACGCTCGTTGATACGCACCGGCAACTGGGGCAGGGGCCGCGGCGCGGGCCCGCCCATCACCATCCCGCCCCGGTGCGGGTCGAACAGCGCCGCGTGGCACGGGCAGTGGATGTGCGGGAAGGGCGCCATGTCCATCGGCTCCTCGGAGAACCGCACCGTGCAGCCCAGGTGCGTGCAGATGGCGCTGTACACCACGATGCCGCTCCCCGCCGTCAGGTTGGTCGGCGCCTGTAGCATGGCGGGGTTCAGCTTGCAGACCATGAGCAGGTTGTCGTGGTCCTCGGACTTGCCCTGCGGGAAGGCCAGGACCGCCTCGTTCTGGGTGAAGCTGCCCTCGGTCACGGGCTGGTCGGCGTTCTGCCCCAGCGCGAAGACGAGCCGGTCGCCATCCGCCACCGCCTGGGAGGCCGCCGCCTTGGTGCGGCCGCGCAGCGTGACGAGGCCGGGGACGGCGGCCGCCGCCGCGGCCACGATCCCGGTCTTGAGCGACAGATCAGCGAAACGTCGGCGATCCACGAGCGGCCCTTTCTACCAGGGGATCCCGTCGTCGCGCTCGGCCTTGACGACTTCCCAGGTCACGAACGCGCGACTGTAGAGGACGATGATACCGGTGAGCGCGAGCAGGCCTAACGAGAGCGTCAGGCCCAGCAGCCAGGTCGGGGCCGCGATGGTCACCCCCACCGCGAACACCCCGAGCGCGCCGATCTCGAGCAGCACGCAGACCCCGATCAGCGCCACCGACGCATCCGCCCCGGCGCTGGCGCCCCCCTCGGTCCCGCCCGGTGCCGCCGCCCCGTGCGCGGCCAGCCCATGCACCCCGACGATGCAGAGCAGGGCCATCCAGGTCGCGAGCATGATCTGCACGTCGGTCAGATGGTCCGGCAGGAAGCTCCCCGACGCCGTGGCCGCGGGCGGGCCCGCGAAGAGGTCCAGCAGGGCGACCGCCTTGCGGCCGCCGGCGTGGTACGCGGTGAAGTCGTCGGCGCTGGAGGACGCGACGATGACGTGGGTCTGACCGGCCTCGATCGGCTGGTCCACGCTGTCGTGCGCCGCGAGCGGGCGATCGAACTCGATCGTGGTCCCCTCCGCGGACTCCAGGCCCGCCGACGCCAGGATGTCGTCCCGCCCGCCCAGCGCCGTGTCGGCCTCCTGGCCCGTGGGCACGTTGGCGAAGTGGTCGCGCACCCGCGCGCCCCGGGCGTCCACGTAGCCGATGACGATGTCGGCACCGTTCATCAGCGGGCCGCGGCCGCCGAAGCCGACGGCGACCCAACCCGAGTCCGGCGTCGTGACAGCCCCGACCAGGCGGTCCCCCTCGATGCTCCAGGAGAACCGGAGCTGACTCGCCTGGTCCTCCCAGTGGAAGCGGTACTCGCCCGGCTCGACCCGCCCGTCGAGCCGCCGGGGCGCGTGCGACGAGCGCACCAGCGAGAGGAGCCGTCGCGGCGCGCCGAGCGTGACGCCGAGGACCACCGCGAGCAGGATCCCCGCCCCCAGCGCCGCGAGCGGCAACGCGAGCGACTCGCGCTTCATGGACGCTCCGCCGCGGGGGTCCGCCTCAGCATGCTGTCCCGCGGACGCGGATGCCCGAGCGCCATCCATGCCGCCACGATGTCCTCGCGCGCCGCGCTCAGACGTTGCGCCGCTGAATCCACCCGGAACCCGTGCCAGACCTCCGCGGCCGCGCCCAGCTGGCGCCGCCCCTGCTCGAGCTGCGCCCTTGCCCGCGCGGCCCCCGGCGCGTTCCCCGCAGCTTCGGTCGCCACGACGTCGTAGAGGATCGCCGACGCCCTGAAGAGCGCGAGGACCTGCGCGCTCTCCCTCGGCTTCTCGGGCGGCGCGGCCCCGCCGCGGACATGACAGGCCGAGCAGGTCCGGAGCATCTGCTCCGGGGAGAGCAGCGTGGTCGCCATCGAACCGTGGCAGGTGACGCAGTTGGGGCCGCGTCCATCGCTCTGGAGCCGGGCGAAGTGGACGCTGGAGCGGAAGTACGCCAGCTCGGCCGAGTGGCAGCGCCCGCAGGTCTCCGGCACGCGCGTGAAGTACACCTGGCTCGCGCGATCGCTGGAGCGGAGGATCCCCCGGTGCGCCGTGGCCCGGTCCGAAGAGGAGGCATCGCCGCCGTGACAGGCCTCGCACCCCACGTTCGCCGCGGCGTGCGGCGAGCCCCGCCAGGCCGCGAAGCCGTGGCCCGCGCTGGAGCCGCCCGACAGCCGGGCGTGGCACGCGGCGCACTGACCGGTGGCGCGGGCGCCCTGGGACCAGCCCGTGGAGGGCGCCGCGACCACGAGCGCCGCGACAACGAATGTCCGAGCGAGGTTCGCGAGCATGGCTCGTTCGCCGCTGAAGGAGGTTCTCGGTTCTCGGGTGATCGGGCGCCCGGATACTGCCGCGGTAGCCCGCCTTCCGTTTTGCAGGTACCGTGCCCGCGCGGCCGTCCCCACCGAGCGATCACCGCAGCGGTGAGAGGCCGCGGTCACGAGCCCCGCCAAGGCCGCGGCACGCTCAATCCGGACAGGCGTCCCCCCCTTCCCCTCGGTTCGGGGCGGGACCAACTTGCGACCCAGGAGCGCGAAGTGGGACACTCGCGCACGGCTTCATGTCGCAGATTGTCCTTTCCCGTGGGGGGCGGCAGAATAGAATGGCGATGGAGTCCCTTCGTTGCAAGCGGAACCCACTTCCCTGGTTTGCCGGGGCATGGCATGCCGATTGCCCCCATCAGTCGGTTTCCGAGTACAGGACATACGGCACCTTGGCAGCACGCGAGACCCACGACGATACGACGCCGGAGCCCACGGCGGCCCCCGGCGGGACCTCGCGCGCGGCGGCCACCATGCTCGACCCGGCCCTCGTCCCGGCGATCATCGATCTCTCCGCCGACGCGATCCTCACCGTCTCGCCCGACGAGACCGTGATGTCCTGGAACCACGGCGCGCAGGCCATGTTCGGCTGGACCGCGGAGGAGATGGTCGGCCGGACGTTCACCATCCTGCTCCCCGAAGAGGAACAGGCGCGCGGCGAGCTCACGTGGATCCACGACACCACGCTGGCGCGCGGCGCCATCCGCGACCACGAGACGCGGCGGCGGCGGAAGGACGGCGGCATCGTGGACGTCAGTCTCACGCGCACCGCCGTACGCGGCCCGGACGGCACGCTGCTCGGCTTCTCCGCCATCCTGCGCGACATCACCGAGCGCAAGCGGATGGAGCGGCAGCTGCTCGCGTCGGAACGCCTGGCGGCCGCGGGGCAGGTCGCGGCCGGCGTCGCCCACGAGATCGGCGCGCCCCTCACCGCCATCTCGATGGCGGTCGAGCACATGCTGAGGACCCGCTGCACCACGTGCATCGGCGCCGACGAGATGCGGATCCTCCAGTCGCAGACCGACCGCATCGCCAGACTGGCGCGGCAGCTCGTGAACCTCGCCAAGCCGTCCGGCCTCTCCCTGGCACCGGTGAGCGTGAATGACGTCATCACCATGGCGAGCGGCCTGGTGCAGTCACAGCTGGTGCGCCACGGCGTCGAGGTGGTGCTCGACCTGGATCCCGGGCTGCCGGCCATCATGGGGGACGAAGCCCAGCTCCAGCAGGTGATCGTGAACCTCCTCTTCAATGCGCAGCACGCGCTGGAAGCGCGCGGCGGCCACGTGCGGATCGAGACCGGCCGCTCCGACGACTCCCACGCGGTCGAGATCGTCGTGTCGGACGACGGCCACGGCATCAGGGCGGCGGACCTGCCGCACATCTTCACCCCGTTCTTCTCGCGATCCGGGGGCACCGGACTCGGACTGGCGCTGGCCGCCCAGATCGTCCGCGCGCACGGCGGCACCATCGAGGCCGCCTCGCCCGCGGCCGGCGGCGCGCAGTTCATCATCCGGCTCCCGGTGGGGATCACATGACCGAAACCGAGACCGCCGCGCCGGCCCAGCGCCGCCGCGTCCTCGTGGTCGAGGACGACACGGTCGTCCGCGGCCTGCTCGAGAAAGTGCTCGCTGACGAAGGGTACGACACCGTCGGCGCGGCGTCGGGCGAGGAAGCGCTCACCCAGCTCGGCAAGCATCTCTTCGACGCCGTCCTCCTCGATCTCAACCTCCCCGGGATCCAGGGCATGGACGTGCTGGCGGTGGGCCCGACCCTCCAGACCGACACGCCCTTCATCGTGATGACGGCCTTCGGGTCGGTGGACACGGCGGTCGAGGCGATGAAGAACGGCGCGTTCGACTACGTCGGCAAACCGTTCCGCACCGACGAGCTCCTCCTCACGCTGCGTCGCGCCCACGAGGAGACCACGCTCCGGCGTGAGGTCGCGCAGCTGCGCCGGCGGGTGCGCGAAGAGGGGCCCGGCGGGCAGATGGTGGGCCGGAGCGCCGGCATCGAGCGGGTGCGTGACCTCATCGCCCGGGTCTCGCCCAGCCGGGCCACCGTCCTCATCACCGGTGACACCGGCACCGGCAAGGAGCTGGTCGCGCGCTCGATCCACGCCCTCTCGGGACGGGTCGAGCACCCGTTCATGGCCGTCAACTGCTCCGCGATCCCGGAGACGCTGCTCGAGTCGGAGCTCTTCGGCCACATGAAAGGCGCCTTCACCGGCGCCATCACCAGCAAGCGTGGCCTCCTGGAGGAAGCCACGGGCGGCACCCTCTTCCTCGACGAGGTCGGGACCCTCACGGCCAACATCCAGGTCAAGCTGCTGCGCGCGCTCCAGGAACGCACCATCATGCGGGTGGGCGGACGCGAGCCGGTCCAGATCGACATCCGTCTCATCGCCGCCACCAACCTCGACCTGGGCGAGGAGGTGCGCGCGGGCCGGTTCCGCGAGGACCTGTTCTACCGGTTGAGCGTGTTCCCGATCCACGTGCCGTCGCTGCGCGAGCGCCGCGACGACATCCCGGTCCTCGCGTCCTTCTTCCTCCGCCGCGCCGCCGCCGAGCACCGGGTGGAACCGCCCGCGATCCCGCCGGCCACGATGCAGCGCCTGATGGACTACGACTGGCCGGGCAACGTCCGCGAGCTGGAGAACTTCATCGAGCGCTCGGTGATCATGCACGCGGGCGCCAAGACGATCCCGTTCGATCCCAGCGAGGGCCTGTACCGCCGCCAGGAGCACGACCTGCTCAAGCTGGCCCGCGCCGAGCGGTGGAGCCTCGAGCGGGTGGAGCGGGAGTACATCCTCGCCGTGCTCGAGGAGGTCGGCGGACACCAGGGGAAAGCGGCGGAAGTGCTCGGCATCGACCGCCGCACCTTGTACCGGAAACTCAAGGCCTACCGGGGCGAGGCGGACACCGGGCCGGACCAGGACGAGCCGTCGGAGGTTGAGACGGCCTAGCCACTCCGCGATGACCATGCCGCGGGACAGGATGTCCTACGGCGCGCGGCGGCTCCCGGCCATCCGGCCCGGGGCCGTCTTGTATCTACAATCGAAACAATGAGTTAGACGGGAGCGACGAGGCTCGTCAGGCTGGTACGCAATACGCAGAGTCAGAAGAAGCCATGCTCGACTCGCTGATCATCGCCGTGGACGCCGCACCGTTCGCCGATCGCCTCGGCGGCTGGTTGCCGGACCTGATGCGGGCGGGGGCCCGCCGGGTCACGCTGTTCCACGCCATCGAGTCCGAAGGACCGGAGTGCGCGCTGGAGCTGGACGCGCTGCGCCCCAAGCTCGACCGACTCGCCGTCCAGCTGTCCACCGAGACGGTGGAGGTGGAGCTGGCCCTGAAGCGCGGCGACCGGACCAAGTGGCTGGTGTCGCTCGCGACGTTGCGCGCCAGCCAGCTGATCGTGCTCGGCCCGCACTGCTCGCGGCGCGAGACGTCGCCGCCGATCGGTCCGATGCTCCGGCAACTGCTGGACGATTCGCCGTGCCCGCTGCTGGTCATCACGCGGCCGCGCCGCCCGGGAGAGCCGGGCCTGTTCGATCATCCGGTCGTGTTGGAACCCAAGTCGAAGACGTCACGCCTGGGCGACCAGGCACGCGCCGTTGTCCCCTCGGCTTTCCCGCTCGCCATTGTCGCGCCGAACGGCGGACCGCCGGCGGGCACATCGCTCCTCGTCACGGGACGCACGCCGGCACGCGGCCGGCTCGAGGAGCTGTTGGTTGAAGCACCCTGCCCGGTGCTCGTCATACCGGCCCATGCTGACGCGATCCACACCTAGCATGGCGCGAGCACCCCACGTCCTTCCGTAGATCGAGGAAACAGCGGCGGCTTCGGCCGCCGCTGCCGCGTTCGGCCCCATGATCGTCGATGGCGCGCCGGCCCCCGGCCGGCGCTGACGGTTCAGGACCGGGCGGAGAGCTCGGCGAGGACCTGCTGGCCGTAGAAGAGGCGGATGTAGCGGGCCTGCGCGGGCGTGAGGCGGCGCACCGCCCACGCCAGGTGCACGAAGTGCGGCTCGACGGGGGGCGTGAGCGGGAACATCCCCAGCTCTTCGGGGAGGTGATTGCCCTTGCGCGCGTTGCAGGTGGAGCACGCGGTCACCACGTTGGTCCAGGCGTCGGTCCCGCCCCGGGAGAACGGCACGAGGTGGTCCCGCGTCAGGCACTCGCGGTGCTTGAGCGTGGCCTGGGTGCGGCCGCAGAACTGGCACCGGTACCCGTCACGCGCGAAGAGGAACGTGTTCGTCACCTGGCGCCGGAACCGCCGGGGCACGTGGACGAACTTGTTGAGACGGATGACCGCAGGCCGGGGGAGCGCGAGCCGCTCGGAGTGGACGACGCGGTCCGCGTCGGCCTCCACGATCTCGGCCTTCCCGTCGATGATGAGCCGCAGCGCACGGCGCACCGGCACCATCGTGATCGGCTCGAACGACGCGTTCAGCGCCAGACAGCGAACCACCGCCGGACCCCTCCGTGCGGGATCCCGTCCCGCACATGAAAAAACCCGCCGCGCTCAGTGGAACGGGACGGGTGGATCGGGATGCCTGTACGGATGTCCTGCGCTCGACCACGTCCCCTGAAGGTCAGGCACCCCCAGCAGAAGATACTAGCCGGGTAGCCGTGCCGAGGCAAGCAGGACCGTGGGAAACGCGCCGCCGGGCCATGGGAAACCCGCGCCGGGCTTAGGGTTCGAAGGCAGCGACCGCCGCGGCCAGCTGCGCCTGCACGGCGGCCATGGCGGTGCCCCCTGCCACCGTCCGGCGCTCGACCGCGGCCTCGGCGCCGCCGAGGCCGGCGAGCAGTCCGGGCAGCGCGGCGTCGATCGCCGCCGCCTCCGCCGCCGGCACCCGGTCGATGGCGGTCCCCAGCTCCTCCGCCTTGCGCACCAGCGCGCCCACCAGGCCGTGCGCCTCGCGGAACGGCCGGCCGGCGCGGACGAGGAGGTCGGCGAGGTCGGTCGCGAGCGTGGCCGCGTCGAGCGCCGCGGTCATCCGCGCGGGGACCAGCGTGATCCCCGCGACCACGCCTTCCATCAGCTCGGCCGCCGCCGTGGCGGCGTCCAGCGCCTCGAAGAGCGCCGCGTTGTTCTCCTGCATGTCCTTCTGGTAGCCCGAGGGGAGCGCCTTGATCGTCGCCATCATCCCGACGAGGCGCCCGAGGAGCTGGCCCGAGGTGCCGCGCACCAGCTCCAGCGCATCGGGGTTCCGCTTCTGCGGCATCAGGCTGCTGCCCGTGGTGAACGGCTCGGCCAGGACGACGAACCCGAACTCCGCGGTCGAGAAGAGGACCAGGTCCTCGGCGAGGCGGGAGAGGTGGGTCCCGGCGAGGGTCGCCGCGAAGACGGCCTCGAGCGCGAAGTCGCGGTCGCCGACGGCGTCGATCGAGTTGGCCGAGACGGACGCGAAGCCGAGTCGCTTGGCGAGGGCGCCCCGGTCCACGGCGAAGCCCGACCCGGCGATCGCGCCCGAGCCCAGGGGCAGGACGGAGGCACGTGCCCGGGCGTCCCGGATGCGTCCCCGGTCACGGTGGAGCGCCCACGCGTGCGCCAGCAGCCAGTGCGCGGCGCGGACCGGCTGCGCGCGCTGGGTGTGGGTGTAGGAGGGCATCAGGACGTCGAGGCCGGCCTTCGCCTGGGCGATGAGGGCGCGGCCGAGGGCCGCCACCGACGCGTCCAGCCGGTCCAGGGCCCGCATCGTCCAGAGGCGGAGGTCGGTGCCGCACTGGTCGTTGCGGGAGCGGCCGGTGTGGAGCTTGCCCGCCAGAGCGCCTGACGTCTCGCCGAGGAGCCGCTCGACCAGGGAGTGGATGTCCTCATCCTCCGCCGACGCCGCCGCGCCCGCCGCGAGCTTCCCCGCCACCGCCTCCAGCCCCTCGAGGAGCCGCGCCCGCTCCGCGGCCGTGAGCACGCCGACGCCTTCCAGCGCGTGCACCCAGGCACGATTGGTCTCCAGGTCCTCCCGCCACAGCCGGCGATCCACGGGAAGGCTGCGGTTCATCCGGTCGAGCCGGGGGTCCATCGGCTGGGCGAAGCGTCCGCCCCACATCACGTGCGGCGCGTCAGACACCGGCGGCCACCGGCGTGCGCATCGGCGCCGGCGCCCATCCGAGGAAACTGGCGGCCTTGCCGCTGTCGAGCGAGGTGTCCCGCGGCCGGTCCGCGGGGCGCGGCCCCTCCTTCACCAGCGCGGAGCTGAAGCGGAACATCGTGCACAGGATCCGGCCCAGCTCGAGGCGCGACAGGCGCTCGGGCCCCGCGACGTGAAAGAGTCCGGCCACGTCGGTGCTGACGAGCTCCCAGGCGGCGCGGGCCACGTCGTCCACGTGGGTCGGGCTGCGCCACTCGTCGGCGTACAGCAGGGCGGGCTGGCCGCGCATCATGTGGCCGCACTCGTATTCGGGTCGCAGCATGATGCCGCTCTCGCCCACCAGCAGCGAGGTGCGCACGATGAGCGCTTCCGGGTTCTCGACGCGCACCTGGGCCTCGGCCTCCGCCTTGAGGGCGCCGTAGGGGACGATCGGGTCGACCAGGGCGTCTTCGGTGTACGCGCCCTGGCGGCCGTCGAAGACCATGTCCGTGGAGAAGAACACGAAGCGGGCGCCGTGCCGGGCGGCGAGGCGCGCGGCCTGGCGCGCGGCATCCACGGTGAGGGCGCGGTCGGACCGGGAGTACGAGCAGAGGAAGACCGCGCCGGGCCGTTCCTTCTCGAAGGCGGCGGCGAGCGCCGACGGCGACGACGCATCGAGGATCATGTCGCGCCAGTTGCCGGGACGGACGGGCCGGCGGAAGCCGGTGCCGGTGAGCGCGACGTCGCGCGGCGCGACCGAGAGCAGGCGCGAGCCCAGGAAGCCCGACGCGCCGATGACGAGCGCGCGGCCGGGCCGGGGACTCAGTCCGCCGCCTCGGCCAACCGGGCCCCCAAGCGCCGCTCCCGCTCCGCCTGCGTGCGGACCGCAAGACCGTAGAGGCGGATGAAGCCCGCCGCGTCGCTCTGGGTGTAGACGTCGTCGGCGCCGAAGGTCGCGAGGCCCTCATCGTAGAGGGAGTGCGGCGACGCGCGGCCGGCCACGCGGGCGCTGCCCTTGAAGAGCTTCATCTTCACGGTGCCGGTGACGTGGCGCTGGGTCGAGGCCACCAGCGCGTCGAGGGCCTCGCGCTCCGGCGTCCACCAGCGGCCGTCGTACACGAGCTCCGCATAACGCCGGCCCAGGTCGTCGGCGAGGCCGAGGGTGCGCCGGTCGAGCACCAGCTGTTCGAGCTCGCGGTGCGCCTGGAAGAGCACGGTGCCCGCGGGCGTCTCGTAGACGCCGCGCGACTTCATGCCGACGAGGCGGTCCTCCACGATGTCCGCGCGCCCCACGCCGTGCTCGCCGGCGAGGGTGTTCAGCGTCCCGATCAGCGCGACCGGGTCCATCGGCTGGCCGTCGAGCGCGACCGGCTCGCCCTGCTCGAAGTCGATGGCGACCACCGCCGGCGTGTCGGGCGCGTCGGCGGGGTCCCGGGTGAGGAGGTAGAGGTCCGCCGGCGGCTCGGCCCACGGGTCCTCGAGCCTGCCGCCCTCATGCGAGATGTGCCACAGGTTGCGGTCCCGGCTGAAGGGCTTCTCGGCGGTGGCGGTGGTCGGGATCCCCCTGGCGGCGAGATAGGCGAGCAGGTCCTCGCGGCCGCGCAACTCCCACTCGCGCCACGGCGCGATCACGGCGAGATCGGGGGCGAAGGCCGCGTAGGTGAGCTCGAAGCGGACCTGGTCGTTGCCCATCCCGGTGCACCCGTGCGCCAGCGCCGTGGCGCCCAGGCGGCGCGCCGCGGCGACCTGCCGCTCGGCGATGAGGGGCCGCGCCATGGCGGTGCCCAGGAGGTACGTCCGGGCGTAGATGGCGCCCGCCTTCAGGGTCGGCCAGATGAACTCGCGGACGAAGCGGTCCCGCACGTCCTCGACGATGCAGGCGTCGGCGCCGGTGCGCTTCGCCTTCTCCTCGAGTCCCCGCAATTCCCCCGCGCCCTGCCCCACGTCGGCGGCCACGCAGAGGACCTTCGCGTCGTAGTGCTCGCGCAGCCACGGCACGATCGCGGTGGTGTCGAGTCCGCCGGAATACGCCAGCATCACGGTGTGCGTCATCGGCCTGCTCCCGCCCCGGGCGATGAGAGTTTATGCATAGCGACGCATAAAAATACAGGGCGGCGGCGGGGGGTCAATGGCGGGTCCCGGCCAGTTCGGCCACGCGGCGCGCCAGCTTCTTCCGGTCGGCGACGCTGGCCGCGATGATGAGCAGCGTGTCGTCGCCGGCGAGGGTGCCGAGCACCTCGGGCCAGTCCTCGTGGTCGAGCGCCGCGGCGAGCGCGCTGGCGCTCCCCGTGGGCGTGCGCAGGACGAGCATGGGTCCGACGCCGTCCACCTTGAGGAGGAGCGAGGGGATCAACGTGGCGAGCGCGGGGGACGGGAGCATCTCCTCCGCCGCCGCATAGACGGGGGCGCCGTCCTCGCCCGGCGACTTGGCGAGCCCCAGCTCCCGGATGTCGCGGGAGAGGGTGGCCTGCGTGACGTCGAAGCCGGCCCGGGCCAGCAGCTCGCGGAGACGCTCCTGGCTGGGGATCGGATGCTCGCGCACGAGGCGGAGGATGGCGTTATGGCGTTTGGCTTTCACGAGCGCATTTGACGTGGCTCCGGCCGCAAAATATCCTTCGGAGTGATGTTACGCGACAGGCGGATCTTCGCGATCGCCGGCCTCCTGACGCTGTGGTCCTGCAGCGAGTCGCCGCTCGCCCCCGGCGCGTCCGCCCCTCCCGTGCGCGATGTCCTCTTCCGCTATCAGGATGGCTCCCTCTACCTGATCGGGACCGACGGGCAGAATCGCCGCCCCCTCGGGCCACCGGGACAGCCGGTACTGACGCCGGTCGCCCTTTCGCTCGACGGGCGGACGGCCGCCGTCTGGATCGTGAACGACCTCGCCCTCGTCCCGCTGGAGAACCTCGCGGCGCGCCAGATCATCTACCGCGGACTTCCCCCCGGTGTCGGACCCGGCACCTTCTCGGACGACGGCCGGCGGCTGGCGCTCCCGTGCGTGCTCGCCGCCGGGCCGGCGGTCCTGCTGTACGATCGCAGTCTCCAGCGTTGGGACACGGTCATGGTCGGGAATCCCGGCTTCACGATGGGCCCCGCGTTCTCCCCGGACGGCTCCGAGCTCGCGGGCCTCGGCGAGACCCAACTCTCGCTGTACGTGGTCCGGGTGGACCTGGCGACCCTTCAGCCTTCGACGCAGGTCCTCGGCGCCTCGCGCTTCCTCAACCTTCCGTACTTCGGCTGGCCGCGATGGACCGCCCGCGACGGCTTCATGTTCCTGGTGCGGCGCGGCTATCTCGACCAGGGCCGGAACGACTCGCTGGCGGTCGTGGCGATCGATCCCGCCAATCCACAGGGTGGCGTAACAACGCTCTACAGCGTGCTCCAAGCCCCCGACTCGGGCGCGCCGAGCCTGGTGATCGGCCAGCAGTCGACCTTCGCGTTGTCCCGGGACGGCTCGCAGGTGATCCTCACGGCGTTCGCGGATGTGGCGCAGAACCGTCACGCGCTCTGGGCCGCCGCGCGGGGTGGGAAACGCGTCTACCGGGTGCTCGCCGACAGCACGCAGACCCTGCTCTACCCGCATCTCCTGAACTAGTCCCGCGCCCGCCGCGCGTTCGCCGCGGCCCGGCCGAGGGCGGCCCGCTCCTCCGTGGCATCCACGCCGGTCCACGACCCGCGCCGGTAGACCATCCGTCCGGCGACCCAGGTCTGCTGCACGTCGGCCGCGGTGGCCGATAGCGCCAGCGCCGCCTCCGGGTCCCCCACGCCGGCGTGCGCGGGCGCGTCGAGCGACACGGCGATGCAGTCACCCCACCCGCCCGGCACGAGCCGCCCCACGCCGTCCAGGCCCAGCGCCGCCGCGCCATCCACGGTGAGGAACCGCAGCATGGCGTTAGGCGCGAGGTCGGCGCCGGCCGCCGCGAGGCGCGCCTCAAGGAAGAGGTCGATCCCGCCCCCCGCCGCCACGGAGTCGGTGCCGAGCCCGACCACGACGCCGAGCCGCCGCATCAGCGCGAGGTCGGCGCGCCCGTGGCCGAGGCAGAGGTTCGACCAGGGGCAATGCGCGACGGTGGCGCCGTGGCGCGCCGCGGTCCCGAGGTCGCTCTCGGAGGCGGTGACGCAGTGGATGAGCAGCGGGGAGAGCTCCAGGAACCCCGCCCGCGCGGCCCACGCCATGGGACTCACCTGCTGCGGCATCACGGTGATCCCGCGGGCCCGCAGGGCGTCGGCGAAGGGCCCCGCGCCCCGCTCCACGAACGCGGTCTCCTCGGCGGACTCGGCGAGATGCATGGCGGCCTTGAGTCCGCGTGACCGGGCGAGCGCCGTGACGCTCTCGAGCAGCACCGCGGAGACCGTGTATGGCGCGTGGGGCGAGACGCCGACCTCGACACGGGACGACGTGCAGGGACGGAGCCGGTCGAGCGCGCGCGCGAGGCCCGCCAGGGCGTCCTCGCATGTGCCGGGGTCGGGCCCGAAGACCTCCTGGTACGCCACGCCGCGGGCACCGAGCTCCGCCAGGGCGATGGCCGCCTCGCCGGAGGACCCGGTGTCGCCGGTGGTCGTGATCCCCGCCGCGAAGCTCTCGAGCACCCCCCAGCGGGCGGAGGCGCGGAAGTCGGCGGCGGTGAGCGCGTCCTTGATCCGCCGCACCCGCGCGATCCACTCGGGGAAGGCCCGGTCGCGGACCAGGCCGCGCAGCGCGGTGAGCTCGAGGTGGGCGTGGGTGTTGACGAGGCCCGGCATCAGGGCCGCGTCGGGCAGGCTCCATGACTCGACGCCGGCGGGACGGGGAACGTCGGCGTCGAGTCCCACCGCCGCGATGCGGCCGTCGTCGCCCACGAGCACCGCGCCAGCCGGGATCGGCGGAAGCTCCACCGGCACCACCCAGCGCGCGCTGATGCGGACGGGCGGCACGCGGTCAGTGGTCGGCGGGCGGGGGTGGCGTGCGCTTGGGAGGCGCCACGCCGGGCGAGGAGTTGGAGACCGGGTGCAGAGGGCAGAACTCCACCGGCGCCGCCCCGGGGGAGAAGACCTCCCAGCGGCGGGAGGCGGCGGGACAATTCGGCGTGGCCAGTTTGCCCGACTCGACATCGATCTCGCGCGTCACCACGCCGCTCGGCCGGGCCCACTCGCCGGGATTGGGGCGGCGCTCGTACACCTCGCGCATGAACGCCGTCCACGCCGGCGCGGCGAGCCGCCCGCCCTGGGCGCCGGGCTTGATGGTCTGGGGCTGGTCGAACCCCATCCAGAAGCCGGCCACGAGCTCCCTGGTGAACCCGATGAACCAGACGTCGGTGTAGTCGTTGGTGGTGCCGGTCTTGCCGCCCGCCGGGATGGTGAAGCCGGCGCCGCGGACCGCGGACATGGCGGTGCCGCCGCGGATCACGTCGCGCAGCATGTCGGTGAGGACGAAGGCCTGGTCGGGGGACATCACGCGCTCGCGGCGGATCTGGGGCTGCCAGAGCACGGTACCGTCGGCGGACTCCACGCGGCGCAGGCCGATGGGCGCGGCGCGGACGCCTAACGTGGCCGGAGAGGTGAACGCGGCGACCAGCTCGAGCGGGATCACGTCCGCGGAGCCGATGAAGATGGAGGGGACGTGGGGCACCGGCGTGGTGATGCCGTAGCGCCGGGCCTCGTCCACCACGTTCTCCACGCCGAGCTCGAGGCCCAGGCGGATGGCGACGAGGTTGATGGAGCCGGCCAGGGCGCGGCGCAGGGTCATGGCGCCGCGGAACTGGCCCTCCTCGAAGTTCTGCGGCTCCCAGACGGTGCCGTCGGACATGGGGAGCGAGATGGGCGCGTCGTCGAGCATCTCGTTCGGCGAGTGGCCGGTCCGGATGGCGGCGGAGTAGACGAAGAGCTTGAAGGTGGAGCCGGGCTGGCGGAGCGACTGGGTGGCGCGGTTGAATTTGGAGTCGTCGAAGTCGCGGCCTCCCACCATGGCGCGGATCTCGCCGGTCTCCGCGTCCATCGCGATCATGGCCCCCTGGAGATAGGGCGTGGTGCTCGCGCGGCCGTTGTCGCCGTTGCCGCTGCTCCCGGCGAGGTACTGCGCGAAGGTGCGGTGCGGGAAGCGGCCGTAGGTCCCGTTCTCGATGTTCTCGAGCTGCGCCTCGAGGGCCCGTTCCGCCGCCTGCTGCATGTCGATGTCGAGCGTGGTGAAGATGCGCAGGCCCTTCTCGTAGAGGTCGCGGCCGAAGCGCGCGTCCAGCGTCTGGCGCAGCCACTCCACGAAGTAGGGCGCCACGTCGCCGTAGTCCTGGCGCGCCGAGAGGCCGAGCGGGTAGGCCTTGGCCTCCTCCGACTCCGCATTGGTGATCAAGCCCTGCTGCCGCATCAGCTCGAGCACGAGGTTGCGACGCCAGACCGCGCGTCCCGGATAGCGGCGCGGGTTGAAGCTCTCGGGCCGCTGGGGGAGCGCGGCGAGGAGCGCCGCCTCCGCGAGATTCAGGTCACGCGCGGACCTCCCGAAGTAGCGCAGCGCGGCCGTCTCCACGCCGTAGGCGCCGTTGCCCAGGTAGATCTGGTTGAGGTAGAGCTCCAGGATCCGGTCCTTCGAGTAGGTGCGCTCCAACTCGCGCGCGACCCACACCTCCTTGAGCTTGCGGGTCAGGCCGGCGAGCCCGTGCCGCTCGCGCGTGATCCGGTCGGGGAACACGTTGCGCGCCAGCTGCATGGTGAGGGTCGAGAACCCCTCGCAGAACGACAGGCACATGATGTCGGCGCGCAGCGCGCCGAAGACCCGCGAGTAGTCGATCCCGTGGTGCTGGTAGAAGCGCTTGTCCTCGATGGCGAGGAAGGCCCGCTTGAGGTGCGCGGGCATGTCCTGGAGCCGGATCAGGGTGCGGCGCTCGAGGCCCAGCTCGGTGATCAGGCGCCCGTCCACCGCGTAGACCTTGGAGGTCTGCTGCGGGTGGTAATCGTCGAGGATGGCGATGGAGGGGCAGGCGCGGCCGGCGCACACGCGCGTCCAGCTGCCGTAGGCGATCCCGACGCAGAAGCCGACGATGAGCAGCAGGACGGCCACCGAGCGACGGGCGCGGTCGGGGGTGAAGAAACGGAAGATACTGCGCGACGATGACGATGCGGCCATGGAGGCCGCAAGTTACCCGGCACGGTGCGCGCCTGCCAGCGACGCCCCTAGCCGCCCGCCGCGGCGCACCCTATCGTTGACGCCGCACCCATGATCCGAGGCCGCACCTCCGTCGTCGCCGCGATCCTCTGCCTCCCGGCGGCCCGTGCGCTGCGCGCGCAGGACAGCGCCGCCGCGGCGCCCGCCTCGAGGTCCGCCTACTCCGCGGAGCAGGCGGTGCGGGGGGAGGATGTCTTCCGGCGCATCTGCGCCCAGTGCCACGTGGTGGGCCAGTTCGCCGGCGACCCCTTCCACAGCGCCTGGGCGGGCCGGCCCGCGTTCGAGCTCTTCGAGTTGATCCGGACCCGGATGCCGGAGGACAACCCGGGCCGGCTCCGCCGCCAGGAGTACGCGGACGTCGTGTCGTACCTCCTCAAGCTGAACGGCGCGCCCCCCGGCGCCGCGGAGCTGGCGCCGGACGCCGACTCGCTCCGGCTGGTCCACTTCCCCACCGCGCCCGACCCGAGGCCCTGATGCGCCTAACTGCCGTCCTCGCCGCCGCCTTCCTCGCGGGATGGAGCCCGCCGGCCCTCGCCCAGGCGGCCGCGCCCGCCGGCGAATGGCGCTACTGGGGCGGCGACGCCGGCAGCACCCGCTACGCGCCGCTCGACCAGGTCACCGCGGACAACGCGCGGCGCCTGGAGGTGGTGTGGCGCTGGCGGGCCGCCAACTTCGGCCCGGAGCCGGAGACCTACTACCGGGCGACGCCGCTCTACGCCGGCGGCATGCTCTACACCGTGGCGGGCGAACGGCGCGACGTGGCCGCGATCGATCCCGCCACCGGCGAGACCGTGTGGACCTGGCGCATGGACGAGGGGCTGCGCTGGGAGAAGGCGCCGCGCCGCTTCTCGGGGCGCGGGCTTGCATACTGGACCGACGGCCGCGCGGAGCGGCTGATCGTCGTGACGCCGGGCTACCACCTGGTGGAGCTGGACGCGCGCACCGGCCGGCAGGTGGCGGGCTTCGGGCGCGGGGGCGTGGTGGACCTCATGGAGGGCCTCGGCTACGCGCTGGTGCCGTGGGCGGGCCCGCCGGGCCCGATGCAGACCAACAGCGACAACGGCCCCACCCGCGCCACCGGACCGGCGGGGCCCGGCGCCGTCCTCGGCATCGACCCGGCCGAAGGCCAGGTCGGGTCCAGCTCGCCGCCGATGGTGGTGAACGCCGTCATCGTCGTCGGCAGCTCCGCGATCCAGGGGTACTACCCGCGCCATCTTCGCAACATCCCGGGCACCGTGCGCGGGTTCGACGTGCGCACCGGCCGGCCCCTCTGGACCTTCCGCCTCGTCCCCCGCCCCGGCGAGCCGGGGAGCGAGACGTGGCTCGGGGACGCGTTAGGCGATGCGGGGAAGAACGACGCCTGGGCCCCGTACTCGGCGGACCTCGAGGCCGGGATCGTGTACATCCCGGTGGGGCACCCCCATAACGACTGGTACGGCGGCCACCGGCCCGGCGCGAACCTCTGGTCGGAGAGCGTGCTCGCGCTCGACGCCCGCACCGGCCGGCGGATCTGGCACTTCCAGATGATCCACCACGACATCTGGGACTACGACACGCCCACCGCGCCCAACCTGCTCGACGTCACGGTGAACGGGCAGCGGCGGCACATCCTCGTGCAGACCACCAAGCAGGGATTCGCGTACGTCTTCGACCGCCTGACGGGCGAGCCCATCTGGCCGATCGAGGAGCGGCCGGTGCCGGGCTCCGACACCCCGGGCGAGTGGACCTCGCCGACGCAGCCCTTCCCCACCCGGCCCGCGCCCTACGAACGCCAGGGCACGTCGGTGGACGAGCTGATCGATTTCACGCCTGAGCTCCGTCAGCAGGCGCTGGCACTGGTGCGCGGCTGGCGCATGGGGCCGCTGTATACGCCCGCCTCGCGTGTGGACGCGCCCGACAGCACCCACGGCACCCTCCAGGCGCCCGGCGCCAACGGCGGCGTGAACATCATGGGCGGATCGGCCGTGGACCCGGAGACCGGGTTCCTCTACGTGGCCTCGCAGGGCGGCGTGAGCCGCATCTCGCTCGAGAGCAACCCCCAGCGCTCGGACATGCGTTATGTGTCGCAGGGACCGGGCGGGCTGCCGGGTCCGCAGGGGCTGCCGCTCTTCCGGCCACCCTATGGCCGCATCACCGCCATCGACCTCAACACCGGCGAGCACCGCTGGATGATCCCCGACGGCGACACGCCCGACCGGATCCGGAACCACCCCGCGCTCCGCGGCATCACCATCCCGCGGACGGGCCAGAGCGCGCACGCCAACCTGCTCGTCACGCGGACGCTGCTCTTCTACGGGGAGGGGCGCGGCGGCGGGCCGACCTTCCACGCCGTGGACAAGGCGACGGGCCGGGAGATCGCGACGGTGCAGCTCCCCGCGGCGACCAACGCCGCGCCGATCACCTTCATGCATAACGGCCGGCAGTACATCGTGGTCGCCGTCGCCTCGGCGGACGTGCCGGCCGAGCTGGTGGCGCTGGCGCTGCCGCCGCCCCGGCGCGCCGGCGCGCCGGAGGGGCCGTGAGGCCCGCCCCGGCGACACCGGCTCCGCGCACGCTCCGCGACGTCGTCGCGGTGGCGCGGCGGGCGGGCGCGCTGCTGGCGTTAGGCGCTGTCACGACCGCGCCGCTGCCGGCCCAGCGTGCCGCGCCGCCCGCGCGCGGCGCCGTCCCCGCCTTCCAGGTCGACCCCTGGTGGCCGAGAGAGCTGCCCAACAACTGGATCCTCGGGCAGGTGTCGGGGGTCGCCGTCGGGCCGGACGACCACATCTGGGTCGTGCACCGGCCCCGCACCATCACCGCCCGCGAGGCGGGCGCGGCGCAGACCCCACCGCTCTCCCTGTGCTGCGTGCCCGCGCCGCCGGTGATCGAGTTCGACCAGGCGGGGAACGTGGTGCGCGCGTGGGGCGGCCCCGGGAGCGCGCCCTACTGGCCGCAGTCGGAACACGGTATCTACGTGGACCCGGCGAGCAACGTGTGGATCGCGTCCAACGCTGGGCCGGACCAGGTGGTCCTCAAGTTCAGCCGGGAGGGCCGGCTCCTCCTCACCATCGGCCGCCAGGGCGAGACCGGCGGCAGCAACGACACCGTTAGGCTCGGCCAGCCCACGAACGGCGAGGTGGATACCGCCGCGAACGAGGTCTACATCGCCGACGGCTATCGCAACCGCCGGGTCATCGTGTTCGACGCGACGACGGGCGCCTACCGGCGGCACTGGGGCGCCTACGGCCGCCGCCCCGTGGACGGGGACACGGCCGCGCCTGTCGTCCCGGGCACGGCGACACCCTGGCCGATCAGTTACGACACCACCGCAGCGCCGACGCAGTTCACGACGGTGCACGCCGTGCGCCTCGCGCGCGACGGGCTGGTGTACGTCGCCGACCGCATCAACAACCGCATCCAGGTCTTCCGGAAGGACGGGACCTTCGTCCGCGAGGCGTTCATCGCGCGGGCTACCCGCGCCATGGGCTCGGTCTGGGACATCGCGTTCTCACGCGATCCCGCGCAGACCTGGCTCTACGTGCCCGACGGGACCAACCAGGTGATGTGGATCGTGCGCCGGAGCGACCTCACGGTCGCGGGGAGCGTGGGGCACGGCGGGAGGATGGCGGGGCAGTTCGGCTGGGTGCATAACGTCGCTGTGGACTCGCACGGCAACCTCTACACCGGCGAAGTGGACATCTACAAGCGGGTGCAGCGCTTCGTGGTCCGCGGCCCGGCGCCGTCGCGCTGACGGACCTCTTCACACTTCGGGCCGCCATCGCGGGCCGCTTCGCGATCGAGCGCGAGTTGGGACGCGGCGGCATGGCCACCGTCTATCTCGCGCACGACGCCAAACATGACCGCCCGGTCGCGGTCAAGGTCCTGCACCCGGAACTTGCCGCCACGTTAGGCGCCGAACGGTTCCTCCGGGAGGTCAGACTCACCGGCCGGCTCAATCATCCGCACATCCTGCCGCTGCACGACTCGGGGGACGCGGGTGGCTTCCTCTTCTACGTGATGCCGTACGTCGAAGGCGAATCCCTGCGCGACCGCCTGGATCGCGAGAAGCAGCTGCCGATCGATGACGCGCTCCAGATCAGCCGCGAGGTGGCCGACGCGCTCTCCTACGCTCACGGCCACGACATCGTCCATCGCGACATCAAGCCCGAGAACATCCTCCTCTCGGCCGGGCACGCGGTGGTCGCGGACTTCGGTATCGCGCGGGCGATCACGGCGGCGGGTGGGGAGAAGCTGACCGAAACGGGCCTCGCCATCGGGACGCCGATGTACATGAGCCCGGAGCAGGCGGCGGGGAGCAAGGAGCTGGACGGGCGGAGCGATATCTACTCCCTGGGCTGCGTGCTCTTCGAGATGCTCGCGGGAGAACCCCCGTTCACGGGGCCGACGGCGGAGAGCGTCATCCGGCAGCACATGGCGGTGGATCCGCCCGCGGTGACCAACCTCAGGCCTGCGGTGCCGGCGAGCGTGGTGGCGGCGCTCATGCGCGCGCTCGCCAAGACGCCGGCCGACCGGTTCAACCCGGTGGCGCAGTTCTCCGAAGCGCTGCGGCCGAGCCCGGTCGCCGCCGTGCCCGCCCTCGCGCCCGCCGCGGCGCCCGCACCCGCCACGCGGCCGTCCAGCCGAGTCGGGCGACGCGCGTTGACCAGCGGCGCGGCGGTGGTCCTGGTCGGAGGTGCGCTCCTGATGTTCCGTCCTGGCCGGGGGCCGCGCGTGCCTGCCGCGCCCGTCAACCCGCGCGCCGCGATCGCGGTCCTGCCGCTGGAGAACCTGAGCCCGGAGCCGGCGTTTGCGTACTTCGCGCCCGGGTTGCACGACGAGTTGCTGACGCAGCTCTCGCGGGTGGCGGCACTCAGGGTGATCAGCCGCACGTCGGTCGCGGGCTACGCGCATACGACCAAGCCGCTCCGACAAGTCGCGAGCGAACTCGGCGTGGGGAGCATCGTCGAAGGAAGCGTGCAGGTGGTCGGCGGGCGGCTGCGGGTGAGTGTGCAGCTGATCGACGCGGCGACGGACGAGCACCTGTGGGCGGAATCCTACGATCGTACGCTGGACGACGCGTTCGCCATTCAGAGCGACGTGGCGCAACGGGTCGTGGCGGCGGTGGGTGCGGCGCTCAGCGCCACCGAGCGTCAGGGGTTGGCCACGGCCCCCACGGCGAACGCGGAGGCCTACCAACTCTACCTCCAGGGGCGCGAGTACGTGACACGCCCGAGTTTTCTCCGGCAGAACATCGAGACCGGCCAGCAACTGTTCGAGCACGCGCTGGCGCTCGATCCTGGCTTCGCGCTGGCGCACACGGCGCTCTCGGTGGCGCACGGTTGGATGTACTGGTTGCGCTACGATCCCTCGCCGGCGCGGGTGGCGCGCCAGCGCGCGGATGCGGAGACGGCGCTCCGGCTCGCGCCGGACCTGCCGCAGGCGCACGTCGCCATGGGCCTGGCGCACTATTGGGGGCGCCGCGACTACCGGCGGGCATTGGAGGAGTTTCGCGTCGCGCTAAGGGGGCTGCCCAACGACGCTCAGCTCTGGTCTTGGATCGGGGCAGTGCACCGCCGACTGGGGAACTGGGACGAGGTGCTGGCGGCGTTCGAGAAGGCCACGCAGCTCAACCCGCGTGATGCGAATCTGTTCTGGGATCTCGGCGGGAACACTTACCGATTCTTGCACCGCTACGCCGAGGCGGTACGCGCGTGGGACCAGGCCTTGAGCCTGACGCCGGACTTTCACGGCGCCGCCATGGCTCGGGGGTGGACGTACCTTGCCTGGCGGGGGCAGTTCGACACGCTGCAAGCGGTACTGAGCCGCGTGCCGAGGGACGCGGACCTGGGCGCGGGGGGGACAAGAGCCGCGCCAGTTGCTCAGCTCCTGCTATGGGAACGGCAGGCCGACAGCCTGCTGCAGGTCCTGCGGCTGTCGCGCGTCGGTGTCTTCGAGGGGCAGAACTTCTTGCTGCCCAGCTCGCTGTACGCCGCCTGGGCGCACCGGTTGAGCGGCGACCGTCCGGCGGCGCGCTCGGCGTTCGATTCGGCCCTAACGCTCCTGGACTCCGTGGTCAAAGAACTCCCGGGCGACTGGCGGGTGCATGCGGCTCGCGGCCTCACGCTGGCCGGGCTCGGGCGTCGCGAGGAGGCGCTGCGTGAGGGCCGCTGGCTACAGCAATCGGTCGTCTATCGCGACGACGCCTATGACGGCCCGCTACTGGCGGAAGATCGCGCCCGAATCCTGGCGCAGGCCGGTGCAGCCGATGCAGCCCTGGACGAGATCGAGCGGCTGCTGGCGGGGCCATCCTGGCTCAGCGTTCACACGCTGCGGCTGGACCCGCGCTGGGACCCGATCCGCGAGCACCCGCGGTTCAAGGCGCTGCTGGTGAGGTACGCCGGGCGCTGAGCCGCGGGCTCGCGACTGAGGTCGCGGCTCGGCCAGAGGGACGTCGCTGAAGCGACGACCGCATGATCCCGCACCGCATTGTGTGAATTCCGCACCGTTCCATCGCGCCCTCAACGCTACCGTGGCGCCGCCAGCGGCAGCGCACGTTGCCGAGCCGCGTCGGAGTTGCCGGAGGCGCCAATGTGCCGGAGAGCGGTGCGGGTGTGGCGGAACCGGTAGACGCGGGACGTTGGCAACGTCCTGGGCGAAAGCCCGTGTGGGTTCGAGTCCCACCACCCGCACCCTGGCATTGACTCGGCGGTCTGCTGAGCGTATTCTCGTCGTACGTTGCCAACGTCCCGCGTGGCTGTTTCCGCCACGCTCGAAGGGGTCGCGGGTTTCCCGCGGCCCCTTTGCGTCTCTCCCCGCTGACCCAACCCGACGAAGGCAGCTAGAGTTCCTCGCCGCCAGGCCGCGGCGTGGGCGCCGGCACGTCCTCGAACCGCTCCGGCTTGAGCCGGAACTCCGCGTCCAGCGCGGGATCGGTCGCCCTGCCTAACACCCGTCGCGCGATGTACTCCCCGATCACGGGCCCGAACTTGAACCCCTCCGCCGAGCCGCCGCCCGCGATCCACACGTTCTCGAGCTCGGGGTGCCGGTCCACAATGAAGTCGTGATCGGTGCTGATCTCGTAGTGGCACGCGCGCGTCTCCAGGAGCGGCGCCGTGGCGAGGTCAGGGAACCGCTCGGCGAGGACCTGGCGGGGCCGGTCGAAGAAGCTCGCGTCGATCCAGCGGTCGGAGAGATCGGGATCCGACGGTGGCCGCCCGCCCACCCGCACGCGGAAGCCGCGGTTGTCCACCGGGAGACCGGGCCAGCCGGTGACGCCGGGGATGTTCCAGCTCGGCATGTTGGGATAGAGGAACCGGGTGTCACCGGGCGGCGTGCCGTAGTAGTAGACATGGCCGAGGGGTGTGCGGATCCTGTTGGTCATCACGTCGGGCATGGCGTTGGGGAGCCAGGGGCCGCAGGCGAACACGAACGCGCCCGCCGAGAGCGGCTCGCCGGGGGTCAGGGCCACGTCCGTCAGGCGGCCCCCCGCGCGCGCGCCGTACGCCGCCCGCGCGATCACGATCCGCCCGCCCAGGCTCCGGAACACCTCGGCCACCGCCTCGCAGGCGCGCCGCGCCCGCACCACGCCGGCGTTAGGCTCGTAGGCCGCGAGGGTCATCCCGTCGAGGCGGACCTGCGGATGGCGGCGGGCCACCTCGTCGATCGACAGCACCTCGTACGGCACGCGGAGCGTGTCCCACGACCCCTTGGTCTGCGAGAGCCAGGGCTCGTCGGCGGGACGGAGGATGAGGTCGCCGGTATGGAAGAAGACGCGGAGGCCGAGCCGCTCGGCGTGCTCCTCGTCCCAGGCGCGCCAGCGGACCATCGCCTCGTTGGCCCACCGGACCCAGGAGAGGCGGTCGCCATAGGAGGAGCGGACGCCGCGGGTCTCGTCGCCGGACGTCGCGCGCGAGTTGCCCGGCCCCCACATGTCCACCAGCGTGACGCGCGCGCCCATGCGGCGCAGGTGGTACGAGGTCCATCCGCCGAAGGCGCCGCCGCCGATGACGACCACATCAGGCGAGCGGCCGAGCGGCGCGGGACCGCGGGCCGGCGCGACGCACGACGCCAGGCCCGCGCCGAGCGTGCTGGCGCCGGCCACCTTCAGGAAATCGCGCCGATCGAGGGGCATCGGCTTCTAACGTACCGGCCGCACCGGTTTGCGCCAGCGGCCGCCGCAC
>JBGPHD010000014.1:0-31533 GCA_041484135.1 Gemmatimonadota bacterium
ACAACACCTTCGCCACACCCGTCTTCCAGCGGCCCTTCGAGTTCGGCGCGGACATCGTGCTCCATTCCACCACCAAGTACCTGAACGGCCACTCGGACATGGTCGGCGGGATGGTGGCATTGAAGCGCGACGACCTGGCGGAGCGGCTCCAGTTCATCCAGAAGTCGGTGGGCGCCGTACCGGGGCCGTTCGATTGCTGGCTCGCGCTCCGGGGCATCAAGACCCTGCCCATCCGCATGCGTCAGCACGATGCCAACGGCCGGCGGATCGCGGAGTGGCTGGCGGCGGACAAGCGCGTCCAGACCGTCTTCTACCCCGGCCTCCCGTCGCATCCGCAGCACGATCTCGCCTGCCGGCAGATGCAGGGCTTCGGTGGCATGCTCTCGATCGAGACCGGCTCGCTGGAGCGTGCCCGCAAGCTCGTGGAGCACACCAAGCTCTTCGCGCTGGCCGAATCGCTCGGTGGCGTGGAAAGCCTCATCGGCCATCCGGCCACCATGACCCATGCCGCCGTGCCACCGGCCATGCGACAGGCCATGGGCCTCACCGACGGCCTGGTGCGGCTGTCGGTGGGTATCGAGGACACCGAGGACCTGATCACCGACCTCGACCGGGCCCTCGGAGCGTAGTGGAACGCCGATGAAACGCCGGCGCGGCCGGCGCGTATGGGTGTTCGTCCTGATACTGGAGAGCCCATGACGGATCAACCCGAGAACCTGCCTTCGCGGCGTCCCCGCACGGTTCTCACCAAGATATCGCCTCGCGCGTGGGAGCACGCGGCCGACCGGGCCGCCCTCAACACGCTGCGCTCCATCCCGGGCGTGGACCAGGTCATCAAGAAGATCTTCGGCTTCTTCGGGGAGCGCGGCGTACGCCTCCTCTTCCAGGCCAACGCCGTGCGCGTCGGCCCCACCCAGTTCCCCCGCGTGCACCGCGCCTTCACGGACGTCTGCGCCACCATGGACTGGGAGCCCCGCCCCGATCTCTTCATCTCGCAGACGCCGCTCGTCAACGCCGGAGCCTTCGGGATGGACCGGCCCTTCATCGTCCTCAATTCGGGCGCGCTCGCGCTCCTCGACGATGAAGAGCTCAACACCATCCTCGGGCACGAGCTCGGCCACGTCATGAGCGGCCACTCGCTCTACCGTACCATCCTCGCCATCATCCTGACCTTCGGCCTGCGCAACCTGCCCTTCCTCGCCGGCATCGCCATCCTGCCCATCCAGATCGCGCTGCTCGAGTGGTACCGGAAGAGCGAGCTCTCCTCGGACCGCGCCGGACTGCTCGCCAGCCAGGATCCGATCGCCTCCATGCGCATGTTCATGAAGCTGGCGGGGGGCGGCAAGATCGAGGAGATGGACCTCGACGCCTTCATGGTGCAGGCCAAGGAGTACGAGGAAGGCGGCGACGCGATGGACACCGTCTACAAGGTGCTCAACACGTTGTTCGTCACCCACCCCTTCCACACGCTGCGCGCGGCGGAGCTTCAGCGGTGGGTGGCGGGAGGCGAGTACGACCGCATCCTGCGTGGCGAATATCCGCGGCGCGGCGCCGACGATGAGAAGCGTCCCCTCTCGGACGATATCGGCGACGCCTCGAAGTACTACGCCGACCAGGCCCGCGATACCGTGGAGTCGGTCACCGAGGTCGCCAAGAAGGCCCGCGACGCGTTCATGAGCGCCTTCAGAGGTTCGTCGAGCAGGTGAAGCTCCTGGTCGTCGGCGGTGGAGGAAGGGAACACGCCCTGCTCTGGGCCCTCCACCGCGACGCACCGGACGCCACGCTGTTCTGCCTCCCCGGCAACGCCGGTACCGCCCGCCTCGCCAAGAACATCCCCGGAAAGCCGACCGACCTCGACGCCGTAGCCGCCGCCGCCAAGCAGCATCGCGTGGACCTGGTGGTGATCGGGCCCGAAGCGCCCCTCGCCGCGGGTCTGGCGGACCGTCTGGCGAAGGACGGCATCCCGGCCTTCGGACCCACGGCGGCGGCGGCCCGGATCGAGTCCTCGAAGTCGTTCGCCAAGGCGCTCATGGTGAAGCACGGCGTCCCCACCGCCGGCGCCCGGGCCTTCACCGAGCTCTCCCAGGCCACCCGCTACATCGGCAGCCACCGGGAACCGCTCGTGGTGAAGGCGTCGGGCCTCGCCGCCGGCAAGGGCGCCGTCGTCTGTCAGACCCGCGCGGAGGCCCGGACCGCGGCCACCTCCATGCTGCGCTCCGGCGCCCTCGGTGAGGCGGGCAACGAGATCCTCGTGGAGGAGTGCCTGACCGGCGAGGAGTTGTCGGTGCTCGCCGTGACCGATGGGGAGCATTTCGCGATCCTCCCACCGGCCCAGGACCACAAGAGGATCGGCGACGGTGACACCGGGCCGAACACCGGAGGCATGGGAGCATATTGCCCCGTCGGCATCGCGTCAGCGGCCCTCCTCAAGAAGGTGGCTGACACCATCATCCGTCCCGTTCTCAAGGGGCTGGCCAGCGAGGGAGCACGCTACCGCGGAATACTCTACGCTGGTGTCATGATCTCCGAGTCGGGAGCACCGTCGGTGATCGAGTTCAACTGCCGGTTCGGAGATCCCGAGGCACAGGCCATTCTCCCAGTGCTCCCGGCCGGCCTGTTGCCGGTGCTCCGGATGGTCGCCGAGGGTGGCTGGATGCCGGCCGGCATGAAGCTGGGTGAGGCCAGGGGCACCGCCGTCACCACGGTCCTGGCTGCGGTTGGATACCCCGATGCTCCACAGCAAGGGGCGGAGATCGTCATCCCGGAAGACCTTGAGGACGATCACACGCTGGTCTTCCATGCCGGCACGACCCTGGACGGGCAAGGCAAGCTCCGGGTGTCGGGCGGCCGGGTCCTGGCCGTGACGGCGGTCGCTCCCACCGTCGCCGCTGCCGCCGACCGGAGCCGCGCGGCCGCCGAGCGGATCCGGTTCGAGGGACGCCAGTTCCGGCACGACATCGGCTGGCGCGAGATCGCCCGCGGACGCTGAGCCGTGCCGGAGCTGCCCGAGGTCGAGACCATCGCTCGGGACATCCGCCCCGCCCTCGTAGGCCGCCGCATCACCCGCGTCACCGTGCTCAAGCCGGACATCCTGCGTCAGACCACGCGCCCCGCGTTCCAGCGGCGGCTCGCGGGCCGGCGCGTCGAGTCCGTGGGCCGCCGCGCCAAGCACGTCATCGTGGCCCTGGACAGCGGCGACCGCCTGGTGGTCCAGCCGGGCATGACCGGCTCGATGATGGTGGTGAACGGCACCAGTCCGCCCGACCCTTATGTGACCATCGTCTTCGACCTCGACTCCGGGGCCCGCCTCTTCCACCGCGACGTGCGACGGATCGGCGCGGTGTACCTGCACGGTGCCGACGCCTGGGCGGCGTACGACCGGCGCATCGGTCCCGAACCGCTCGACCGGACCTTCACGCCTGCCCGGTTGAGCGCAGCGCTGGCCAACGGGCGGCTCGCCGTGAAGAAGGCCCTCATGGACCAGCACCGTCTCGCGGGCATCGGCAACATCTACGCCAACGAGGCGCTCTGGGCGGCGGGCATCGATCCCTCGCGTGAAGCCCGCGGCATCACCCGCGAGGAGACGCGCCGCCTGCACGGCGCGCTGGTGCGCATCCTGCGGCGTGCCATCGAGGGGCGCGGCACGACGGTGCGCGACTATCGCACCGGCAACGGCGAGCGCGGCGGGTACCAGCGCCGGCTCGCGGTGTACGGGCGGGAGGGCCGCCGCTGCCGTCGCTGCGCCTGGCGCATCGTGCTGACCCATGTCATTGACGCGCGCGCGACGTACTTTTGTCCTGGATGTCAGCGCTAGCCCTCGTCCCCACCGTCCCGGCTTCCTCACTCGAGGCGCTGCGCGCCCGAGTGCGGGCGAGCGCCGCGAAGCGGCCCGGCGTGTACGAGTTCCTCGATGAGGCGGGCCGGGTCTTCTACGTGGGCAAGGCGAAAGACCTCCGCTCGCGCTTGCTGTCGTACTTCACCGCGCCGTGGCCGGAGTCCAAGAGCGCGGTCCTCATCCGCGGCGCGTCCGACATCCGGTGGCGCTACCTGCCGAGCGAGTTCGCGGCACTCCTCGAGGAGCTGCGCCTCATCGTGCGGCTGCGGCCGGCCACCAACGTACGGAACAACCTCTCCCGCGCCCGCCTGATCTTCCTCAAGCTCACCGGCGGCGCCGCGCCCAAGCTCCGGGTCACCGACGGGACGCGGGATCGCACCGCCCGCTACTACGGGCCGTTCCGCGGGCGCGGGATGGCGGCGGGCGCCGTGCGTACCCTGAGCGATCTGCTGGGTCTGCGCGACTGCGCGGAGACGCAATCCATCGTCTTCGCCGACCAGCCGAGCCTCTTTGACTTCGCGCTCGCCCCGGCCTGCTATCGGCACGAGCTCGGCACCTGCCTGGGCCCCTGCGCCGCGCGATGTTCCGCCGGCACGTACGGCGCCGCCGCGGCCCGCGCCGCGGATTTCCTGGAGGGACGGTCGGCCCACCCGCTCGATGTGGTGCTGGGCAACATGGAGGATGCGTCCGCGGAGTGCGCGTTCGAGCGTGCCGCCACCTGGCGCGACCGGCTCGAATCGCTCGAGTGGCTCTTCGGCGCGGCGGCACGCCTGCGCGCGGCCGTGGAAGGGCTCAGCTTCGTCTACGCGGTGAAGGACCGCGCCGGCGGGCACGACGACCGCGTCTACCTCGTCCGGCACGGCTTGGTGCGCGCGGAGGCCCCGTGGCCCCGGACACCCATCGAGCAGGAAGCGTTCGCCGCCACCGTGCGCCGCCACACCGGCGATCCCGAGCCGGCCCCCGCCGCGAGGAGCGCGCCGGACATGGACCAGCTGCTGCTCGTGATGAGCTGGTTCCGCCAGCATCCGCAGGAGTTCGAAGGCGCCTCACCGTACGACGCCTGGCTCGCCCGCGCCTGATCGCTGCCGGGTCCCCGCTCAGACCAGAGGAACGATGCGGACGCGCGGCGGGATGCCGGCTTCGGTCTCCATGATGGCGACGGAGGGGACCAGATCGAAGCGCTTCGGTCCCGCCGAGCCGGGGTTCAGCACCACCGAGAAGTCGGGCTGATCCTGGATGAGCGGGCGGTGGGTGTGGCCGTACACGATCACATCGGCCGTGGGGAACTCGGCCTTGAGCGCCTCCGGCTTCGGCATCCCGAACTGATCGCCGTGGGTCACCACCACGCGCAGTCCATCGGCCGTCACCTCCGCCACTTTCGGTAGCCGGCGCCGCAGACGTCCCCCATCCACGTTCCCGTAAACCGCCGTCACCGGCGCGAGCAGCCCGAGCTCGTCGAGGATCGCCTCGTCGCCGACGTCCCCCGCGTGCAGGATCCTGTCCACCGCCTTGAAGACCTCGTGCACCTCAGGCCGGAGGAGGCCGTGCGTGTCCGAGATGATGCCGAGTCTCACGTGCGCCGGCGGACCGACCGCGCCTTGCCGCTCCAGCGGGGGGCGAGCGCGACCTCCAGCCCGAGGTGATCCACCACCCGCTGGACGACGAAGTCCACCAACTGGTCGATCGACGTGGGACGGTGGTAGAAGCCTGGGGCCGCGGGGATGATCGTCGCCCCCGCTTCGGTGACCGCGACCATGTTCCTGAGATGCACCAGCGAGAGCGGCGTCTCCCTCGGCACCAGGATGAGCCGGCGCCGCTCCTTCAAGGTGACATCGGCCGCGCGCTCGATCAGGCTCCGGCTGGTACCGTGCGCGATGGCCGCCAAGGTCCCCATGGAGCACGGACAGACCACCATCCCCGCGGTCCTCGCCGATCCGGACGCGGGCCCAGCGCCCCGGTCCCCGTCCTCGAGGACTGTCACGGTCTTCCAGTCGCCTCCGGTGGCGCGCTTCAGGGCGGGGATGGTATCGATCCCACATTCCTCCTTGAGGAGGCGCCAGCCGTGCCCCGATACGATGAGCCACACGGGAACGTGCTCCGAGGCCAGGGCCCCCAGGAGACGGACGGCATACGGAGCACCGGAAGCACCGGTAACAGCCAGCACCACCGGGAGGGCCTTCATCCACCCCTCCTGTTGGGGGCGGGGCGCCGCACCGGGTGGGGCGCCGGACGAGGCGGGGCGGGCTTCCGTGGCATGCGCCTGGGCACGACGGTCTTCGACGGGCCCCCAGCGACTGTGCCCCCTCGATCGCTACAGTGCCACATCGGTGATCGCCCCCAGCATGACCACGGCGGAGATGATGCCGTTCATGGTGAAGAAGGCCGCGTCCAGTCTGGAATAGTCGCCTGGCTTGACGAGCCGGTGCTCCCATGCGAGGAGGCCGGCTGCCACCGCCACAGCGACACCGTAGGCCAGCCCCATCCCCGTCGTCATGCCAAAGGCCAGGAGTGCCACGACCGCCCCGGCATGCAGGCCACGGGAAACAGAGATCGCCTTGCGTGCTCCCAGGGCGACCGTCATCGACCTGAGGCCGTGCTCCCTGTCGAACTCCTCGTCCTGGAGCGAGTAGAGGATGTCGAACCCCGAGCCCCAGGCGAGCACCCCCGCTGCTACGAAGAGGAGCGAGAACCACGGCGTGCTCCATTCACCGGTCGCCGCCAGGTATCCACCGACAGGGGCGATGGCCATGCTCAGGCCCAGCCAGAGGTGCGACAGGGACGTGAAGCGCTTGGCGAACGAGTACCCGAGGATCCAGGCGAGGGCGAGGGGCGACAGGGCCAGGCAAAGCGGATTGAGCAGGGCGGAGGCGATGACGAACACTGTCCCGGAGATCAGCACCAGGGCCCACGCCTCGCTGAGGCTCATGCGTCCCGAGGGCAGCTCGCGATCGGCGGTCCGCGGATTGAGCGCGTCGTACCGGCGGTCGGCGATGCGGTTGAATCCCATGGCGGCGAAGCGCGCGGCGGCGAACGCGAGGCCGGCGAGCGCCACCGTGCGCCAATGCAGGGGGCGCACCCGCGACGCCGCGGCGATCCCCACCACGGTGAACGGCAGCGAGAAGACGGTGTGCGCGACCTTGACGAAGTTCGCGTACGCGACGGCGCGCGACGACCCGGCGAGGACCTGGCCGTCCACGCCGCCCGTCACGGAAGCCGGATCCCGAGCGCCGCCCACTTGGCGTCCACGCTCTTCTTCGTCGCGTCGTCCATGCGGATCAGCCCGGGCCACTCCCGCGTGAACCCCTCCTCCGGCCACTTCCGCGTGGCGTCGATCCCCATCTTCGAGCCGTAGGTGAAGCCGCGGCTCGCGTGGTCGAGCACGTCCACGGGCCCCATCGAGAACCGCGCGTCGCGCTCCGGGTCGATGTTGTTGAGCGCGACCCACCAGGCCTCGTCCGGGTCACGCACGTTCACCCAGTCATCCAGCACGACGATCACCTTGGCGAGCGACATCAGACCCTGCCCCCACAGACCGTTCATCACCTTCCACGCCTGCCCCGGGAACTGCTTGCGGATGGCGACGAAGACGAGATTGTGGAACACGCCGTAGGCGGGCATGTGGTAGTCCACGATCTCCGGCAGGGTGAGCCTGAGGAGCGGCAGGAAGATCCGCTCCGTGGCGTGGCCGAGGTAGTAGTCCTCCATAGGGGGCGGACCGACGATGGTCGCCGGGTAGATCGCGTCCCTCCGCATGGTGACCGCCGTGACATGCACACGCGGGTAGAGATCGGCGAGGGAATAGAAGCCGGTGTGGTCGCCGAAGGGGCCTTCCGTCACCAGGTCCTCGGACGGATCGATGAAGCCCTCCAGCACCATCTCCGCTTCCGCCGGGACCTCGAGGTCGGAGGTGAGGCACTTCACCAGCCGGACCGGCGACCGGCGGAGGAAGCCGGCGAAGAGGAACTCGTCCACCGACGGCGGCAACGGCGCGGAGGCGGCGTACATCGATGCCGGGTCGGCGCCGAGCACGATGGCGACCGGCATGCGCTCCCCCCGTGCCGCCATCTCCCGCCAGTGCGCTGCTCCCACCTTGTGACGCTGCCAGTGCATGGCCAGTTCACGTGCTCCCTGGACCTGGATCCGGTACAGGCCGACGTTCCGGGTCCCGGTGGCAGGGTCTCTGGTGATCACCATGGGGAACGTGATGTACGGTCCACCGTCTTCCGGCCAGCAGATCAGGTGTGGGAGGAGCCGAAGGTCGATCTCGTGCTCCTGCTGCACCACCGCCTGGCACGGGGCAGCGCCCGAGACCCGGACCGGCGGAGACGAAGCCAGCTCCGCCAGCTTCGGGAGCATGGAGAGCTTGCCAGCCATGCCGCCCGGTACCTCGGTGGTCAGCAGCGCCTGGATCCTGGTGCCGATGGCATCCAACGTCGGCGACCCCAGTGCCAGCGCCATCCGGCTCAGGGATCCGAATGCGTTGATCAGCACCGGGTACCGGCTCGGAGCACCGTTTGGGAGCACCGGCCGCTCGATGAGGAGCGCTGGCCCTCCGCCGGGGCTCTTCATGCAGCGGTTCGCGACTTCGGTGACCTCGCGGTCCACCGATACGGGCTCGCGGACCCTTACGAGTTCGCCTGCCTCTTCCAGGGCCCGCACGAAGTCGCGCAGGCTGTCGAGCGTCATCGCAGCCCCCAGTGGACGGCGGCGATGCCGCCGGTGAGCAGGACGTATCCCGGATCCCGGAAGCCCACATGCCCGAGGAGCGACACGAGCCTCTCCGGTGGGGGAAACCCCCCGACCGAGTCAGGAAGGTAGCGGTATGCCGTCGGGTGCCCCGAGACGAGCCGTCCCACCAGCGGCAGGACCCGGCGGAAGTAGAAGAGGTAGACGGCCCGCATCGGGGCGGAGGGCGGGATGGTGAAGTCCAGGATCACCAGCCTGGCCTCCGGCCGCAGCACCCTGAAGAGCTCCGCGAGGCCCGCCTCGAGGCTCGAGAGGTTGCGCACTCCGAAGGCCACCATGGCGCCGTCGAACGTGGCGTCGGCGAATGGAAGCTCGAGCGTATCGGCCACCGCCCCGGCGACCACGCCGCGGGGGCTCTTGGCGCCCCCCAGGCGGAGCATCGGCTGGGCGAAATCGGCGGCGATGATGCGCCCCAGGAAGCCGGGGCGCGCGGCCAGGGCCGCGGACAAGTCCATGGTGCCGGCGCAGGCATCCAGAAAGACGCCTTCAGGCGTGCGTTCCCATCCCAGGCGCCCCACCGCTTTGCGCCGCCACGACCTATCGATGTTGAGGGACAACAGATGGTTCAGGAGGTCGTAGCGCGGCGCGATCTCCGAAAAGACCTCGCGGACGTACCGTCGCTTGTCGAGGGGTTCCGGTGGTGCAGCCGCACCTGCCGGCATCACGGCCAACTCTGATTCTGCGGCATGGGGAGCGTAGATTACCCGCCCCATGCCCACGGCGAAAGACCTCCAGTCCGCAACCGACCAGGAGGTCGTGGCGCTGGCGCGAGCCGGCAAGGAAGCCGCGTACCGCGAGCTGCTGCGCCGGTACGAGCGGCCGGTCTTCTCGCTGATCTACCGCATGGTGCGCGACCGGGAGCTCGCCGAGGACCTGTCCCAGGAGACGTTCGTCAAGGTCCTGAACGCGCTGGAATCGTACCGGCCCGAGTACAAGTTCTCGTCCTGGATCTTCAAGATCGCGAACAACGCCGCCATCGATCAGCTTCGGCGCCGGGAGATCGAGACCCTCTCGCTCGACGGCGCACCGGGTGCCCGGACCCCGGACGAGGTCGAAGCGACCGCGCTCCAGGCGGTGGACCGCAGCGAGTCGGCGCTCGAGGAGATGGCCGCGCGGGAGCTTGGCACCGCCATCGAGCAGGCGATCGGCAAGCTCCGGCCCGAATACCGGGCCTGCATCCTGCTCCGGCACGTGGACGGGCGGTCGTATGAAGAGATCGCGGAGACCCTCGACCTGCCTCTGGGCACGGTCAAGACCTACATTCACCGGGCCCGGCACGAACTCAGGGAATACCTGGGTCCACTCCGGGCCTGAAACCCCGGCCCCGAGGGGGCCGTAGGGCTTCCCAGACAGGAGGTAGGCGTGTGACGGACAAGCAGTTATCCCCTTCCGAACTCGATCAGTCGCTGGTTCGCGACTTGTCGCGTCTGCCCCATTACTCCCCGTCCCGCGCCTTTGCCGCCGTTGTGATGGCCCGCGTCCGCCTGCCCCAGCCACGAGCCGTGGTCCTCTACCGGCGCGCCCGGGCCTGGGTCGTCGAGCCACGACGGGCCCTGGCCTTGGGAGCGAGCTACGCCGTAGCGGCCAGCCTCGCGCTGTGGCTGGCCGTACCGTGGATCTTCCGGCAGGGCTCGGCCATCAACTTCGTCGCGGGACAGGCGACGGCGTGGCTGTCGGACACGCTGCGCCAGGCCGCGCTGTCGGCCGCCGGCTGGGCAGTCTCGTCCGGCATCACCGGCTTCGTCGACTCGCTCGCGTTGACGGGCGGACGGCTGTGGTTCGCCGTTGGTACACTCGTCGTCGGCTACGCGAGCTGCGCGGTCGGCCTCCACTATCTGCTTCGCACCCCACGGGGGAAGGATGTCGCGCTCCAGCCTTCGCACTAGCCTCCTCGGCTTGGCGGTGATCGCGGCGATCCTGCCGGCACCGGCACGGGCTTCGGCCGGCGTCCCGGGTGGGGACGACGCCGGGTCGGCGTTCCGGGACGGACTCGCGTTCCTCAAGCGGGTCCTGCATCGCCATCAGGGCAACGAGGTCGTCTCCCATTCCATCGCCGTGAGCAATCGCGAGGCCACGCTGGAGCTGGAGTTGGCGAGCGGGAAGCTGCGCAGCGTGTCGTTGCGCAACGGCGCCGTGCTGGTGGACGGCGAGCGGGTCGGTCACTACGCGGCGGGCGGCGCGCTGGACCGGGCGTGGCGGCGGCTTCTGGCCGACGCCGGATCGCTGGAGACACGCGAGCTGCTGGTGGCGCTCCGGGCGTGGCGCACCCCCGGACTTGGCGGCGAGGACGCCGCGTCGAAGACCAGGCTGGAGGTGGCGCTCCGCGCGCTGGCGTCGGGCCGCGCGGGCCCCGAAGTGGTCGTAGCGCCGGCGCAGCGCGCGCGGGCGGACAGCGCGGCGCTGGTGGTGACGGCGCAGGCGGCGCATCCGGTCTCCATCACGATGGCCGACCGCAACGCGCTCGACACCGTCGAGCGGCAGTTAGCGGCGCTCGAGGACGTAGGGGCCGACGTGGCCGCGGCGGTCCGCACGAGCCCGATGTACGTGGGCGACTATCGGGTGCCGGCCGGCCAGCGGGTCAACGGCAACCTGGTGGTCTTCAAGGGCACCGCGGACGTGTATGGCGAGGTGACGGGCAACGTGATCGCCCTGTACGGCGACGTGGCCAACCATCGTGGCGGCATCATCGGTCACAGCGCCGTCTCGGTGGGCGGGCAGGTGATCGATGACGGCGGCGTCTTCCACGGCGACATCAAGACGCTCTCCGCGCCGCCGCCGGAAGACCTCTCCGCCCTCGAAGACAACCCCGACGTCGATATCGGTTTCGCCCATGCCGCACCCTCGGCCCTCGACCGGCTCTTCCGCGACGTCCGCAACGTGGTGGGCGCGTTCATCGCCTTCGCGATGATGGGGTTCGGCGCGGTGTTCTTCGGCCGCCGGTATCTCGAGGTCGCTGCCGACACCGCCTCGCACTCGTTCGGCCGCTCGCTGGTGGTGGGCCTGCTCGGCCAGCTCCTGGTGCTGCCGACCTTCGCGATGCTCATCGTGGGCTTGGTGTTCACGATCGTCGGTATCCTGCTCCTGCCGTTCGTCATCCCGGCGTTCATCGTCGCCGCGTTCGTCGCCATCCTCGGCGGTTATCTCGCCGTCGCGCACGCGGTGGGCGAGACGGTGACGCGCCGGCGCATGGCCAACGGGGCGTTCGTCCGGGCACCTAACGCCTACGGATACCTGTTCACCGGCCTGATCGCGCTGCTGGGCCTGTGGGCCGCCGCCGCGCTCTTCGGCTGGGCGGGGCCGGTGGTGCTCCTCTTCCAGGTCGCGGCGGGGATCGTGACGTGGGTGGCCGCGACGGTGGGCTTCGGGGCGGTGCTCCTTTCCCGCGGCGGGCTGCGCGAGACGTTCGCGGGCCGCCACACCGGCGAGACCACCGACGAGTATCTCTGGGCCACGCCGCCCGCCACGCCCACCGCCGCCCGGATGGGCATGAAACCGTGAACTGTTCCAGGATCCTCGCACTCGCCGGCATCCTCCTCGCCGCCGTCGCGGCACCAGCCGCGGCACAGACCTGGCAAACGTTCACCGGGTCGAGGCAGATGCACGGCGAGAGCACCCTGGCCGTGGACGTGCAGTATGGCGCCGGACGTTTCCACCTGGCGCCGGGGACCAACCGCGCGCTGTACCGCTTCCAGATGAGCTATGACGAGGAGCGCTTCACCCCGATCCACGAGTACGACGCCGACGCGTCCGTGTTGCGGCTCGGGATGCGGGGCCGCGACGGTGCCGGCCTCCGCGTCAACCTGGGAGACCGCCGGCGCGACCGGCAGCCTGCCTCGCTCGACGTCGCCCTCTCCCCCGACGTGCCACTCTCCCTCAACATCGAGATGGGAGCGGTGGAGTCGGACCTGGAGCTGGGCGGCCTCCAGCTGCGGCGGGTCACTTACAAGACCGGGGCGTCCTCCTCCACGGTGCGCTTCAGCCGCAGCAATGCGATGGCCTGCGACGACCTCTCCCTGGAAGCCGGCGCGGCCGAGATGCGGGTCACCTCCATTGCGAACGCCAACTGCGCGCGCATGAGCTTCCGCGGCGGGGTGGGCCAGGTGAGCCTGGACTTCTCGGGCGACTGGCGTCGGTCGCTGGACGCCCACGTGGACGTGAGTCTCGGGTCGCTGACGCTGGGGCTCCCGCGCGACGTGGGGATCGCCATCCGCGTCAACCGGTTCCTCGCCTCGTTCGACGCGGCCGGCTTCACCAAGCGCGGCCAGACGTACTACACGGCCAACTACAACACGGCGCGCTACCGGCTCACCATGCAGGTGAACGCCACCATCGGCGGCATCGACGTGAACTGGATAGACTGAGAAGCGTTGAAGAACGACAGGCGTTGAAGGTTGAAGAGAGAGAGGCGTTGGAGGTTCAACGCCTTTCTTCTTTCAACCCGCTCTCAACCTGCCGGCGCTGCGGCGGTGGCGCGGACCGCGGCGCCGCGGGTGGCTCCCAGGGTGACGTCGGCGCGGGCGTCGCGCACCGCGATCTCGACGGTGCCGCCGGAGCCCACGAAGGCGACCGGGTCGCCGGAGGGGACATCCCCGAAGGTGGCCACCAGCGTGAGGTCATAGGGGCCGATCCGCACGGCCGCGCCGGGCACCACGCGGGCGCCGGGGATGTTGGTGACCAGCGTGCCGAAGCGGTCCACGTGCACCACGACGCCGGCGAGGTCGGTGCCCTCGCGCACCAGCGGGGGCCGCGGGAGCTGCACCGCATCGGACACCGCCGCACCGAGGTCGGCCAGGGCCACGCCCTTGGCGAGCCGCGCCGCGGCGGGCGCGAACAGGTCGCGCCCGTGGAACGTAGGGCTCGCCCCGGGCGGCGTGGTCAGGCTCACGACGTTGGCGTTAGGCGTCTCGAGGACCCTCGAAAGCAGCCCGTTGTCGGGGCCGACGAAGCGTTGGCCGCCGGCCTGCGCGGCGAGCGCCCGGCGCGCGGTGCCGACGCCCGGGTCCACGACCGCGAGGTGGACGGTACCGCCCGGGAACGCCGCCCAGGTGCGGCCGAGGAGGTAGGCCCCCGCCGCGATGTCTCCCGGGGCGACGTCGTGCGTGACGTCCACCACGATGGCGCCGGGGGCGAGCTTCAACAGGACGCCTTTCAGCTCGGCGACGTAGCCGTCGGCGGTGCCGAAGTCGGTGAGCAGGGTGATGACCACGCTCATACGCGGGTCCGCTGCCACGCGTCGCCGCGCCAGAGGATGGCCATCGCGACACCCTTGGCGACGGCGGTGACGCTGATGGCCCACCAGACGCCCGCGACGCCGAGCGCGCCGGCGAGCCAGGCCGCGAGCGGGATGCGGGCGGCGGTGAAGAGCGCCATCCAGAGCATGGGCAGGAGCGTGAAGCCGGCGCCCGCGAGGGCGCCTTCCAGGACGATCTCGCAGCCCATGGTCACCTGCACGATGGACATGATGCGCAGATAGCTCGCCCCGGCGGCCACCACGCCCGGATCGCGGGTGAAGACGCCCACGAGGTAGCCGGGGAACGCGATGAACGCGAGCGCCGCCACCGCGCCGACGGTGGTCGCGAATCCGGTCGTCAGCCAGGCGGCGCGGCGCGCGCGGTCGGGCCGCCGGGCGCCGAGGTTCTGGCCCACGAGGGCCGCGGACGCGAGCGCGAACCCGGTCGCCACCATGTACGAGACCCCCTCGAGCTTGTGTCCGATGCCGAGGGCGGCGAGCGCGGGCACGCCGAAGCGGGACGTGATGCGCGAGAGGCCGATGTAGACGGCGCTGAAGAAGACGCCGTAGGCCGCGGTCGGGGCGCCGACGCGCATCACCGTGAGCGCCGACTTGAGGTCGAAGACGCTGAGCCGGACCAGACGCCGCCGCATCAGGATGATGAAGCCCAGGCCGAGCACGAGCCCGCGGGTCAGCACCGCGGCGATGGCGGCGCCCGCGATGCCGAGCGCGGGGAACGGGCCGGCACCGGTGATGAGCAGCGGATCGAGCACCACGGTGAGCACGACCGACCCGGCCAGCAGCACGAGCGGTGTGCGGGTATCGCCCGAGGCACGGAACGTGGCCTCCACCGCGAAGAACCCGAGCACCAGCGGCGCGCCGAGCAGGTAGGTGGAGAGGTACAGGCGTCCCAGCTCGGTGACGTCCGCGGGCGTCCCCATGGCCGCGAACAGCGCGGGCACGACGAGCCAGCCTGACGAGGCGATGACCAGACCGCCGCCCACCGCCAGGGTGAGGGTGGTCCCCGCCACGACGGCCGCGAGCCCGTGCGCGCCCTCGCCGTGGCGGCGCGCCGCGACGGCGGTGAGCCCGACGGCGACCATCTCGGCCAGGGACGCGAGGATCCAGACGGCGTAGCCCGCCGTCGAGACCGCCGCGAGGGCCACGGCGCCCAGGATCCGGCCCACCCAGAAGATGTCCACGAGGAGGAAGGACAGTTGCAGGAGCGAGGAGCCCACGGCCGGGAGTGCCAGGCGGGCGATGGCGCGCGAGAGCGGTCCCGATACGAGCTCGCCGGTGCGGGGAGGCGCGGCGGTCGCGCTCATGGCTCGGGGGCGGCGGGGGCGAGGAAGCGGCGGAAGACCGGGTTCTCCGGGAACTGCGCCGCCAGCTCGCCGACGATGCGGCGCGCCGCCTCGCGGCGCGACCCGTCCTCGTCGCTCTCGCGCAGCAGCGCGTTGGCGTACACCCAGCGGGCCTCGGTGCGCGTCAGCACGCCCTGCTCGCTCGCGAGGCGCATGCGCTCCAGCGCGCGGTCGGCGTCCCCGCCGCCCAGCCCGATGATGCGCGCCACGAGCCGCGCGAGGGCGCTGGCACGCGCCAGCGCGTAGTCGTAGACCCCGAGGCCGAGGAGGCAGTCGATGCACGTCGAATCGAGCGCGTACGCCTGCTCGAGCGCGTTCTGCATGCTCCGGGCCTCGCGGGCGGCGCGCCAGTAGCGGCCTCGCATCTCGGCCTGGCGCGCGCGGTAGCCTAACGCCGTGCCGAGCCAGAACCAGGCGGCGACCCGGGCCGAATCGGTCGGCGCGGCCTGGATGAGATCGCCGGCGCGGGTCACGGCATCGGCGAGGAGGGAATCGATGACGTCAGCCTGGAAGGATTCGTCGCCGCGGGCCTCGCCCCACCAGATCAGGGCGGAGGCCTCGAGGGCGGGACCGACGGGGTCACGGGCCCGCTCCTCCCCGAGGCGCGAGAAGTAGAGTTGCGCGGCGCTGAAGTGACCCCGGTAGATGAGCTCCTGGCCGGAGAGCACCTCGGCGATGGTGGGCGGCTCCGCTTGGCGCGCCGGTTCCTGGGCCCCACCCCACGAGGGGGCGGCGGCCGCGAGGGCCAGCGCGGCCCCGATCAGCCGACGACGATGGGCAGGCGCGCCGACTGGGCCGCCACCTCTCGCTCGACGCGCTCGGCGAGAGCGGTCAGGGCCATGCCCGCCGGCGAGTCCGGCTCGGCGAGCACCACCGGCAGACCCGCCTCACAGAGTTCCTGCACCCGGGCCTGGAGCGGCACTTCCGCGAGCAGCGGGAGTCCCAGCTCGTCGGCCAGCCGCCGTCCGCCGCCGTGCGAGAAGACGTCGGTCCGCTCGCCGCAGTGCGGGCAGGCGAAGTACGACATGTTCTCCACGATGCCGAGGACCGGCACGCCCACCTTCTCGAACATCTTCGCGCCGCGGAGCGCGTCCCCGACGGCCACTTCCTGCGGCGTCGTGACGATCAGACCCGCCGACACGTGCACCGACTGGACCAGCGAGAGCTGCGCGTCGCCGGTGCCGGGCGGCAGGTCCACCAGGAAATAATCGAGCTGTCCCCAGTCCACGTCGCCCAGGAACTGCTGGATGATCTTGGTGATGATCGGGCCGCGCCAGATGGTCGCCACATCGCGCTCGATCAGGCTGCCCAGGGAGATCAGCTTGACGCCGTGCGCCTCGATCGGCTGGATGCGGCGGTCCACCACCACGGGCTGCTCGCCGACGACGCCGAACATGCGCGGGATGTTGGGCCCGTAGATATCGGCGTCCATGAGGCCCACGCGGTGTCCGCGCGCGGCGAGACCGGCGGCGAGGTTGGTGGTGATGGTGGACTTGCCGACGCCGCCCTTGCCGCTCGACACCGCGATGACGCGGCCGAGGTTCGGCAGCTCGCGCGCCGTGGGGGGCGGGACCGTCTTGGGGGTGGTCGGGCGCGACGCTGGCGCGGCCGGGGCGCCGCGGACGTCCACGCGCACGGCGCGCACGCCGTCCACGGCCTGCGCGGCGAGGCGCACCTCGCGGACCAACGCGGCCGGGTCGTCGCTCGCGAGCGCGAACCCGATCCGCACCAGGCCGTCCGCCTCGACGTCGATCCCGGTCACGGTGCCCGCCGAGATGACGTCCTTGCCGACCCGCGGGTTGGTGACGCCGGAGAGCGCGGCGGCGACGCGCGCCTTCACCTCTTGATCGCCCATGCCCGTGGAAGCTAGCGGGGCGGGACGGCGGGGGCGAGCGCGGTCCGGGCCGCCGCGAGCACCTGCCGCTGCGCTTCGTCGAGCGAACCCGCGACGGACGCGCCCGACGCCTTGGCGTGGCCGCCGCCGCCGAACTGGTGCGCGAAGGCCGAGACGTCGAAGTCCCCGACCGAGCGGAGCGACACCTTGGTCTTCCCGTTGGCGAGCGGCCGGAAGAGGAGCGCCAGCCGCGTCCCCTGGACCGAGCGCGCGAACTCGACGAGCCCATCCAGGTCGTCGGCGGTGACGCCGTGCCGCTCCAGGGCGCCGGCCGGCACGGTGATCCAGGAGAGGCCGATCTCGGGCTCGACCACGAGGGTCTCGAGCACCTCGGCGGTGAGGCGGATGCGGCCGGCGGGCGCGGTGGCGTACACGGACTCGTATACCCGCTCCGGGTCCACGCCGACCTCGAGCAGCGACGCGGCCACGCGCAGGACGCGCGCGGTCGTGTTCGCGAAGCGAAAGCCACCGGTATCGGTGAGGATGCCGACGTACAACGCGCGCGCGGCGTCGGCGCCGAGGGGCCATCCGGCCGCGGCCGCGAGGTCCGCGACCAGCTCGGCGGTGGCGGAGGCGGCGGGATCGATGAGCCGCGGGCCCGCGGGCAGGCTGCCCGGCGAGCGGTGGTGGTCCACGCAGGCGGTGACGACGTCGCGGGCCCGGATCGTCTCCGCCAGATGACCGAGGCGCCCGAGGTCCGCGATGTCGAGGACGACGAGGAGGTCCGCCTCACGCAACGCGACGGCGGCGCCCGCGGTGCGGTCGTGCCTGGCGATCGGGTCCACCAGGAACCCGTAGCGGTCGGGGATGGGCGTGGGGTTGGCGATCACGACCTGCTTGCCGAGGGCGCGGAGCAGGTGCACCATCGCGACCTCGCTGCCCACGCCGTCGCCGTCCGAGTTGACGTGGGTGGTGAGGACGATCCGGCCCGCGGCCGCGACGGCCTCCGCGACGGCGCGGGCGCCGGCGGCGCGGCCTTCGGGAACCGGTTCCAAACGCTCGGGGCGGCTCATCGGCGTTGAAGGCTACCGACGAGCCGCCCCGTGGGCAACGGATCGGCGACGGTCAGGCGGCGGGGCGCTTCCCTTCCCGCTCCTGCTGCAGGACGCTGTGATGGCGCCCGTAGCCGAAGTAGATCACGAAGCCGATGATCAGCCACACCACCAACCGGATCCAGGTGTCGGCCGGCAGGGTGAGCATGAGGCCGGCGCACGAGATGATCCCCATGATCGGGACGAACGGCACCCACGGTGTCTTGAAGGGCCGCTCGAGATCGGGGCGCGTCCGGCGCAGGACAATCACGCCGATGCACACCAGCACGAACGCGAGCAGCGTGCCGATGTTCACCAGCTGCCCGAGGAGCTGAAGAGGCAGGATGCCGGTGGCGAGACCCACCGCGATGCCGGTGAAGATGGTGGAGAGGTATGGCGTCCGGAACTTCGGATGGACGGAGCCGGCCCACTTGCCAAGCAGACCGTCGCGCGACATCGAGTAGAACACCCGCGACTGGCCGAGGAGCATCACCAGGATCACGGAGCCGAGGCCGAGCACCGCGCCCACGTCCACGGAGATGCGGACCCACGACGGCGCGCCGATGCGCTCCATCGCCAGCGCCATGGGCGCCGGGACGTTGAGGTCGGTGTAGTGGACCATGCCGGTGAGCACGGCGGACACGACCACGTAGAGGACCGTGCAGATGAGCAGGGAGCCGAGGATCCCGATGGGCATGTCCTTCTGCGGGTTCTTGGCTTCCTGCGCCGCGGTGGAGACGGCGTCGAAGCCGATGTAGGCGAAGAAGACCAGACCCGCCCCGCGCAGCACGCCCGAGGGCCCGTAGGTGCCCCAGTCGCCGGTGTTCGGCGGGATGAGCGGCCTCCAGTTGCTGGTATCGATGTGCTGGACGCCGATGCCGACGATCAGGAGGATGATGGCGAGCTTGAGCGCGACGATGAAGTTGTTGACCCGCGCCGATTCCTTGATCCCGATCACCAGGATCGTGGACATGATGGCCACGATGGCCACCGCCGGCAGGTTGATGACCGCGCCGGTGAAGACGAGTCCGCTGTGGGTGCAGCCCGCCACGGCGTCACGGACGTTGGCCGCGGTGCACCACTGCGTGGGAGCGCGGGTGAAATGGTCCGGCAGCGTGATGCCGAAGTTGGCGAGCAGGCTCACGAAGTGGCCCGACCATCCCACCCCGACGGTCGCGGCGCCGGCGGCGTACTCGAGCACGAGGTCCCAGCCGATGATCCAGGCGATCAGCTCGCCCATGGTCGCGTAGGAGTAGGTGTAGGCGCTGCCGGCGACCGGCACCGCGCTCGCCATCTCGGCGTAGCAGAGCCCGGCGAAGGCGCAGGCGATGCCGACGAGGATCATCGACATCCACACCGCCGGTCCCGCGAACTGGGCGGCGGCCTGGCCGGTGAGCACGAAGATGCCCGCGCCGATGATGGCGCCGATGCCGAGCGCCACCAGGTTGAGCGGCCCCAAGGCCCGCTTCAACGACTTCTCGCCGACCGCGTCGGCTTCGGCCCGCAAGGACGCGATCGACTTCGTGGCCCATAAGCTCATGCGCGATACCTCGATGGTGACGTGCTGGTGGGACCGGCCGCAGACCGTCCCGATCGTCGGAGGGTGACCGGCAAGACTACGAGCGGCGGACCGGATGTGTCAAGCGCAGGCGCTTCAGGCCGAGTAGTTCGGCGCCTCGCGGGTGATGACGACGTCGTGCGGGTGCGACTCGCGCAGGCCGGCGGCGGTGATGCGCACCATGGTCGTCGCGGTCTGTAACTCGTGGATCGAGGCGGCCCCGCAGTAACCCATGCCGGCCCGCAGGCCGCCGACGAGCTGGTAGAGCACGTCGCCGACGGGGCCCTTGTACGGCACCCGCCCCTCGATGCCTTCCGGCACCAGCTTGGAGGACGACATCTCGCCTTCCTGGAAGTAGCGGTCGGCGGAACCGTCCTGCATCGCCGACAGGCTGCCCATGCCGCGGATCACCTTGAACCGGCGGCCCTCGAGGAGGAGCGACTCACCGGGGCTCTCCTCGGTGCCGCCGAGCATTGAGCCCATCATCACGCACGAGGCGCCGGCGGCGAGGGCCTTGACGGCGTCGCCGGAGTACTTGATGCCGCCGTCGGCGATGACGGGCACGTCCCCCGCGCCGTTCACGGCGTCGATCACGGCGGTGAGCTGCGGCACGCCGACGCCGGTGACGACGCGGGTGGTGCAGATGGAGCCGGGCCCGACGCCGACCTTGACGGCGTCCACGCCGCGCTCGACGAGGGCGCAGGCGCCGTCGGTGGTCGCCACGTTGCCGCCGATCAACTGGGCGTCGGGGAACTTCTCGCGCAGCTCCGCCACGACCTCGAGCACCCCTTCGCTGTGGCCGTGCGCCGAGTCCACCACCAGCACGTCGCAGCCGCCGTCGAGGAGCGCGCCGGCGCGGGCCACCGCGTCCTTCGACGCGCCGACCGCCGCTGCCACCCTGAGGCGGCCGTGCCGGTCCTTGTTGGCGTTGGGGAACTGCTCTCGCTTGAAGATGTCCTTGACGGTGATGAGGCCCTTGAGCGTGCCGTCGTCCGCGACCACCGGCAGCTTCTCGATCTTGTGCCGGCCGAGGATCTTCTGCGCCTCGTCGAGGGTGGTGCCCACGGGCGCGGTGACGAGCTTGCCGCTGGTCATCACGTCCTTGATGGGCCGGGAGAGGTCGCGCTCGAACTGGAGGTCGCGGTTGGTGATGATGCCGACGAGCTTGCGGCGCTCGTCCACGATGGGGACGCCCGAGATCTTGAACCGCTGCATGAGGCGCAGGGCGTCGCGGATGGGGCGGTCGGGCGGGAGCGTGATGGGATCGAGGATCATCCCGCTCTCGGACCGCTTCACCCGGTCCACCTCGGCCACCTGGCGATCGATGGGCAGGCTCTTGTGGATGACGCCGATGCCGCCGAGGCGCGCCATGGCGATGGCCATCTCGGATTCGGTGACGGTGTCCATCGCGGCGGAGACGAACGGGATGTTGAGCGGGATCGCGCGGGTCAGCCGCGACGCGACATCGACCTGCCGGGGATGAACGGTGGAATGGCGCGGGACGAGAAGGACATCATCGAAGGCCAGGCCATCGTGCGGACGAATCCGGCTTTCCATGGCGGAAGATACCGGTCGCTCGCGCGGAGCGTCAAGCGGAGCGATCGCGCTCCGGCGGCGCCTCGGGCTCCGGAGGGGAAGGCGGCGGCGCCTCGTCCCTGGCGACGGGCTTCGCTTCGATCTTCGGCTCGGTCTTCGACTCCGTCTTCGGTTCGGCCTTCGGCCCGCCGGCGACCTGGTCCACCACCGACTTCCCCGCCGCCGCCAGGCTCGACATGACCCGCCCGGCGCCCGACATCACGTCCATCGTCCCCTTGATCGCGGACACCGACACCTTGCCGGCGCGGAGCGTGTCCTCGACGGTCTCGGCGAGCTTCTGGAACGGCGTGGGCTCGGCCGGCGTGCGGGACGCGTAGCGGGACTCGAGGAACTCGATGTAGTCGAGCACCTGGTAGATACGTTCGTCGGGGAGCGCCTCCAGCTTGCGCTCGATGCGCTTGCGCAGGAACTCGTTCATTGGGCGATGTCCACGAGCTCGAGGATGGGGTTGGCCAGGTACGCGCTCCTCCCGTTGAGCACGCGGGCCACCACGTCCACCCGCGCCAAGGGCTCGAGCCGGCTGACCTCATCCATCTTGCCAGCGGGCACGACCAGATACACGAAGGCGTACTCCGGCGCGGGGCCGCGGGCGAGGATGTAGCGCTGGCCGGGGGTGAAATCGGGCCGCAGCTCGTCGGCGGTCTGGAGCGCGATGAACTGGATGGTCCAGCGGAGCAGCTTGCCGCGAAACTCGTCGGGCTGCGCGCGGAGCTCGGCGGCGGAGACCCCGGTGAGGATGCTGCTGTCCGCCATCCGGATCTCGTTCTCGCGCACCCAGCCCTGGGCCTCCACCCGCACCCACGCCCCGGCGCGCGCGGTGATGCGCACCGGCACGCCGGCCTCGAGCACGCCGGCGGGCGCGGCATCGGGCGCGCGGAAGAGCTGGAGCCGCCGGCGGGCCACCGCGCGCCGCGGATCCACGGCCTCTTGCGGCGTGGGCGGCGCCGCGACCGGCGCTTGAGCCGTGGCGCGTGCCGCGCGTGTCGGGGCGGCGGGAGCGGGAGCAGCGGCTGGCGCTCCGCGCGGCGGGGCGGCCGCCACCGCGGCGCCGCCTAACGCCACCGACGCGATCCACCCGGCGCGGCGCACGTGCACCCACTCGCCCCGCCGCTCCACCTCGTCGAGCAGGCACCCCAGCACGAGCCGCGCGAGGACCCGGCCGTTGGGCGCCTGCCGGAGGTTCTCCTCGGGGCCCTGCGCGATCGACAGGGTGTGCCCGTCGCGGTCGGCCGGCTGCACGGACCGGGCGAAGACCCACCCATCCAGCGTGACCTGGGTATTGCCCGAGCGGACGCTCCCCACGGCGACCGGCGCCCCGGTGTAGATCCGGCCGAGGCGGGTCCCGCCCGGCTCGCTGAGGAAGGTCTCGTTGTCGCGCTGGACGGTGGCGGGTTGCTGGGCGGCCGCGACCGTTGCCTGCGGCCACGAGAGGACCCCGATGAGAGCCAGGCTGAGGAGGGCTCGGGCGGCTGGTAGGGGACGCCGGACGGCGGTAGATTGTGCCATTCGATACCGCACGAAAGTCATTGTAGAGCATGGGAGTAGCGATGTCAAACGACTGGTCTGCAGACGCGCAGACGCGCAGACGCGCAGCTGGGTTGGTCGGGCTGCAGTGGGCAGTGATCGGTCTGCTGACCGCCGCTCCCCTGTGCGCGCAGGTGGGTCACGACCCCGCGCAGTCGCCGTTCCACGACCTCGTTTCGACTCAGGGCCTGTCGATCTCGTTCGGGAGGTTCGCCGGGAACCGTACGGTCGCCGGGGTGGGCGCCAAGCCGGGCGTCTTCATCGGCGTGCGGTTCGACACGCGCCTCTCGGGTCCGATGGATTTCTGGGCCTCGATCGCGCACATCGCGAGCAGCCGCATGGTGGTGGACCCGACCGACACCGTGATCAGGGTGACCGGACCCGTGGACATGCCGCTGATCGCCGCCGACCTCGGGCTCGCGCTCAACCTCACCGGCGCCAAGACCTGGCACCACGTCGCGCCCTTCCTCGGGCTCGGCCTCGGGATCCTGACGCCCAGCAAGTCGGTGACCGACCTGGGCGGCTATATCGCCGCGACCAATTTCAGCTTCATCCCGACCATGGGGGCGCGCATCTTCCTGGGACGGCGGATGGCGGTGCGGCTGGATGCCCGCGACTACTACTTCCGTTACGAGTGGCCCCTGTCGTACTTCGGCGGCGTGACGTCCAACGGCGATCAGATCCCCCCGGTGCTCACCGGCTCGAACACCAAGCAGTGGACGCACAACTACACGCTCACGGCGGGGCTGACGTACACCTTCACGTTCTGACCTCCCGATGAACTGGCTCACCGCCGAGGTCGTCGCGATCGCGGCGTTGTCGCTCAAGGTCGCCCTGACGGCCACCGCCGTCTCGTGCGCCCTGGGGATCCCGATCGGCCTGTGGCTGGGAGGAACGAAGTTCGCGGGGCGGCGCGGTCTCCTGCTGGTCCTCAACACCGCGCTCGCCTTTCCCACCGTCGTCGTCGGCCTCATGGTCTACCTGATGCTCTCGCGTCACGGCCCGCTCGGGGCGCTCGGCCTCCTCTTCACCTGGCAGGCGATCGTCATCGCGGAAGTGATCCTGGCGCTCCCCATCGCCGCGGCGCTCACCGCCGCCGCCGTGCAGGCGATCGATCCCCGGGTGCGCCGTACCGCGCTCACCCTGGGCGCCGGGCCGCTGCGCACGGCGTGGACCGTGGCGCGCGAGGCGCGGTTCGCGCTCGCCGCGGCGGTGGTCGTCGCGTTCGGGCGGGTGCTCTCGGAGGTGGGCGCGGCGATCGTGGTCGGCGGCAACATCCGTCACGAGACGCGCACGCTCACCACGGCCGTCACGTTGGCGACTTCGCAAGGGAACTTCGCGATGGCGGAGGCGCTCGGCCTGGTGCTCCTCGCGCTCGCGCTCACGGTGAACGTGCTCATCCAGCTCCTCCAGGGCCGCGGCGATGCTTGAGCTCGCCGGGGTGCGGCAGGAGTACGGGGGCCGGGTCGTTCTGGCGGTGGACACCCTCATCGTGGCGCCGGGAGAGCGGCTCGCGGTGGTGGGCCCGAACGGCGCCGGGAAGAGCACGCTGCTGCGACTGCTGGCGTTCCTCGAGGCGCCGACGGCCGGGACGATCCGGCTCGACGGCCACGCGGTGAGCGGGGCTCGCGCGCGCCGCGGAGCACGGCGGCGGGTCACAATGGTGGAGCAGCGCCCCTATCTCTTCCGCGGCCCGGTCAGCGAGAACGTGCGGTACGGGCTGCGGGCGCGCGGCCTTTCCGCGGTCGACGCGGCGCGCCGCGCCGACGAAGCGCTGGCGCTCCTCCAGGCCCGGCCCCTCGCGGACCGCGACGCCCGCGCGCTCTCGGAGGGCGAGATCCAGCGTGTCGCGCTGGCGAGGGCCCTCGCGACCGACCCCGACGTGCTGCTCCTCGACGAGCCGGTCTCCGGCGCCGACCGGGCCGCGCAGCACGCGCTCACCGGCGCCATCGCGGCGGTCCAGGCGCGGCGCCCGGTCGCGCTGGTGGTGGTGTCGCACCAGCTCGAGGACGCGTACCGCTGGGCCGACCGCCTCCTCGCGCTGCACGAAGGCCGGCCTTCGGCGGTCACCCCGGAGAACCTCTTCCGGGTCGAGCTCGCGGGCGGCGCGTCGATGCAGCGGGTCTCCCTCGGGCCGTTCGCCATCGACGTGGTGACCGACCGGAGCGGGCCGGCGACGCTGGCCATCCCGCCCGACGAGATCGTGCTCTCCACCGAGCCGCTGCACTCCTCGGCGCGCAACGTGATCCCCGGGCGCGTGGTGCGCGTGGCGGAACACGGTGCGGCCATGCGCGTCAGCCTGGACACCGGTGTGGAGCTGGTCGCCCTGATCACCCGCAAGAGCTACGAGGAGATGGGCCTCACGCTCGGCGGCCGCGCGTACGCCTCGTTCAAGAGCGTGGCGGTGAGGGTGTTTTAGCGGCTATCTTGGCGGCGTGCCCACGGTCCGCCTGACCCGCATCGTCCAGTTCAGTGCCGCCCACCGGTACTTCCGGCCCGACTGGAGCGCCGAGCGCAACCGCGAGGCCTTCGGGGCCTGCGCGTCGCCGCACGGACACGGCCACACCTACCAGTGCCACGTCACGGTGCGGGGCGCGCCCGATCCTCTGACCGCGATGGTGGTCGATCTCGCGCTGCTCGACCGGGTCCTGCGCGAGGAAGTGATCGACCGCTTCGACCACCGCCATCTCAATCACGACGTGCCGGAGTACGCCGAGGGGAAGACGCTCCCCACCGGGGAGGCGCTCTGCCTCGACATCTGGGCGCGCGTGGCGGCGCGGCTCCCCGCGGGGTGCGCGCTCGACACCGTGCGCGTGCAGGAAGACCCCTCGTTGTTCGCCGAGTACCGGGGAGAGCCCTGAGATGCCTCACGCCACGACGGCCGAGCTCGCGGCGGTCGAGGAGACCCCGGTCTGGCTGGAGGTGAACCACCAGCCGGCGGTCACCTGGATGTGCACCCCGGACCAGCTCGAGGAGCTGGTGGTGGGCTGGCTGCACGGCGAGGGCTACATCCAGTCCCTCAAGGACCTGCTGTCGCTCCGGCCCTGCGCGACCGACCTCGGCTTCTGGGCCGAGGTGCCCGAGGAGCGGCTGGCGGCGATCCGCGACGACGACCGGCGACGGGTGCTGGCCTCCGGGTGCGGCGCCGTCAGTGTCGCGCTGGCCGACCCGGCGTCCATCCCGCACACGGCGCCGCGAGGCGAGGCGCCTCCGGTCGAGCGGACGCGCGCGCTGTTCAAGGAACTCTTCTCCCGCGGCAAGCGGTACCAGGACACCGGCGGTATCCACGCCGCTGCGATCACCGACGGCACGGCGCTGCTCGCGCACGCCGAGGATGTGGGGCGGCATAACGCCGTGGACAAGGTGATCGGCAGCCTGCTGCTGGAGGGCCGCGCGCCGGCGGGCCTGGGCCTCCTCGTGACGGGGCGCATCTCGGCCGAGCTGGCTTTCAAGGCGGTGCGCGCAGGCCTCAACTACGTCGCGACCATCTCCGTGCCCTCCACCCTGGCCGTCAGCATCGCGCGCCGGGCCGGCGTGCTCCTGGTGGGGCGCGCCGTCTCCGGGTCGCCGCAGCTGCACCGGCCGGACGCCTAGCCGGCGGCGCCGGCACCGACTCTGAGACCGGGAGCGTTCATGACCAAGGCGATGTTCGCGTTGTGTCTCGCCGCCGCGGTGGCCGTCCCTGGACGACGTGCGGAAGCGCAGTCGGGCGACGGCCCTAATCTCATCTTCTCCATCAGCCTCGGGTATCTCAACGGTGGCCCGCTGTGGACCGTGGGGAAGCAGCCGCTGCCGGCAGGGTCAGGGCAGTTCGACACGGTGCGGCTCGAGCGACGCCTGCGCCCCGGGTTCGCGGCCGTCCTCGGCGCGACGCTGTACGGGGGGGGGGGACACATGGGTGTCGGGGTCGAGGTCGGGCTCTTCGCTCTCGGCTCGGAGTCGCGGTGCGCGGCCGTCGATTCGTTCCGCACCGACCCGACGTTCCTCAACCAGCAGACGTGCGCCTCGATCCAGGGCGAACATGTCCCCACGAACCTGGCCTCCTTCCAGGCCGGCCTCACGTACCAGTTCGGCCGGCGGGGTGCGGCGCAACCGTATGTCCGCGCGGCCGGCGGGTTCGCGATGCTGGGCAACTCCTTCATCCAGACCAAGGGCGTGGTGATCCTCGTCAGTCCGGCCGCCTGCCAGTCGGGATGTTCGATCCTGATCCTGGACTCGGCCAACCGGAAGGAGTTCTCATGGAACGGGACGCTGGCCGTGGGCGCTTCGATGCCGATGGGACCGGGGTACCGGTTCCGCGTTGAGGCGCGTGACGCGATCATGTCGCTCCCCGTCGCGACGGGACCCGCGCCGAACCTTGGAGCGGGGACCGGGCCCATCGCCCCCTCCGGGACGTCGGTGCGCCACGTGCTGGCCTTCAGCTTCGGTCTCGACGTCGTGCTCGAGCATCGCCGGTCGCGCCGCTACTGAAACGCCTGCGCGGAGCGGTGATCGGTGGCGGCGCGTCCACCCGGTACGACGGCACGCCGAAGGGACTGCTCAGGGTGGGCGGGCGGAGGATCATCGACCGCGTGGTGGACGCGCTCGCGCAGGCGACCGGCGAGCCGCCCGTCCTGATCGCGAACGCGCCGGACGCGGCCGAGTGGGTCCCCGGCCTCACCGTGGTCGCGGACGTCCTCCCGGGCCAGGGCTCCCTGGGCGGTATCCTGACGGCGGTGGAGACGGTGGGGGCATCGCTGTGCGTCGCGTGGGACATGCCGTTCGTGCCGCCCGCGCTGCTCGAGGCGTTGGCGCGCCTGCTGGACGGCGCGGATGCCGCGCTTCCCGAGAGCGACTCGCGGCGGGGGGTCGAACCGCTCTGCGCGGCCTACGGTCCCGCCTGCGCTCCGGCGATCCGTGAGTCCCTCGCCAACGGCGATCCCCGGGCGGTCGGTTTCCATGGCGCGGTGCGGGTCGCGCGCCTCCCCCGGACCTCCGTGTTGCAGTACGGCGACCCGGGCGTACTTTTCTTCAACGTGAACACCCCCCAGGACCTCCAGCGCGCGGAGGCGCTATGCCGGGCCCGCGGCTGATCGCGATCGTCGGAAAGAAGAACGCCGGGAAGACGACCCTCGTCGTCGCCCTGGTACGCGAGCTCGTCCGCCGTGGCCACCGGGTCATGACCATCAAGCACGGCAGCCATCCGCTCGACCTGGACGAGAAGGGGCGCGACACCTGGCGGCACATGCACGAGGGTGGCGCCGAGCGGGTCGTGATGGAGACCCCCAGCTCGCGGGTGGTGCTCGCCAAGCCCACCGAGCCGATGGGGCCGCGGGAGCTGGCGGCCCAGTTCCTCGGCGACGCGCACTTCGTGGTCGTCGAGGGGTTCAAGACCTCGGACCTCCCCAAGATCGAGGTGTACCGCGCGGCCGCGCACCCGGAGCCGCTCTACACGCCGGGGACGCCGGAGTCCAAGCTCTTCCTCGCCATCGTGACCGACGTGCGCGACTACAAGGCCCCGATCCCCGTGCTGCGCTTCTCCGACACCGCCTGGCTCTACCGGCTCACCGACATCATCCTCCAGGGCGCCGGATGACGCGTGCCCTGCGCGTGCTCGCCGCGACGCTCGTGGCGGGCTGCGCGGCGCGCGGATCCCCACTTCATCTCACCCCAGCCGTCCGCCACCTCGGAGCGGAGCTCGACAGCGCGTTCGCCGCGCCGGAGTTCGACCGGGCGATGTGGGGTGTCGTGGTGCAGTCGCTCGACAACGGCGAAGTCCTTTATCAGCGCAACGCCGCCAAGCTCTTCAAGCCCGCCTCCAACCTGAAGCTCGTGACCGCGGCCGCCGCGCTGGCGAGCCTCGGGCCCGATTTCCGCTTCCGCACCCCGGTGCTGGCGCGGGGCCCGCGCCACGGCGACACCCTGGCCGGCGACCTCGTGGTGATCGGCCGGGGGGACCCGAGCCTCTCGCTGCGCGTCACCGGCGGCGCCGACATCCTGGGCGCGCTCCGGCCGTGGGCCGACTCGCTCCGGGCGCGGGGGATCCGCGTGATCGAGGGGCGCGTCGCGGGGGATGCGAGCTGGTTCCCCGACCCGGTGCTCGGCTCCGGCTGGATGTGGGACGACCTGCCTTACGTCTACGCCGCGCCGGTAGGTGCGCTCCAGTTCAACGAGGCGGCGGCGGCCCTCGAGGTGACGCCGGGGCGCACCGCCGGCGAGCCGTGTCGCGTCACGCTTCTTCCCTCCGGCGCGCCCCTCCGGCTCTTCGCCACCGCGACGACGGCGCCGCCCGACTCGGCCGTGAACACGATCGCGTTCGACCGCGCACCGTTCACCGACTCGGTCACCATCACGGGCCGTCTCTCGGCGGGCCACGCGCGGGTGCGGTTGGGTGTCGCGGTCCCCGATCCCACGCGCTACTTCGAGGCGGCGCTCTCCCAGGTGCTGCGTGAGGCGGGCATCACGGTCCTCGGCGCGTCGGCGCCCACCGGCACGGCGGGAGCGGGGGCGGTCGGGGCGGCGGCGGACACGCTCTTCGTGTGGCAGTCGCTCCCGCTGCGGGACCTGCTCCCGTTCTTCCTCAAGCCGAGCCAGAACCAGATCGGGGAGGCACTGCTGCGGACGCTCGGCGCGGCGCGCGGCGTCGCGTCGGTGGACAGCGGACTGGCGTCGGTGCGCGAGACGCTCGAAAGCTTCGGCGTGCCGGACGACGCCTGGCGCATCGTGGACGGCTCCGGCGCGTCGCACTACAACTATGTCGCGCCGGACGTGCTCGCCCACGTGCTGGTCTCGATGGCGCGGGGTCCCAACGCCGAGGTGTTCGCGCAGGCGCTGCCGGTCGCCGGCGTGGACGGGACGATGGCGGGCCGCCTGCGGGGCACCGCGGCGGCGGGGAACGCGCACGCCAAGACCGGCGACGTCGCGGGCGCCCGCGCCCTCTCCGGCTACGTCACCACCGCTGACGGCGAGCGGATGGTGTTCGTGCTCCTGGCCAACCACTTCACGGCGCCGCGCCGGGTGGTGGACGCCGTGCAGGACCACGTGGTGGAGCGGCTCGCCAACTTCCACCGGAGGGAAGCGGGCCGGTGACCTCGGTCCGTGAGGCGATCGACCACATCCTCGCGGGGGTGGGTGTCCTGGACGCGGAGGAGGTGCCGCTCCTCGAGGCCCGGGGCCGCGTCCTCGCCGAGACGATCGACGCGCCGCTCGACCTGCCGGCGCACACCAACTCGGCGATGGACGGTTATGCGGTCCGCGCGGAGGACGTGCGCGGCGCGACGAAGCAGGCGCCACGGACCCTGCGCATCATCGAGTCGGTGCCCGCGGGCCATTTCCCCACCAAGCCCGTCGGCCCGGGCGAGGCCACGCGCATCTTCACCGGCGCCCCGCTGCCCCAGGGATCGGACGGCGTGATCCGGCAGGAGGACACGGCGCCCGGCGGCGCGGGCGAGGTCGCCGTGCTCGACGAGCGCGACGCGGGGAAGAACCTCCGGTTCGCCGGCGAGGATCTGAAGAAAGGCGTCCGGGTCTTCGAGCCCGGCGCGGTGCTCGGCGCAGCGCAGCTGGGCGTGCTGGCCTCGATCGCCCGCGCCCGGGTGCGGGTCCGGCGGCGGGCGCGGGTGGCGATCCTCGCTTCCGGGGACGAGATCGTGGACCTGGACCACGCGGACCAGATCCTCGCCGGCACCAGGACCGCCTCGTCGAACTCGTACACGCTCCACGCCTTGGTCCTCGACGCCGGCGCGGTGCCCGTCCCCCTCGGCATCGCCGCGGACACGCTGGCGAGCGTGCGGACGCTCTTCGAGCGCGGCATCGCCGCGTCCGACCTCATCGTCTCGACGGCGGGGGTGAGCGTGGGCGAGCACGACTTCGTCCGCGACGCGCTCGCGGCGTTAGGCGCCGCCATGGGGTTCTGGCGGGTGCGGATGCGGCCGGGGTCGCCGCTCGGCTTCGCCACGGTGGGAGGCGTGCCGTGGATCGGCCTCCCCGGGAACCCGGTGAGCACGATGGTCTGCTTCGAGCTGTACGTGCGCCCCGCCATCCGGAAGATGCAGGGCCATACCGACCTCTTCCGCCGGACCGTGCCCGTCGTGGCGGACGAGCCGATCCGGACCGGAGGCCGCCTGACGCACTTCCTCCGGGCGATCGTGCGGGAGGAGAACGGCGGCTTCCGCGCCCGGCTCACGGGGCCCCAGGGCTCGGGGATCCTCACCTCCATGGCACGCGCCAACGCGCTGCTCATCGTGCCCGAGGACCGGAACGAGGTCCCCGCCGGCGCCACTCTCTCCGCGCTACTGCTCGACGATGCGCGCGCCACCGACCGTCCACCGGTCCCCTGAAACGACCGCGAGTCCCATGACCCCACGCCCGGCCCCATCCCGCTCCCATCCCGCGCGCGCCGCGTTCCGACTCCGCGCCGTCATCCCGGCCTGTGCCGCGCTGCTCGCCGCGTCCGGCGCCGTCACCACCGCCGCCGCGCAGATCCCGGTCCGGAGCTACGCCGACGGGTTCGTGCGGAAGTTCGATCCCGCCGACCCTTTGGTGCGCTACACCGTGGCGGTCCGCGACGATCGCCGCGCGTACGCCGTGGAGATGGAGATCCGGAACCTCACCGACTCGACCGTGGCGCTCCAGCTCCCCAACTGGGCACCGGGCGCCTACCGGATCACCAACGCGTGGCGCAACGTCGCGGGCCTCGTCGCGACCGACGCCGCCGGCCGGCCGGTCCCGGTGACGAAGCCCGACAGCCTGACGTGGGTGCTGCACAACGGGAGCG
>JBGPHD010000015.1:0-31071 GCA_041484135.1 Gemmatimonadota bacterium
CTTCGATCTCGAACTGGAACACGCTGCTCCTTTAGCGCCCTCTTCTCTTCAACGCTTCACACGATCGCCATCACGTCGCCGTAGCTGTAGAACCGGTACCGCTCCCGCACCGCTTCCTCGTAGGCCGCGAGCACCCGCTCCCGCCCGGCGAAGGCGCAGACCAGCATCAGCAGGGTCGAGCGCGGCAGATGGAAGTTGGTGAGGAGCCGGTCCACCACGCGAAAGGTGTAGCCGGGACGGATGAACAGCGAGGTCCATCCGGCGCCGGGCGTGACGGTGCCGTCCAACCGCGCGTTGGCCTCGAGCGTGCGGACCGCCGTGGTGCCCACCGCCCACACGTGGCGGCCCGCGGCACGCGCCACGTTCACCGCCCGTGCCGTGGCGTCAGGGATCACGAACGCCTCGGCATCGAGCTGATGCTGGTCGGCGTCTTCAGCGGTGACCGGCCGGAAGGTCCCGGGCCCGACGTGCAGAGTGAGTCGGACGATGGTCGCGCCGCTCGCCTCCACCGCGGCCAGCACATCGGGCGTGAAGTGCAGGCCGGCCGTGGGGGCGGCGACGGAGCCCGGCGCGTCAGCGTAGACGGTCTGGTAGCGTTCGCGGTCGAGATCGGTGGGTTCGCGGGTGATGTAGGGCGGGAGCGGGACGCGCCCGTGACGCGCGATGACGCCCTCGTCGCCGCCCTCGCCCACGAGGCGTACTCGGCGCTCGCCAGTGGGCAGGTGTTCGACGATCTCGACGAGATCCGTGCCGCCGAGCGTGAGGCGCGCGCCTTCCCGGATCCGGGCGCCGGGGCGGACGAGGCAGCGCCAGGCGCCGTCCGCCTCGCGGGCCACCAGCAGGACCTCGGCCTCGCCGCCGCCCGCGCGCCGGGCGAGGAGCCTCGCCGGGATGACGCGGGAGTCGTTGATGACGACGACGTCGCCCGGTTCGACGAGTGAGGGGAAGTCCCGGAAGCCGAGGTGACGCGTCGAGGCGGGCCCGGCCTCCGCACGGTACCACTCCCCACTCCCCACTCCCCGCTTCACCACCAGCATCCGGCTCTCGTCCCGCCTTTCGGCGGGAGTCTGGGCGATCAGCTCGGGCGGGAGCCGGTAGTCGAAGTCGGCGGTCTTCAGGAGCGGCGTGTCCGGGTGGGCGTCCGGCGCCTAGGGCCGCATCGTCTCGGTGCCGGCCATGACGGCCATGGGCCGGATCTCGATCCGGTTGGTGAGGAAGCTCGGGATGAGAAGCCGGTGCCGCCGGGTGTCGTAGCCGATGTCGGCGGGCGACGGGACGCCGTGCACCCTCATCGTGTACAGGTCGCTCGGCGGGTTCACCGCGACGACCGACGAGTCCTCCCAGCTCGAGATGTAGAACGGCCCGCCCGCGACCTCGACGATGCCGTCGAGCTGGCCGTGGGGCGGCTTGGGGAAGGCGGTACGCAGGCCGGCGGCGTCGAGATGGTACGCCGCGCCGGAGCCGAAGGTGACGACGTACGCGCCCGACGCATCCACCGTGATGCCGTTAGGTCTGCCGAGGCTGTCGCCGCGGATGATGGCGACCGCGTTGCCGCGGGCGTCGAACCGGTACACCGCGTCGGTGCCGGTGGACGCCAGGCCCGCCCCGGCGGCCCGAAGGCCGCTGTCGGTGAAGTAGATGGTGCCGTCGGGCCCGGCGGCCACGTCGTTGAGGAACGTGGCGCCGCGGATCACCCGGCTGCCGAGCTGCCGGCCGCTGGTCCGGTCGAACAGCCGCACCGCGTCGATGTCGGCCACGAAGAGCGTGTCGCCGTGGATGGCCGACCCCTTGGGCGCGCTGAGCTGGACGCTGTCCGAGGCGCCGTCGATCCACTTGAGCGCGAGCACGTGCCCGTCGGGAGCGACGCGCGAGATGAACCCGTTGTCGTCCTTCGCGACCGGGCTGCCGTTGATGTTCGACACGAGATAGACGTCGGCCACCGAGTCGTAGAGCACCGACTCCGGCGTCTGGAACGAATCCGCCAGGCTCATCGCGGTGTCGGCCGGCGGCGCGACCGCCGCCTGTTCCTGCTTCTTGCAGGCGGCCAGCGTGACGAGGATGATGGCGAGCCCCGCACTGATGCGCTTCATCGTCTCCCCCTTCGACGTGTCTCGACCTTCAACACTCTTCTTCTTCAACGCCTTATTGCGGCCGTCTCGGTAGATCGCCCGGCCGCGTCGTCACGGTGAACTGGCGCCGCGTGGTCGCGGTCTCGCCGCTGTTGAGATCGGTCACCGTGAACGTGACGCCGTAGAGCCCCTCGGGCGCGTCGCCGAGCTGCACCTGCAGGTAATCGGGGAACGCGCTCCGGCCCCGGACCTCGGCCTGACGTTCGAAGCTGATGGTGGCGATGGAGTCTCCGCGTGCCGACAGGCCCACCGCGTCCGCGACGCCGCCGACGATCCGCGCGGCGATCCCGCGTCGCGACAGCTCGCGGGAGTAGACGGCGACCTCGACGCGATAACGCCCGACACCCGTGGAGTCCGCCGTCAGGTTGTACAGCTCCCACAGGAACGCGACCGGGTCGCCGCGGCGGATGCGGCCCACCGAAGGATCGATGAAGTAGTCGGTCCAGCGGCGCGGCGACGAGTCGCGCGGCGCGACGCGGTCGGCGACGACGAGGTCCGAGAGGGCGAGCGCTCCGGGGGCGAAGCGGCGGACGTTGAGCCCCATGATCGCCCGCGCCGTACGCCCGGTGGCCCGCTGCCGCGCCTCGAGGCGCAGCAGGTATTCCTCGGCCGGGAAGAGGTCGAAGCGCCAGGTGTGCGTGGCGAGCTGCGTGCTGTCGCCAAGAACGACGGTCTCCGTGACCACGCGGCGCGCCGCGTCGCGCAGCCGCGCGTCCTGCACGAACGCGGCGAGCTCGAACGGGACCGACTGGAGCTGCACGCCGTTCAGCATCCTCCCGGCGGGGACGAAGCTGTATATGGCCAGGGTCGTGCCCCCGCTCGGCCCGCGGAACTGGGCGAGCTGTGCCATGATGGTGTCCATGGTGAGAAGGCCCGGCACGTTGTCGAAGAGCACCGGCGCCGCCTCGCGCACCTCGCGCACGTACTGCGGAAACTCGCCGGCGAGGTTGGCGGTGACGTAGCCGCGCTGGTTCTGGAAGATGAAGCGGCCGTGGGTGCGCCGGTACAACCAGACCGTGGTCACGCGGGCGCCCGACAGCGGGGTGAAGTCGTCGTCCATCGTCTGCTCGCTGCCGGCCGCGGACGGCGGGAGCACCGCCCAGACGTCGGGCGGGCCGTAGCGCAGGTACGTCATCCCGCGGTCGGTCCTCCAGCCCTTCACGTTCTCATCGGGCGCGGTCCAGCGCAGGTCCACGAACGTGGTGCGCGCGTAGAATTCGAGCAGCACGGTGTTCACGGTGTCGAGCGCGAGAGGCTTCGCGACGGCCCAGTACATCTGGCGCAGGTCCGCGCGTTGCGCCGCGTTGAGCGAATCGTAGTGGGCGGCCGAGGCTCGGCGAAGCAGCGTGCCGAGGTTCTCGTACGGGAGACGCCCCGCCGAGTCCATCCGCGCCATCGCCTGCTCGAACGCGGCGGTCGCTTCGCTCATCCGCCCCATCCGCACGAGCGCCATGCCGAGGATCCGGTAGCCGTCGGGATCGGTCGGGGAGGTGTGGATGGCGGCGCGGGCGGGCGTCACGACCTCCTCCCACCGGCCCTGGTCGCCAAGCACGACCGCGAGGAGCGACGTCGCGGCGACGTGCCCGGGCACCGCGGCGAGTGCGGCGCGCGCATGGTCCTCGGCGGCGTTGTAGTCCGGCTCCCCCGATTCGGAGTCCGGCCGCGCGATCGTCTGGAAGAAGTGCTCGAGGTACCGCCAGTCGGCCATCGCCTGGATCGGGTCGATCTGGTTGACGTCGCTGATGAACCGGTAGTGGTGCCCGAGCTGCTCGTAGCGGATGAACGCCGTGCGGCCCAGCTCCGCCTCGGCGTCCGCGATGACCGCGCGGTTGCCCTGGGCGGTGGCCAAGGTGAGCGCCTGGCGGAAATAGCTGTCGGCGCGGGAGCGGATGATCGCGAAGTGGTTCCGCCGGCACCACCGGCCGACTTCGAGGTGGCGGACGGCGTTCTCCGGATCGCGCGCCAGGTAGGCGGTGATGGTGGTGTTGGTGAGCGCGGTATCCCGGCGGGCGGCGGCCGAGTCGATCACGGCCGGGATCTGCGCGGCGGCGACGCGCGCGCCCGCCGCCAGCGCCACCGCGCCGCCCAGCGCGGCTCCGAGCCAGCGCGCGAGCATCCAGTGCGAGCCAGGCCTCATCATTCCCGGTCCCGCGCCGGAGCGTCACCCGGCCGTGCCGTCACCACGAATTCCCGGACTCGTCGCGCCACTTGTCCCGTCCTCAGGTCGGTCACCATCACCGTCGCCGTGTACTGGCCATCCGGCGCGTCGCGCAGCTCGACGTCGAGGTACTCGGGGATCGCCTCCCGGCCCCGCACGTTCGCCGCGCGCTCGTAGTTGAGTCCCACCAGCGTATCGCCCAGCACCGTCACTCCGGCCGCGTCCGCGATCCCGCCCACGATCCGCGCGGTGAAGCCGTGACGCTCGATGGCCCGCACCGCGATCTCGAGGTCCACGCGGTAGCGCCCGAAGCCCGCCGAATCGCCGGTCAGATTGTACAGCTCCCACAGGAACGAGATCCGCGCCCCATGGCCGACCCGCCCCGCGGAAGGATCGATCAGGTAGTCGGTCCACCGCTGCGGCGCCGAGTCGCGCGGCGCGATCCGGTCGGCCAGCACCACGTCCGAAAGGGCGAGCGGCCCGGCCCGGAACCGCTCGACGCCGATCCGTGCGAGCGACCGGGCGGCGCGCTGCGTATCCCCCTGCCGCGCCTCCAACCGGAGCAGATACTGGTCGGGCACGAGGTCCAGCCGCCAGGTCCGCGTCTCGAGCTGGGTGCTGTCGCTCACGCTCACCCGCTCCGTGTGCACTCTACGCACGACGTCGCGCATCCGCTGGTCCTGCACGATGGCCCCGATCTCGAACTCCGCGGTGGCGAGGTCCACGCCGGAGAGGAGCCGGCCCACCGGCACGAATCCGAAGACCGCGAGGGTCGTCCCGCCTGACGGACCCCGGAACTGTGCCGCCTGGGCGAAGATGGTGTCCATCTGCGCCACCGCGGGGACGTTGTCGAAGTGCGCCGGGGTGATGAGCCGCGTGTCCTCGGCCAAGGCGAGGTACTCGCCGGCGAAACTCGCCGAAGCGTAGCTGATCGTGCCTTGGAACACGAACCGGGCGTGGCGTCTCGGATACACCCACACCGTGAGGAAGTTGCTGTCGGTGTTGCCGCCGCCGGGGAACGTGGCCCAGATCTGGGGCGGTCCGTAGCGCAGCCAGATCATGCCGCGGTCGCTCTCCCAGCCCACCTGCCGTTCTTCGGGGACCGTCCAGCGGAGGTCCACGTACGTCACGCGGGCGTAGTACTCGAGCTGGACGAGGTTGACCGAGTCCATCGCCAGCGGCTGCGCGACGGCCCAGAAGATCTGCCGTTCCTCGGTCCGCTGGTCGGGCGTCAGGGAGTCGTAGTGCGCCTGGCCGGCGCGGGTGAGGATGACACCCAGGTCCTCATAGGGCCGGCGCTGCTCGGGGGTCATGCGGTCGAGCGCGCCACGGAACGCCCGGGCCGCTTCGGCGACGCGGCCGGCGTGCTGCAGCGCCAGCGCGAGGACGCGATAGCCGTCGGGCTGCGCCGGGTGCGCGCGGATCGCGGCGCGCGCCGGGCTCAGGATCTCCTCCCAGCGGCCGCGGTCGCCGAGGAGAACGGCCAGCAGGTTGATCGCGCCCACGTGCCCCGGCTCCGCCGCAAGCGCCGCGCGGGCGTGCTCCTCCGCGGCGGCGTACTCGGATTCCCCCCGGTCGGGCTGGAGCGGCCGCGCTTCGTGCGCGAAGAACTCCTCCACGTAGCGCCACTCGGCGACGCTCGCCCCGAGGTCGAACGACGTCGCGTTCCCGACGATCCGCCAGGTGCGGCCGTACCGCTCGTACGAGACCCAGGAGGTCTTCGCGATCTCGGTCTCGGCCTCGGCCAGGAGTCCCCGGTCGCCGGCGCGGGTCGCGAGGCGGACCGCTTCCCGGAACTGCGCGCCTGCCTGGATGCGCATCCACATCGTCGGCTCGCGCCGGTACCAGCGGCCGAAGTCGAGATGCAGTCTCCCGTTGCCCGGGTCCCGCTGGATCGCGATGCGGAAACGCGTGTCGGCGAGGACGGTGTCGCGGCGCGAGCGCCGCTCGGCGCGGCCGCTGTCCTGGGCGGCGGCGCTCCCGGCAAGCGTCACCGCGGCGAGCAGCGCGGTGCCCGTGCGGGCCGAGCGGGTCATGAGCCGAAGAGGGTGTTCTGGGCGCCGGGCGGGACGGTGAACCCGAAATGCCGGTACGCGGCCGCCGTCGCCATCCGGCCGCGCGGCGTGCGCTGCAGGAACCCCTGCTGGATGAGGAACGGCTCGTAGACCTCTTCCAAGGTGCCGGCGTCCTCGCCCACGGCGACGGCGACGGTGCCGAGGCCCACCGGACCGCCCTCGAACTTCTCGATGATGGTGGTGAGGATGCGCGCGTCCATGTCGTCGAGGCCGAACTCGTCCACGTCGAGGCGCGCGAGCGCCTGCTTCGCCACGTCCCGCGTGATGACGCCGTCGGCGCGCACCGAGGCGAAGTCGCGCACCCTTCTCAAGAGGCGGTTGGCCACGCGCGGCGTGCCACGGCTGCGCTTGGCGATCTCGTTGGCGCCACCGACATCCGTCTTCACGGCGAGGATGCCGGCCGAGCGGGTGACGATGCGCTCGAGGTCCTCAGGCGGGTAGAAGCTCAGCCGTTCCACCATCCCGAAGCGCGCGCGCATCGGCGGCGTCAACAGCCCGTAGCGCGTGGTGGCGCCGATCAGGGTGAAGGGCTCGAGCGCCATCGGGATCGTCTCGGCGTGCGGGCCCTCGGCGATGCGGACGTCCACGCGCCAGTCCTCCATCGCTGGATAGAGGAACTCTTCGAGCGCGGGGCGCAGGCGGTGGATCTCGTCGATGAAGAGGATGTCGCCCTTCTTGAGGTTGGTGAGGAGTCCCACCAGGTCCCCCGGCCGCTCGAGCACCGGCCCCGAGGACGTCCGCAGGCCGACACCCATCTCCTTGGCGAGCAGGATCGCGAGCGTGGTCTTGCCGAGGCCCGGCGGGCCGAAGAAGAGCGCGTGATCGAGCGGTTCCTTGCGCTGCTTCGCGGCCTCGATGGCGATCTGGAGGTTCTCGCGGACCTTGGCCTGCCCCACGAACTCGTCGAGCCGCGAGGGGCGGAGCGTCGCGTCCTTTTCGCTCTCGTCGGGGAGGGCGTCGGGGGTGGTGATCACGGAGCGCGCGGGCACGTCAGGTCCCCGCGAGGTAGGCGAGCGACGCCTTGATGAGGTCCGCGGTATCGCGCTCGCCGCCGCCGGCGAGGGCGCGGCGCACCGCCTCGTCGGCCTCCGCGGCGCGATAGCCTAACCGGACCAGGGCCTTGGTGGCCGCATCGCTCGCGGTGGTGACCGGGGCGCCCGCCTCGGCCTCCAGGTCCGCGGTCTTGTCGGCCAGCTCGAGGATCAGCCGCTCGGCCGTCTTCTTCCCGACGCCCGACACGCCCACCAGGGCGGCGACGTCCTTCTCGCGGAGCGCGCGCACGATGCGCGGTGCCGTGAGCGCCGACAGCATGGCGAGGGCGAGCCGCGGCCCGATGCCGCTCACCGACATCAGCCGCTGGAAGACGCGACGCTCCTCGGCGCTGGTGAAGCCGTAGAGGGTGTGCTCGTCCTCGCGGACCACGAGGTGGGTGTGCATCTCGACCGGGCGTCCGGGCGCGGGCAGCGTTTCGAGGGTGCGGGTGGGCACGAAGACCTCGTACCCCACGCCCGACGCCGTCTTTACCACGACGCGGTCGGCTTCCTTGAGCGCGAGGGTCCCGGTGAGGAGGGCGATCATCCGACGACGGCGCGGCGGAAGCGGCGGCCGGCACGCAGGCAGTGCGTGAGCGCGACGGCGACGCCGTCGGCCGCGTCCGAGGGCGAGGGCGGGGTCTTGAGCCGGAGGAGCTGCGCGATCATCCGTTGCACCTGCTCCTTGGTCGCGGCGCCGGTTCCCACCACCGCCTTCTTGATGACGGCCGGCGGGTACGACGCCACGGCGATGCCGGCCTGCGCGGCCGCGAGGAGGATCACTCCCCGCGCGTGGCCGAGCACGAGGGCGCCGCGCGGGTTCTTCGCCACGAACACGTCCTCGACGGCCATGACGTCGGGCCGGTGCCGGGCGATCAGGTCGGTCAGGGCGTCGTGGATGGCGGCCAGGCGCCGCTCCAGAGGGTCGCCCGCCGGGAGGCGGATGACGCCGCATTCGACGAGACGATGCGGTCCGGCGTCGGGTCGTTCTACCACGCCGTAGCCGGTGGCGGTGGTGCCCGGGTCCACCCCGAGCACGATCACACCTCGGCCAGGGCCTCGAGGTCGACGTCGAAGTTCGAGGAGACGCGGGACACGTCGTCGTGCTCCTCGAGCGCCTCCACCAGCTTGACGAGCTTCGCGGCGTCGCCGCCCTCCACCTTCACGGTGGACTTCGGCACCATCACGACCTCGGCCGTGTCCCACGCGATCTTCGCCTTGCGCAGGCCTTCCTGCACCGCGTGGAAGTCGGTGACGCCGGTCGTGACCAGGAACGCGTCCCCCTCGCGCGTCATGTCGAGCGCGCCGGCATCGAGCGCCGCTTCCATCGTGGCGTCCTCGTCGAACCGGGTGGCGTCCACCTCGATCTGGCCGCGCTTGTCGAACATCCACGCCACGGAGCCCGCGGTGCCCAGGTTCCCGCCAAACCGGGTGAAGAGGTGGCGGATGTCGGCGACGGAGCGGGTCGGGTTGTCGGTGGTGCACTCGATGAAGATGGCCGCGCCGCCGGGGCCGTAGCCCTCGTACGTCACTTCCTCGTAATGCACGCCCTCGAGCTCGCCGGTGCCCTTCTTGACGGCGCGGTCGATGTTGTCGGCGGGCATGTTGGCGTAGCGGGCCGCCTCGATGGCGACGCGCAGCCGGGCATTGCCGGCGGGGTCACCGCCGCCCTGCTTGGCCGCGACCGTGATCTCCTTGATGAGCTTGGTGAAGTGCGCGCCCCGCCGCTGGTCGGTGACCGCCTTCTTCCGCTTGATCTGCTTCCATTTATTATGGCCGGCCACACGTCCCCCCGCGGATGCGGCAATCTATCCCGCGTTCCTAAGCCGAGCAACGGAACGCGCTTGACCCGTTTCGACGGTCCGATGATACTTCGCGCCCATGACCTCCCGGACTGTCGCCGCCGCCCTGCTCGCCTGTCTCGCCGTCGCGTGTAAGGGGCGGGAATCGGGCGCGGCCGCTGGTGGAGAGCCCGGCGCGCAGGCCGAGGCGCCGCCCTCCGCCTCGGACTCGCGGACGGCTCCCATGGTCTCCCCGCTCAGGGTGCTGCGCGATGTGCCCATTCTGGAGGGCTCCGACGAAGTGGAGCGCTCCGGGACCCCCGAGGCGCTCCAGCTCGTGTTCCTCGTGCCGTTGAGCCGCGACTCGGTGGCGGCGGCCTACCGGCGGGTGCTGCGGCAGCGGGGCTGGCGCATCAAGGGCGACGCGACCGATTCGGGCGTGGTGCAGCTCTACGCTGAGCGGAACGGACCGCCGCTATGGATCCGGATCCGGGATGCCGGTCCCGGCGCGGCGCAATACACGATCATCGGCGCGCAGGCCCTCGATACGACGCGGACGCGGGATTCGACGGTGCGGCCCCCGCGCTAGCGGTCGGGGTCCACCATGTCTTCGAAGCGCATCCAGTCCTTGTAGAAATAGAGGTCCACGAAGCCGGTGGCGCCGTGGCGGTTCTTGGCCACGATCAACTCCGTCGCTCCCTCCACGCCGCGCGCCATCTGATACATCTCCTCGCGATACAGCCCCAGCACGACGTCGGCGTGGTACTTGACCGCGCCCAGCGCCCCGAAGTCGTCGAGCCCGGGCCTGGGGTCGCGGCGCTTGGCGTTGAAGCGCGGCAGCTGGGCCACCAACAGGAGCGCCGAGTCGGCGGCGAGCGCGACCTCCTTGAGGCGGCGCACCGCGGCGGCGGCCTCTTCCGCCTGGTCGCGGGGGCCGCGCCGGGGCGGCAGAAGCTGGAGGTAGTCCACCACCGTGATGGGCGCGCCCGCGGCCTCGATGCGCGCGGTCACGTCGTCGAAGTTGTCCGCGGCGGACGGGATGAAGACCAGCGGCCGGTCGCGGAGCCGCACCGCGGCGCCACCGAGGGCGGCGCGCGCCTCGTCGGAGAGCCGGCCGCGCCGGATGTCGTCCACCCGGGTGCGGCTCTCGATCCCCAGCGCGCGCTCCCAGAGCCGCTCCTCGTCCATCTCCCCGGAGACGAAGACCGCGGGCTCGCCGCGCTCGGCCACCCGCAGCGCGACGGCGAGGGCGAACGACGACTTCCCGACGCCGACGTCGCCGCCGAGGACCACCAGGTCGCGCCGCCGGAAGCCGCCACCGAGCATCCGGTCCACGCTCGGGAACCCGCTCGCGACCGTCTCGGCGTTGGCGGCGCCGGTGAGCTGGCGATCCACGCGGCCCACGACGTCGGTGATGGGGTTGGTGCGGCGCGGGATGTCGGGCATCAGGCGTGCGCGCGGGAGGAGGCGGGCGCCGGCCGTGCCGCGCGCGCGGCGGCGGCTACCGCGTCGGCGGCCTTGCGGCTCAGGCACTCGGCCGAGGGGGCGACGAGGTGCGAGAGCACGACGGCGGGCGTCACCTTGGGGAGGGTGAGGTCGTCGAGCGCGGCGGTGAGCGAGCGCCGGAGCGGCGCGGGCGCGTTGAGGCTGCGGAGCCGGGCCGACAGGGCGCGGAGGCGTTCGGCCTCGCGCGGGGCGGGCCGGGCCGGCGGCGCGGCCCCGAGGGCGGCGCGCACCACCAGCCACAGCGCGAAGACGCCGTCGCGCTCCGGGCCGCGCGCGCTCTCTTCGAGCAGCGTGGCGAAGGCGGTGTCGGTGCCGGAAAGGGCCGGATGGCTCATCGTGGTCGGCGTTGGGGAAGGTGCCGCGGAATGTAGCGGCGGCGCGGAGAACCGGCTAGGTTGGCGCATGACCCTGCGGCCCAAGAGCATCCTCTGGGTGGACGACGAGATCGAGAGTCTCGAGTCGCACCGGCGCTTCCTCACCGACCACGGGTACGCGGTCGAGGCCGCGGCGCACGGGGACGACGCGCTGGAGATGTTGCGGCGGCAGGCGTACGGGGTCGTGCTGGTGGACGAGCAGATGCCGGGGCAGCGCGGCCTCGAGCTCTTCGGCGCGATCCGGTCCCTCGACCCCCAGGTCCCGGTGGTGATGGTGACCAAGTCCGAGGACCAGGCCACGATGAACGAGGCGATCGGCCTCGCGGTGGACGACTACCTCGTCAAGCCGGTGCAGCCGCGGCAGGTGCTCTCGGTGGTGACGCGCCTCCTCGAGGGGGACCGCATCCGCCAGCAGCACCTGGCGCGCGAGTTCGTGACGCGGTTCCGCGAGCTGGAGGCGCGGCGCGCCACGGCGCTCGGGTGGCGCGAGTGGATCGACCTGGTGCGCGAGCTGGCGGTGTGGGACATCCGCCTCGCGGAGGCGAACGAGCCCGGCCTCCTCGAGGCCCTGCGCGCGATGTCGAGCGGCCTGCGCCGCGACTTCGCGGCGTTCATCACCCGGCACTACGCCGGGTGGATCAACCAGCCCACCGCGGACCGGCCCGCGCTCTCCCCGGACGTCGTCGAGGAGATGGTGCTGCCGGTGCTGAAGGAGCACGGCAAGGTCCTGTTCGTGGTGGTGGACTGCCTGCGGCTCGACCAGTGGGAGGCGCTCCAGCCGCTGATCGCGCCGCACTTCGACATCGAGACCTCCTACTACTACAGCATCCTGCCGAGCGCCACGCCGTACAGCCGGAACGCGCTCTTCGCGGGCCTCCTCCCGCGCGAGATCGCGGCGCAGTTCCCGGAGTGGTGGACGGAGAAGGAAGAGGAGAGCCTGAACGCGCACGAGCACGACCTGCTGGCGAAGCAGCTCGAGCGGCTGATGGGCCACCCGGTCGCCACGCGGTACGAGAAGCTCTCGGGCGGCGGGGACGGCGAGGAGATGATGCGCCGGCTCCCGTCGGCGCTGGCGCAGGACGGGGTGACGGCGCTGGTCTTCAACTTCGTGGACCAGCTCACGCACAGCCGGACCGAGAACGCCATCCTCCACGAGGTGGCCAAGGACGAGGCGGCGCTGCGCGCGCTGACCTGCGCGTGGTTCGAGCGCTCCTCCCTCAAGGCCGCCCTGCTCGAGGCCGAGCGCCGCGGCGTGCGGGTGGTGCTCACCACCGACCACGGGTCCATCCACTGCCACACGCCGGCCACGGTGTTCGCCAAGCGGGACGCCACCAGCAACCTCCGGTTCAAGTTCGGCGAGGACCTGCGCGCGGAGGACGCCAACGCGGCGCTCACGGTGGACGACCCGGAGCGGTACGGCCTGCCGCGCCGGCACCTGGGCGTGCGCGCGCTCTTCGCGGTGGGTGACCGGTTCTTCGTGTATCCCACCAAGCTCCGCGAATACCAGGCGCGCTACCGCGGCGCCTTCCTCCACGGCGGCGTCTCGCCGGAAGAGCTGATCCTGCCCATCGCGCTCCTCACGCCCCGGACGAGCCGTTAGGGTGAGCCGCTACCGCCGGCTGCTGCGGTTCGCCAGGCCGTACCTCCCGCTCCTCCTCGCCGCCTTCGGCGCCGCCGCCGTGGGCTCGGTGCTCGACGGGTTCACCTTCGCGATGATCATCCCGTTCCTGCGCGCCGTCTTCGGCGAGTCGTCGCTGCTCCCGGCGGCGGGACAGAACGGCGTGGAGCGCGCGCTCGACTGGCTGGTGGGCGGCCTGATCACCCGCGTCGATCCCGCCACCGCGTTCCGCAACGTCGCGATCATGATCCTGGGGTCGGTGCTGGTGAAGAACATGCTGGTGTACGGCTCGCGCCTCGGCAGCGCCAACATCCAGGAGCACGTGGTCCGCGATCTCCGGAACGCGATGTACCAGCACCTCCAGGGGATGCGCCTCGACTACTTCCAGCGCACCCGCGGCGGCCAGCTCCTCACCCGGATGCTCGCCGACACCGAACAGATGAAGGGGATCCTCGGCGACCAGGCCAACGCCCTGCTCCAGGCGTTCGCGACGGTGACGGTGTACCTCGTCATCCTGTTCGCGCTCTCGTGGCGCCTGACGTTGCTGGCGCTGGTTCTTGCGCCGCTCGTCACCTTCGCGCTCCGGCCGGTGGTGAAGCGCCTCTCCCGGCGCCTGCGCCGGACCCTCGACGACCGCGGCGAGCTGACCAGCCTCATGCAGGAGACGGTGGCCGGCGCGCGTCTCGTGAAGGCGTACGCGGCGGAGGGCTACGAGCGGCGGCGTTTCGGGGAAGCGGCGAGCCGCTACATGAAGGGCGCCCTGCGGGTCCAGGGCCTCGCGCTCGCCACCCAGCCCATCAACGAGACCTTCGGGGCGCTGGTGACGGTGCTGCTCCTCTGGGTGGGGACCCGCCTCGCGACGGGCCCCGGCGCGCAGCTCCGGCCCGAGAGCTTCATCGCCTTCCTGTTCGTGGCGCTCCGGCTCTTGGTCCCGCTCAAGACGATCGCGAACTTCCCGTCGGTCTTCGCGCAGGCCATGGGCGCCGGCGAGCGGGTGCTCGAGGTCCTGGACCAGCCCGCGGAAGAGGCGACGGCGCCGGGGACCGGGACGGCGACCGGGCTCGCGCGCGGCCTGGTGTTCACGGGCGTCGCCTACGCGTACGACGGCGGCCCCTTCGTCCTGAGCGACGTCAGCTTCGAGGCGAAGAAGGGCGACATCGTCGCGATCGTGGGGGCGAGCGGGGCGGGGAAGAGCACGCTGGTGGACCTGATCCCGCGGTTCATCGAGCCCACGCGCGGCACCGTCACGCTCGACGGCACCGACCTCCGCGCCTTCACGCTCCCCTCGCTGCGCGGGCTCATGGGGATCGTGAGCCAGGAGACGGTGCTCTTCAACGACACCGCGCGCGCCAACATCGCTTATGGTGCGCTCGACCGGTACGACGAGACGGCGGTGATCGCCGCGGCGCGGGCCGCCAACGCGCACGACTTCATCGCCGCGCTGCCGCAGGGGTACGACACGGTGCTCGGCGAGCGCGGCGCGCGGCTCTCGGGCGGCGAGCGGCAGCGCATCGCCATCGCGCGCGCCCTGCTCCGCGATCCGCCCATCCTCATCCTCGACGAGGCGACGAGCGCCCTCGACACCGAGTCCGAGCGACTGGTCCAGGAGGCGATCGACCGGCTGCTCAAGGGACGCACCGTGTTCGTCATCGCGCACCGGCTCTCCACCGTGCAGCACGCCACCCGGATCCTGGTGCTCGACCACGGGCACATCGTGGAGCGCGGCCGCCACGAGGAGCTGCTGGAGAAGGGCGGCCTCTACCGGCGCCTCTACCTGCTCCAGTTCGGCGACGAGCGGAGGCCGGTCCTCTCCGCTTGATCCCCGCTCCCGCCCCGCGGCGCGATCCCGCCGTCGCCCTGGCGCTCGCCGCCGCGCGCGCGCTCCCGCGGTCGTTCACCGGCGCCGTGGGCGCGGCTCTCGGCCGGCTGGCGCGCGATCCCTTCGCGCTGCGCCGCAAAGTCTCCGACCAGAACCTCGCCATCGCCTTCCCCGACCTCACGCCGCGGGACCGCGCCGCGCTCGGCCGGCGGATGTACGCGCATTTCGGGCGCACCGCGGCGGACACGCTGCGCTTCGCCGCGACCGGCCCCCAGTCGCTGGTCCCCTTCGTCGACGCCGCCGACGCCGCCCCGAGGCTCGCCGAGCTGCTCGCGCTCGGCCGCGGCCTGATCGTGCTGACGGGGCATCTGGGCAACTGGGAGCTCGCCGGGGCATGGATCGCCGCGCAGGGGGCGCGGCCCGCGGCGGTGGTGAAGCCGCCGTCCGCCGGCCTCGCGGCGCGGATCGCCGAGGGGATGCGGAGGGCGTTAGGCGTCGAGCCTATCCCGATGCCCGAAGCGCGGACCGGTGTCCTCGCGGCGCTGCGCGCGGGCCGGCCTGTCGCGCTCGTAGCGGACCAGAGCCCGATTCACGGCAGCACCTGGGTCCCGTTCTTCGGCCGGCCCACCAAGACCCCGGAAGGGCCGGGCCTCTTCGCCGCGCGCGCGGGCGCGCCGGTGGCCTTCGGCGCGCTCATCGCCCTCCCCGGCGGCCGCTTCCGTCTCGTCGCCGAGATGATCGACCCCGAGCCCAAAGGCGAGACGCGGGAGGTGATCGCGCGGATCTCCACCCGCTTCCGGGAGATCCTCGAGGCGGAGATCCGGAAGGCCCCGGAGCAGTACCTGTGGACGCACCGGCTCTGGCGGCGCCAGCCTCCAAAGACAGGGGTTAGGGATTAGGGATTAGGGATGCCTGCCGGAATCCGCTCCAGCCCCTAACCCCTAACCCCTAACCCCTGTCCCTCCCCGCACACCAACTGAGCCGATCAGCGCACCAAGGCGGCGCACCTTGGATCTGCACCGTTCGGTGCAGCGTCGCCCAGCTCGTGTCGTGACAACACGATAGCCCCTGCCGCCGCCCGCCCTCCCCGCCTGGCACCGCTCCTGCCTCTTCTCATGGTCGGAAGCGCAGGATCGATGAGACTCAGGCAGGAGGTAGTTATGACGACGGCGACGATCTCCAATCAAGCGAACGCGGTGCGGGTCCCCAAGCGCGAGATCGAACTCCCGGCGGTGGTGCTCATCGCCTGGTCGGTCGCGGGCGGGTTGCTCCTCGGTGGCGCCTCGGTGGCCGGCCTTCTGGCGACCGACCGGCTCAGCGCCCACGCGTTCCTCATGATGAGCGTGCTGCTGTACATGGTGGGCGCCGGGCTCGGCCTGGTGCACGGACTGGCGCTCGGGATCTTCGGGCGGGCCGAGGGCACGACCCCGCGCCAGGCCGCGGGACAGATGGCGCACGGCACGATCTACCTCGTCCCCGCGCTGCTCCTCGGCTGGCTCACCGCGGGCTGGGTCGCCGCGCTGCCCATCGCGCTGCACAGCCACAAGATCCTCGCGACCGGCATGTTGGTCTTCGCCTGGGTGATCATGGCGGGCACGGCCGCCTTCGCCGTGAGCGCCGGACTCGACGCCGCGAAGCTCGCGTACCGGCGCTGGCCCGACCGCGTTCCCGGGACGATCGGCGTCGTCGCCACCTTCCTCGCGCTCGCCGTGATGGTGATGGTGCGGCGCCCGCAGATCTGGTTCACCGACATCCGGCTCAGCGGGATCGGCGCGGTGGTGTTCGTCTTCGCCGCGACCTTCTGGTTCTACGGTCCCATCATCACGACCGGGCTGGCGCTGCTGCGCCGGATCCGCCCGCTCCTTCCCGTCGCGCGCCTGGGCACGCCGCGCCGCTGGCAGGACCTTCTGGGCCGCACCGGTCTCGCGCTGGCCGCGGGCCTGGGCCTCGCCCTCCTCGCCGTGCCGTTCACCGAAGGCGTCCTGGGCATCCCGACCGAGGCCGCACGGTTAGGCGTCGGGCCGGCCGTCGTGCTCGCCCTGGCCGATGCGATCACCGGCGAGCTGGCGCTGCGGCTGTTCCTCTTCACCGCGGTCTTCGTGCTGGCGATGCGCCTGGTCCCGCCGCACCGCACTTGGGCCGTCGCCGCCGCGGTCTGCATCGCGACGCTCGCGGACATGCTGATCCACTGGCCCGCGGTGCCCGGCCTCGGGCTCCCGGGGATGGCGGTGACGGTCTCCTACGTGGTGGCCCGGATGGCCATCCCGGCGGCGGTGTTCGGGTATCTCTTCTACCGGCGCGGACTGGGCACCGCGATCGCGGCGCACGCATCCGCCGGCGCGCTGCTGGGACTCCTGGCCCTCTAGCGACAGCGCTTCTCCGCCTGAACGCGATCCGTGTGCCGAGCGGCACACGGATTGCGCGTTTCGGGACAGTGGATGCGCCTCCAAGATCTGTCGGTTCGCGCCAAGGTCCTCGTGACCGCTCTCGGTGCCCTGCTCGTGGTCCTCGGCACCGCGACCCTGCTGTCGTTCCGGTATTGGGAAAACGAGCAGTTCGCCCTCACCGCCGAACACGCCCTGATGACCGCCCGAGCCGTCCGGCCGTCGATCGAGGGCGCGCTGGCCCACGGTCAGGCGGGTCTGGTGCGGGAACGGCTCGATTCGCTCGTTATGCGCCCGCCGGCCCAGGGATTCCGCATCGTCGCGTACGATAACCGAGTGTTGATGTCGAGTTACGCGAATGAGGAAGGGCAGAGCCGGCCCGGCGACAGCCTGGCCGACCCCCGGGACATTCCGCCCGAAGGCTACGTGGTGCGGGGTCGCGGAGCGTCCGTGGTGGCGGTCGTCGTGCCGCTGTCCGGGGTGGGCGGACCGGGTGGCCGCTCGTCCCTGGAGCTCGATCTCAATGCCAAGCGGATCGCCGACATGATCAGTCGGGGCCGCACCTACAGCGTGGCCCTGACGGTGGTGCTGGGGCTCGCCTACGCCATCGTGCTGGGCACGATGCTGGAGCGGGAGATCGTGGCCCCGCTGGGGCAGCTCCGAGCGGGACTGGCGCGGGCGCGGGCCGGCGAGCCGGGCGCGCGGGTCGGGATGGAGCGGCGCGACGAGTTCGGCCGGCTCGGCGATTCGGTGGACGCGCTGCTCGCGCGGGAGGAGCGCGCGGAGCGGATGGTCGTGACGCGCGACCGCACGCTGGCGGAGCAGGCGGGGTTCGCGGAGGTGGGCGCGCTCGCGGCCGAGGTGGGGCACGAGATCAAGCGGCCGCTCGCGGGGATCAAGAGCGCCATCGAGCTGATCGCGCAGGAGTACGCGATCAGCGACGGCGAACGGGACCTTCTGCGCCGGGTGGACGGCGAGCTGGTGCAGCTGGACCGGACCCTGCGCGACCTGCTGAGCCTGGCCAAGCCGGTGGGCATGAACACGCAGCCCCTGGTGCTGAGCGACGTGATCGACGCGGCGCTGGTGCGGCTCTCCGGACTGCCGAACACCGAACGGGTGACGATCGAGCGCGACTACGACCGTGCCGTGCCCGTGATCCCGGGTGACGCGGCCCGGCTGGAGCAGGCGTTCGTGAACCTGCTGGTGAATGGCGTCGAGGCGATGCCGAACGGCGGTCACCTCACGGTGCGGACGCGGGCGTCCGGCGCCGAAGTGCTGGTGGACGTGGCCGATGAAGGGATCGGCATCCCGCCCGAGAACCTCGCCCGGATCCCCAAGCCGTTCTTCTCCACCAAGCCCTACGGCACCGGGCTCGGGCTCGCGCTGGTGGCGCGCGTGGTGGTGGCGCACGGCGGCCACGTGGCGGTCGAGAGCGAGGTGGGACGGGGCACTGTCTTCCATGTGCGGTTGCCGATGCGGGCGCCGAACGGCCAGCCGGGGGGTGCCTGATGGCCGGTGAGCGCGTCGTGATCGTGGAGGACGACGCCCTGTTGAGGAGCGTGCTGGCCGAGCGGCTGCAGCACGAGGGGATCGAGGTCGCGACGGCGGCGACCCTGCGCGAGGCGCGCGCCTGCCTGGACGCCGCGACGCCCGACGTCGTGCTGCTCGATCTCCGCCTGCCCGACGGCGAGGGGCTCGAGCTACTGCGCGAGGTGCCGCGCGGCGAGAGCGCCTGGGTCGTCATGACGGCCCACGCCACGGTGAGCCTCGCGGTGGAGGCCCTGAAGCTCGGGGCGCACGACTTCCTCGAGAAGCCGTTCTCGCTCGACCGCGCGCTCGCGACCGTCCGGCACGCGTTGACGCTGACGGCGCTGCGGCGGGAGGTGGCGTCGCTCCGGGACAAGAGCTCGCTCGCCGGCACGACGGTGATCGGCGAGGGGCCGGCGATGCGACGGGTGTTCGCGCTGGTCGAGCGGCTCGCGGCGGCGGACGCCACCACCGTGCTCATCGAGGGGGAGAGCGGGACGGGGAAGGGGGCCATCGCGCAGGCGATCCACCGTCTTGGCCCGCGGGCGGCGAAGCCGTTCATGAACGTCACCTGCTCCGCGCTCCCCGAAACGCTGATGGAATCGGAGCTGTTCGGCCACGAGCGCGGCGCCTTCACCGACGCGCATGCGGCCAAGCGCGGGCTGGTGGAGATGGCGGACGGCGGCACGCTCTTCCTCGACGAGATCGGCGAGCTGACGCCGGGCGTGCAGGCCAAGCTGCTGCGGTTCATCGAGGAGAAGACCTTCCGCCGCCTGGGTGGCACCCGCGACCTCAAGGTGGACGTGCGGATCATGGCCGCCACCAACCGCTCGCTGGCCGAAGAGGTCGAGCAGGGGCGGTTCCGCGCCGACCTCTTCTACCGGCTCCGGGTCATCCCCATCACCATGCCGCCGTTGCGCGAGCGCCCCGAGGACATCGAGACGCTGGCCAAGCACTTCGTGGCGCTCTTCAACCGCGAGCTGGCCAAGAAGCTCTCCGGCATCGCCCCCGAGGCGCTCGCGATGCTGCAGCGGTACTCCTGGCCGGGGAACGTGCGCGAGCTGAAGAACGTGATCGAGCGGGCGGTGCTCCTCGCCGACGGCGAGACGTTAGGTGCCCGTGAGCTCCCGCCCGAGCTCTCCGCCGGGCCCCACCCGGCCGTGGCGGAGGGCGGCGCTACGCTCCAGCAGGTCGAGCGCCGGCTGCTGGAGGACGCGCTCGCCAAGGCGGGCGGCAACCAGTCGCACGCGGCGGAGGCGCTCGGCATCAGCCGGCACCAGGTGCGCACCCGGATGAAGCGCTACGGCCTGCTGGCGGCGGCGCTGCTCGCGTTGGGCAGCGTCTCACCCCTCCGGTCCCAGACGCCTAACGAACGCCGAGCCAGTGCCGAGTGCCTGCGGTGCCACGCGGACCTCGAGGTCCTGGCGCGCCGGGCCCCGGCGGGCACCCGCCCCGAGTCGCTCCTGGTGAGCGGCGCGAGCCTCGCGGGCTCGGCGCACGCCGACGTCCCCTGCGTGCGCTGCCACCCGATCCCCGGTCTCCTGCCCCATCCGGTGGAGGCCCGGGCCACGGTGCCGTGCGCCACCTGTCATGCCGCGGCCGATTCCCTCTGGCGCGCCGGCCCGCACGGCGGGCGCCGCGGGGAACGCGAGGCCTCCTGCGTCGCGTGTCACGGCACGCACGACATCCGGCGCGCACGCGACCTCGAGCGGCTGGAGGGTCTCACCGTCCTCGCGACGCGGTGCGTGGCGTGCCACACCGACCGCGCTTTCCCGCCCGGCGACGTCCACCGCGGCAAGGTGAGCTGTGCCGCCTGCCACGGGTCCCACATGGTCCAGCCGGTCCGCGACCCGGCGACCCACGGCGTCCCCGTCGGCATCGCGCGGCGGTGCGCCGCCTGCCACGCCGAGGTCGCCGCGCTGGCCACGCACGACGTGCACGGCCGCACCGCGCAGGACCAGGCCACGGGCCGCGTGGCGATCCACGGCGACACCGCGGCCACCTGCATCGCCTGTCACGGCGGCCACGGCATGAAGCCGGCGCGCAGCATCGACCGCGAGGTCGGGCTCATCCAGCGCTGCGCCGCCTGCCACCGCGCCGAGGGCGAGTCGTACGCCGACACCTACCACGGCCGCGCCACGCGCCTCGGCTACTACCGGGCCGCGCGGTGCGTGGACTGTCACGGCTCCCACGACATCCGCCCGTCCAGCGACCCGGCCTCGCCGACCTCGGTCGCGCGGCGCGTGAGCACCTGCGCCCGGTGCCATGCGACCGCGGCGCGGCCGAGCTTCATCTCCTACCGCGCCCACGTGCGCGCCCACGACCCGTCCGACAGCCTGCCGGTCTTCACCGCGTGGCTGTTCATGAACGTGCTGCTCTTCTCGGTGTTCGCGGTCTTCGGGCTGCACACGCTGCTCTGGCTCTCACGGCTCCTGGTACTCCGGTGGAACGAGCGCCGGCGCCGCCGGGCCCTGGGCCTCCCGCCCGCGCCCAAAGAACGCACGCCCATCGACAGCGCCGACCGCGGGAAGGGGCCGTACGTCTGGCGCTTCAAGCTCATCCACCGGCTCATCCACGGCGTCTCGGTCGTGAGCTTCTTCGCCCTCGTCATCACCGGCCTGCCGCTCCGGTTCTCGTGCGCGGTCTGGGCCGTGGACATGATGAGACTGTTAGGCGGAACGCGGGTCGCGGGGCTGGTGCACCGCACGGCGGGTGCGGTCACCGTCGCCTACTTCCTCACCCACGTGATCCACACCACGTTCGTGATCCTGCGCTCCCCGAACAAGCGCGCGATGTTCTGGGGTCCCGATTCGATGGTCGCGCAGCCGCAGGACCTGCGCGACTTCCTTCAGATGTTCAAGTGGTTCTTCGGCAAGGCGGAGTATCCGCGCTTCGGGCGGTACGGCTACAACGAGAAGTTCCACTACTTCGGCGCGTTCTGGGGGATCGTCCTGCTCGGCGGCACCGGCCTGGTCCGGTGGTTCCCCGGCGTCTTCACGCGGATCCTCCCGGGATGGGCCTTCAACGTCGCGGCGGTGATCCACTCGGAAGAGGCGATGCTCGCCGCCGGCTTCATGTTCCTCATCCACTTCTTCAACGTGCACCTCCGGCCCGACAAGTTCCCGCTCGACGGCGTCATGTTCACCGGGCGCGCCACCTTCGAGGCCCTCGAGGCGGACCACCCGCTCACCGCCGCCTCGTGGGGCGACATGGCGTCGCGGCCGGTCAGCGCCCGCGCGGTCCCCGACCAACCCGCGCCGCCGCCCCCGCGCTGGATGACGCTGCTCGGCGCGGGGCTCGGCCTGCTGGCGCTGGCGGTGGGACTCGTCATCGTGGGCATGATCATGTGGGTGCAGCTGTGTTAGGCGGACGGCGGATGGGCGCGATGGCGCGGAGGCGGTCATGGTAGGCGTTCTGCTCGTGGCGGCCCTCCTTGTCGGCGCGCCGCCCGCACCGGCCCGCACCCAGGGGCCGGGGGACTGCGAGCGCTGCCATGGCAGCCGGGAGTTCCTGCTGCGCGCGGCTTCGGACCGCAACATCGGCGCGGGACTCGTGGTGACGCGCGCGGCCCTCTCCGGCGGGCCGCACGCGGCGGTGGCGTGCGTGGCCTGCCACACCGGCGTGCAGGAGTTCCCGCACGATCCGGCCCGGGCGCGCACCGTCCTCTGTGCCCGGTGTCACGCCGCGCAGGACTCGCTCTGGCTCCGGGGCGTGCACGGGCCGCACGGTCCGTCGGACTCGGTACGCGCGACCTGCTCCGCGTGCCACGGCGGCCACGACATCGCGCGGTCGGGCTTCCTGCCTACCGCCGCCGGCCGGGCCGCGATGCGGCAGGCCTGCACCCGCTGCCACCAGGAACAGGTGCGGAGCTCGAGGCGGGACGTCCACGCGGACTCCGTCGCGTGCACCCGCTGCCACGGCGCCCACGACATGCGGCCGGTGCCGGACGACGCCACGCGCCGGGTGGACGTGACCCTCGCCCGCGCGTGCACGGCCTGCCACGCGAAGGAAGGCGCGGCCTACTGGAGCGACGTCCACGGGCGCACCGCGGTCCGTCAGGCGTCCGGTGCGGAGCCGATCGGCGCCGACACCGCGGCCACCTGCGTCTCCTGCCACGGCGAGCACGGCATCCGGCACGCCAACGACCCCGCCTGGCGCTTCGCCGTCGCCGACGCGTGCACGCGCTGTCACGAGCGGTACGGCGCGACCTACCGGGACAGCTATCACGGCCAGGCCTCGAAGGTGGGCTCGCTCCGCGCCGCCGAGTGCGCCGACTGCCACAACGCGCACGGGGTGCTGCCCGCGTCGGACAGCAGCTCGTCGGTCTCCATCGCCAACCGGATGACGACCTGCCGGCGCTGCCACAGCACGGCGCGCGGGGGCTTCGCCGGCTACCGGCCGCACGCCAACCCGCGGAGCCGCGCCCAGAACCCGCTGCTGTTCTACGTCTGGCTCTTCATGAACGTCGCCCTCTTCGGGACGATGCTCGTCTGGGGCACGCACACCCTGCTCTGGTACCGGCGCACCAACATCGAGCGGCGCCGGCGGCCCTCGGCGCACGCGCCGCCCGGGCAACCCCTCGACGCGGCGCTGCGCGGCGGCGGGCCGTACGTCTGGCGCTTCAACGTCATCTTCCGCATCGTCCACGCGATGGTCGTGATCACGTTCTTCCTGCTGGTGATCACCGGGCTGCCGCTGCGGTTCAGCTGCACCGTCTGGGCCAGCTCGCTGATGGCGGCCCTGGGCGGCGCGCACCGGGCCGGCCTCATCCACCGCGCGGCCGGCGCGTTCGTGTTCGGGTATTTCGGGCTCTACGCGGGCTACGTCACGCTGCGGCTCTGGAAGTCCCGCGACCGGCGCCGGATGCTCATCGGCAAGGACTCGATCGTCTTCCGCACCCAGGACGTGCGCGACGCGTGGCAGATGGTGCAGTGGTTCTTCGGGCGCGGGCCGCAGCCGCGCTTCGGCCGCTACAGCTACATGGAGAAGTTCGACTACTTCGCCGAGCTGTGGGGGGTGGGCGCGATCGGCTTCACGGGCCTGATGCTCTGGCAGCCGGTCTTCTTCGCGCGGTTCTTCCCGGGGATCCTGTTCAACCTCGCGATCATCATCCACTCGTACGAAGCGATGATCGCGACGGCGTTCATCTTCATCGTGCACTTCTTCAACGTGCACCTGCGTCCCGACAAGTGGCCGCTGGACGCGGTGATGGCCACGGGCCGCGCCTCGCTCGCGTACATGGAGGAGGAGCATCCGCTGCTCGCCGAGGAGCTGAAGGCGACCATGGCGGGGAAGGCGCCCAACCCGCACGCCGTGGCCGACGAGCCGGCCCCGCCGCCGCCGCGCTGGATGAACCGGATCGCGGCGGTGACCGGCATGCTGATGCTCGGCATCGGCCTCGTCCTGATCGGGCTGATCCTGTGGGGGTCGCTGTGTTGAACGGGCGCCTGGCGTGGACCGCGCGGCTCCCGGCGCTCGCGCTACTGCTGCTGGCGGCCGGGCTCGCCGGCTGCGGCGGAAGGTCCCGCGTCGCGGCGTCGGCGCACGCGCGGGTGGCGTGCGTGGGGTGCCACAGCGCCGGCGCCGGCGGCCTCGAGCGGGGCGGCGTCCCGGACGCGGCCTGCGCATCCGAGCGTTGCCATCCGGGCGGCGGCCCCGACAGCGCGAGCGTGCGGATGGTCAGGTTCGCGCACGCGCGCCATCCCGCCGCGGGCGGCCGCACGGTTCCCTGCGCCGCGTGCCACGACCACGAGGGCGGGGACGCGCGGCGCCCGGCGTTGCCCGCCGGCGCCTCCGCCTGCGCGCTCTGCCACTACGCGGACATCGCCACGACGCGGGACACCGGATGCGCGGCCTGCCACCAGAATCCGCGCCATACCCGTGAGACCAGCGAAGGCGTGGCCCTGCCGCACCCGATGCTGCTGAGCGCCGGCGTCCCGTGCACCCGCTGCCATTACCAGCTCATCGAGGGCGACACGGCGGTGGCGGGCGTGCGCTGCCCGGCGTGCCACGGGCCGGCGGGCGGGGCGGATGCCGTGGACACGACCGTGACCGCCGACGCGGCGCATGCGGCGCACCGGGACGTGGCGTGCGCGGCCTGCCACCAGCGGATCACCCACCGGGTGGTGGCGATGAGCACGTCCATCGTGCTCCAGTGCCTCGACTGCCACGCGGCGAAGCACCGGCGCCCCATCCCCGCGGACACCGCGCGGGTGCGGGATTGCAATGTCTGCCATCACGGCGCGCACGCCGAAGAGCAGCGTCTGATGCTCGGCCTGACGCAAGCCGATTCCGTCAGGCCGAGCGCGATGTTCCTGGCGGGCGTGACCTGCCGGTCGTGCCACGCCGCGTCGGGCCGGCCGCCGGTCCGGCCCGGCCAGGCGCTGCTCGCCAGCTCGGCTTCCTGCACCGGCTGCCACGGCGGGGAGTGGAGCGGGATCCTGGACCGGTGGCGGCGCGGGTACGCGCGCCGCCGCGGGTGGGTGCGTGACTACCTGGACGCCGCGTCGGCGGCGCTCGGGGACAGCGCGGCCCCGCCCGCGGCGCGCGCCCGGCTGCGCGAGGCTTCGGGGCTCCTGTCGTACCTCGACCGGGCCGGGCCGATGCACAACCTGCCGGTGGTGGATCGCACCATGCGACGCGCGCTCGCCCTGGCCGAGGGGGCCTACGAGGCGGCGGGGCGGCAGCCGCCGGCACTTCCCGAATTGGGCCCGGTGGTCTCGAGCGGGGGCTGCACGTCCTGCCATTACGGGATCGAGGAGGCGTCGGCGGGCCGGGATTCCTCGTCGGGCCGCCCGGTGACGCACGCCGACCACGTCCTCCGCGCCGGCCTCGCCTGCGACAACTGCCACGCCGCGGGCCGGGCGCCGCCGGGGATCTCGGACACGATGTGGATCGACACCACGCGCACGGACCGCGGCCCGCGGCGCAGGAGCCGTTAGGCCAGCGGGTCGGCGGGCCGGGCCGTGATGGCGTAGGTGGGGCAGTGTCGGATGACGTCGCCGTCGATCGGCGACCACTCGCACACCCCGTCGGGCGCCACCGCCTTCCCGTTCTCCATGCGGAACATCCCGGGCGCCGCGTAGGAGAGGCACGCGCCGCACCCGATGCAGCGCTCGCTGTTCACCTTGATCCGCACCTGCCGCTGCGGGAAGATTCCGCCTGCCGCCCCCCGGATGGCGTCCCCCGCCTGGTCGAGCGCCGCCAGCGTGGCGCGGCGCCCCTCATCCATCAACGTCCGGGTGTGGTCGAACGACATCATCGGGAGCTGCTGCACGCTCGGCTGCACCAGCAAGAGCGGCGGCCGGGTCCACGAGCGCAGGTGCCACTCCATCGCCTGCTGGAACACGATCTCGGACCCGCGGGCGTACACCCCCGCGAAGCCCGCCTCCTGGGTGTCCGCGCGCAGCAGGTTCGACGCGCCGACGTTCACCGCCACCACCGCGTCCACGCCGCGGGCCGCCGCGATCCGCGCCGGCATGTTATCCACGATCGCGCCGTCCACGTAGAAGCGCCCGCCGATCTCGTGCGGGGCGAAGAAGCCCGGCAGCGCGCACGAGGCGAACACCGCGTCCTTCACCGCCACGTCCTCGAGCCCCGGCAGGCCCCAGAACATCTGCGCGCCGCTGTTGATGTCCACGCTGTTCACGATGAGGGGGCGCTTGAGCTGGCGGAACGTCACGTCGCCCACCAGGCCCTGGATCAGCGCGGCGAGCGTGTCGGTGCGGTAGAGGGCGGGCGCCCGCATCCGCTTGAAGGCCATGTCGGCGTGGGCGATCTGGAAGATGTCCCGCCGGCGCAGCCCCAGCGAGATCTTCTCCATCTCCGGCACCGAGTAGCGGCCCGTGGCCCACACCGCGCCGAGCAGCGCGCCGATGCTCGTGCCCACGACCTCGGCCGGGATCCAGCCCCGTTCCTCGAGCGCGCGCAGCACACCCACGTGCGCGAGCCCGCGCATGCCGCCGCCGCCGAGGACGAGACCGAAACGCCAGGAGGGAGTCACCGCCGCTTGCCGCGCCGTCGCATCGGGGGTTAACGTAGCGGCGGCCACCATGCCCGCGCCACTCCGTTCATGACCCACGTCGCCGAGGTCCCCCGGCTGCGCGAACTCGTGCGCGAGCTGCGCGACCGCGAGTTCCCCTGGACCGCCGCGACCACCTATCTCAACAACGCGTCCATCGGCCCCATCCCCGAGCGCACCCGCCTCGTCCTCGAGGCCTTCGACGCCAAGCGCACCGCGCCCCACCTGCTCCCCGACCGCGACCTCATGGGCGGCCTCGCCGCCGCGCGCGAGGCCGCCGCGCGGCTCATCAACGCCGAGCCCGGGGAGATCGCCCTCGCGCCCAACACCACCACCGGGATCAACATCGCCGCCGGCGCCCTGCCCATCGCGCGCGGCGAGACGGTGCTGCTCAGCGACCGCGAGTTCCCCGCCAACGTCTATCCGTGGCTCGCGCTGCGGAAGCGCGGCATCACCGTGGAGCTCGCGCCCGTCACCGCCGCCGGCTTCCAGGATGAGGCGTACCTCCTCGAGCGCGTCGCGGACCCCGGCGTGCGCGTCCTCGCGGTGTCGTTCGTCCAGTTCGCCAACGGCTTCAAGGCGGACCTCGCGCGTCTCTCCGCGGCGTGCCGCGCCCACGGCGTGTACCTGGTCGTGGACGCGATCCAGGGGATCGGCAACTCACCCTTCGACGTGCGCGAGACCCCCGTGGACGTGCTGGCCTGCGGGGCGCAGAAGTGGCTCCTCTCGCCGTGGGGCGCGGGGTTCTGCTACGTGCGGAAGGACCTCATCGGCACGCTGGAGCCCGCGTTGACCGGGTGGATGGCGTACGAGGGCACCGACGATTTCACCAACCTCGTGAACTACAGCGACCGGCTCCGCGACGACGCGCGACGCTTCGAGGTGCACACCATCGCCTTCCAGGACGTACTGGGCATGACCTCGTCGATCGGGCTCCTGCTCGAGCTCGGCGTCGACGCCATCGCCACCTACGTGCGTTCCCTCGCCGACCCGGTCCTCGACTGGGCGCGGCGCCGCGGCGTCCGCATCGTCTCCCCCACCGACGAGCGGCATCGCTCGGCCATCGTGTGCGTGGCGCCCGACGACGCGCGCGAGGCGCACCGGCGCCTCAAGCAGGCCGGCGTGGTGTGCGCCTTCCGCGAAGGCGCCATCCGGCTCTCCCCGCATTGCTACAACACCATCGACGAGATGGAGAAGGTGGTGGACGTGCTCGAGGGTGACGTGCATCACGCGTAGGCTGTCCCGCCGAATTCCGAGCTCGGGATCAGGGTTTGTCCGGCCGGCTCCCCGGCCTATGATTCGTCTCCACGATGCCCTACGACGTCCTGCTGGTCCACGCGCCGAGCGTGTACGACTTCCGCGGCAGAGACGACATCGTCTTCGCCTACCTCGGCAATTCCGACAGCGTGCACGTGAGCGCCATCTTCGAGATGCCCCCGGTCGGCATCCTCGCGCTGGCGCAACATCTGCGGCGGTGCGGGCTCCGCGCGGAGTTCTTCAACATCGCCTCGCAGATGCTGCGCGAGCCGGGGTTCGACGTGGAGGCGTTCTTCCGGCGGGCGCCCGCCACCCTCTTCGGCGTGGACCTCAACTGGCTCGCGCACGCGCACGGCGCCCTCGAGCTCGCCCGCCTCTACAAGGAGATCCACCCCTCGGCGAAGGTCGTGATGGGCGGGATCAGCGCGTCCTACTTCCACGAGGAGCTGGCGCGGTACCCGCAGGTGGACTACGTCCTGCGCGGCTACGACACCCTGATGCCGCTCGAACGGCTCGCGGCCGCCGCCGGCGACCCCGACGCCCTCCGGGCGGTGCCGAACCTGACGTGGAAGCACGGCGGCGAAGTGCTCGTCAATCCGTTGAGCCACCTGCCGGACGAATACACGGCCGCCGTGGACTGGGGTGAGATCTTCGGGAACGGCCGCCGCGGGATGACGCCGTACAATGTGGTGCTGCCGCAGGCCGGCTGCGAGTACGGCTGCACCTGGTGCGGCGGCAGCCGCGACTTCTATCGCCGGCAATTCGGCGTCAAGAACGTCGTGCACAAGTCCCCGGAGCGCCTGCGGGCGGAGTTGGCGAGCATCGCGGCCGCCTCCACCGGGCACACGGTCACGATGATCGACTTCTGGCACGAGTACCCCGAGCTGTTCGAGGCCGGCACCGCCGTCTTCCAGGATCCGGCCATCCGGACCGTCCACTACTGCCTCCACCGCCTCCCGACCGTCGAGAAGGGGCGCCTGATGGCGGCGCCGGCGCGCGCCATCATCGAGCTGTCCCCCGACACCCACGACCAGGCCATCGCCACGGTGAACGGGCGGGGCGCCTACACCATGGCGGAGATGGAGGCGTTCATCGACGGCACCATCGACGACGTGCACTCGTTCGAGATCTACTTCATGATCGGGCTCAGCCAGCAGACGGCGCAGAGCGTGTGGCAGACCGTGGACTACTGCGATCACCTGCTGGGGAAGTACCGCGGAAAGAGGGTCTATCCGTTCCTCTGCCCGATGCTGCCGTTCCTGGATCCGGGCAGCCAGGCGTTCGAGGACCCGGAACGCTTCGGGTACATCCCGCTGCACCGGACGCTCGAGGAACACCGTCGGGCGCTGGTCAGCCTGCACTGGCGCGACCGGCTCAATTACGAGACGCGCTGGCTGGACCGTCAGGCGCTGGTGGACGTGTCCTACGCCTCCGTCCGCGCGCTCACCGAGCTCAAGGGAAAGTACGGGCAACTCCCCGAGGCGATGGTGGGGCGGGTCCTGAGTCTGATCGACGGCACCGCCGCGCTCCTCGGCGACGTCGACCGGTGGCAGGCGATGGCCGGCGGCGAGCAGGCGGCGCACTGGCCCGCGCTCGCCGCCCGGGTGCAGGCCTACAACCGGACCCAGTTCACGATGGTGCGCAGCCAGCAGCGGCCCATCGATCTGGGCTTCAGCCGCCAGCAGTGGTTCGATACCGAGGATGCGTTCCGGAGGGTGCTGACCGCGGCCGAGTGAGTTGGCGGCGCGGCTGGAGGAGGTCCTTCAGGCGCCGCGCGGCACGGTCACGTCGGCGAACTTCAGTTTTCCGTACTTGACCGTGTGGGTCCCGGGCCCGAGCTCCGCGTCGGGGTCTTCCGCCTTCGCGCCGTTCACCTGCACGCCACCCTGCGTGATCATCCGCCGCGCCTCGCTCGTCGATTTCGCGAACCCGATGTCCTTCAGGATGGTCGCCAGCTTCCCCTGCTCATGCGTTAGGCTCGGCCTCGAAGTCGGGAGTTCCTTCTTCTTGAACACCTGGTCGAAGTGCGCCTCGGCTCGCACTGCCGCCTCCGCGCCGTGGAACTGCGTCACGATGTCCCGCGCCAGCGCGCGCTTCGCCTCGTAGGGTTGTTTCCGGGCCCGCTGCACCGCCGCTTTCACCTCGGCCGCCGGGATCGTCGAGACGAGCGTGGTCCATTCCTCGAGCAGCGTGTCGGGGATGGACATCGTCTTGCCGAATTGGTCCTCGGGCTTCTCGGTGATGCCGATGTAGTTGTCGTAGGACTGCGACATCTTCCGCTCGCCGTCGGTGCCGCGGAGCAGCGGCATGATCAGGCAGACCTGCGGCTCCAGCCCGTAGCGCTCCATCAGCGTGCGGCCGATCAGGAGGTTGAACTTCTGGTCGGTGCCGCCCATCTCGACGTCGGCCTTGAGGACCACCGAGTCGTAGGCGACGAGGAGCGGGTACAGGAACTCCATCACCGAGATGGGCGTGTTGGCCGCATAGCGCTTGGCGAAGTCGTCGCGCTCCAGCATCCGCGCCACGGTGTAATGCGACGCCAGCGTCAGCACCTCGATGGTGCTGAGCGCGCCGAGCCAGCTGCTGTTGCGCTCGATGACGGTGGCGGCCGGGTCGAGCACCTTGAAGACCTGCTCCCGATAGGTCGCCGCGTTGATCTGGACCTCTTCTTCGGAGAGGCGCGGGCGGGTCTCGCTGCGGCCGGAGGGGTCGCCCACCAGGGCCGTGAAGTCGCCCAGCAGGAACACGACCTTGTGGCCCAGCTCCTGGAAGGTGCGGAGCTTCCGGATCGAGACCATGTAGCCCAGGTGGAGGTGCGGCCGGGTCGGGTCGAACCCCTGCTTCACGATGAGCGGCGTCCCCATCCGGATGGAGCGCTCGATCTTCTTGGCGAGATGGTCCTCGGGGATGATCTCCACCGCGCCGCGGCGGATCGCGTCCATCTGCTCGTTGAGGGGCGGGAGACCTGGCATGGGCGTCAATCGTAGCGGGGCGGGGCGGGCCGGGGCAAGGCGCCGCGATCCGGGCCGTGCGTCGGGCGCTGGCGCAAACCGGTGCGGCCGGTACGTTAGTAGCCGGCATGCCCCTCGACCGACGCGAGTTCCTGAAGGTGGCCGGCGCCAGCACGCTCGGCGCGGGCCTGGCGTCGTGCGTCGCGCCGGCCCGCGGTCCCGCGCCGCTCGGCCGCTCGCCGGATGTGGTCGTCATCGGCGGCGGCGCCTTCGGCGGATGGACCTCATACCATCTGCGCCGCATGGGCGCGCGCGTCACGCTGGTGGACATGTGGGGACCGGGCAATTCGCGCGCGACGTCCGGCGACGAGACCCGCGGCGTCCGCTCCTCCTACGGCGACCGCCTCTCCTGGGTCCGGTGGGCCAACGAGGCGATGGTCC